>JAICEW010000152.1 GCA_025923995.1 Vicinamibacteria bacterium | reverse complement strand
GAGCCCCCGCCCCCCCGCCCCGGTGATCATCTGTCGCACCAGCCGGACGGGGGCCGCGCCCCGCGCGCCCCGCACCGCCAGCTCATGCCGGCGCCCCTCCGACCGCGAGAGGAGCAGCCCGGCCACGTTCGCGCAGGTGATGACGAGCACGAGGCAGACCGCGGCGGCCAGGATCCAGACGATCGGACGCGCGGGGCCCAGCACGTCGTCGCGCAGCGGCGCGAGCCACACGGCGAAGCCGCCCTGGTCGTGCTGGTCCGGGTACTCGCGGACGAGCCCCGCCAGCACGCCCTCGATCTCCGTGCGCGCCTGCTCGACCGGCACGCCCGGCGCCAGCCGCGCGACCGCCTGCAGGTAGTGGCCCCCGCGCTTGGCGCGCGGAGCCGCGCGGTCGAGCGTGAGCGGCACGGCCATCTCCGCGGCCGTCTCGGGAGAGCGGAGGTCCGTCGGGAACCGGAACCCCGCGGGCAGCACGCCGACCACCTCGAACGGCTCGCCGTCCACGGACACGCTGCGTCCCACCACGCCCGGGTCCGCCGCGAACCGGCGCCGCCAGAGCCCGTCGGTGAGCAGCACGACCCGCCCGTGGCCCTCGTGCTCCTCGGAGGTCCGGAAGCCGCGGCCCAGCCGCGGCGCGACGCCCAGCACGTCGAGCAGGTTGGTCGTGACGAACGCCGTCGCCAGCCGCTCGGGCTCGCCGGTCCCTCCCAGGTTCATCGGGCCGGCGCCGAGCGCCGCGATCTGCATCGAGCGCGTCCGCTCCTGGTAATCGAGGAACTCCGGGTCCGACAGCGACGCGCTGGGCGTCCCCTTCCAGCGGTTCCACAGCGCGACCAGCCGCTCGGGCTCGTGGTACGGCAGGGGCTTGAGCAGCACCGCCCACACCAGCCCGAAGACCGCCGTGTTCGCGCCGATCCCGAGCGCCAGCGTCACCAGCGCGGCCGCCGTCCACGCGCGGTGCGTGCGCATCTGGCGCAGCGCGTGGCGCGCGTCCTGCGCGAGCTGCGAGAGGTGCTCCCGCGGCGCGACGCGGAACACCTCGAGCGCGGCCTGGCGCCACAGGCGAGCCACCGACGCGCCTCCCGCGGCCGCCGCCTCGCGGTGCTGCTCGCCGAAGGTGCGCGTCATCTCGCGGCCGTAGTCGAAGCGGAAGTCGAAGGGCAGCAGGCGCAGCAGCGCGCGGAAGAAGCGGTCGGGCGTCACGCGGTCCTCGGCCGGCGAATGAGCTTCCGCGTCCGCGCCAGCTCCAGCACCGCCTCCATCCGCTCGGCCTCGGCCGCCGCCGCGCTCCGGCCGGCCTCGGTGAGCCGGAAGTACCGGCGCCGCTCGTCGTCGAGGGCCGCCGCCGGCCGCTCGTCGCTCTCCACCAGCAGCCCGTCCCCCACGAAGCGCCGGAGGATCGCGTACAGCGTCGCGGTGCCGAACGGCGCGCCTCCCTCCGTCCGGCGCGCGACGTCCTTCAGGATCGCGTAGCCGTGCTTCTCGCCGTCCGCCAGCGCGATCAGCACCTCGAACTCCGCGGGAGACAAGGCCCGCACCTCTTCCCGGCCGCGGTCGTTTCGTCTTGCCATGGAAGCACTATAGCGGAGACGAGAAGAGTGTCAACCCGGCCCGCGCACGGCTTGCCCCGGGGCCGGTTTCGGGCGACCATGCTGAGTTCGCCCACCGAGGGCGGCCATTCGCAAGGAGTCGCCCCCTGCCTCGTACCCGCGTCGTCGCCCTCCTGCTGCTCGTCACGGCGCTCGTCCCCGTCGGGACCTCGCCCGCCGCACCCGCCCCGGACACGACGGCCCTGCTGGGCGTCCCCGGCGGCCCCAGCCGGCGCGTCCTGGACCTGGCGCTCAACGCCGCGTCCTGCGCGACGCAGTCGATGGACGTCAAGCGGCCCTCGCTGCTGACCGTCATCGACTACTCGCTCCCCTCGACCCAGGCCCGCCTGTGGGTGCTGGACCTGGCCCGCCGGCGCCCGGTCTTCCGCGAGCTGGTCGCGCACGGACGCGGGAGCGGCGAGGACCGCGCCGACCGCTTCTCCAACGACCTCGGCAGCCACCAGTCCAGCCTGGGGCTGTTCCTGACCGGCGAGGTGTACACCGGGAGCAACGGGTACTCGCTTCGGCTCGACGGCCTGGAGCCCGGCGTCAACGACAGGGCCCGCGAGCGGGCGATCGTGATGCACGGCGCGCCCTACGTGAGCACGGCCGTGGCCCGGACCATGGGCCGCCTGGGCCGGAGCTGGGGCTGCCCCGCGCTCCGCTCGGGCGTCGCCCGCGAGGTCATCGACGCCATCAAGGGGGGCTCGCTGGTGTTCGTCTACTACCCCGACGAGCGCTGGCAGCAGAGTTCGCGCTTCCTCGGCTCGTGCGGAGACGTGCGCACCGCGGGCCTCGTCGACTGAGAGACAACTGGTTCTGATCGCGCGGGCCGCGGCCTATACTGCGGGCCCGTGACGAGCCCCGTCGCCCCTGCACCACGCGCCGCCGCGATCCTCCTGACCGCGCTGGCCGCCGGCGCCTGCGGAGGCGCCGGCGCGCAGCCGCCCGTCGCGGCGTCCGCCTCCCCCACGCCCCCGGCGTTCTCCGGTATCGCCGATCCCGACGTGGCGGCGACGCTCTCGACCGTGCTCGGCTCCGCGCACCATCCCGAGATGAAGTGGCCCGACATCCCCGACGTCGCCGCCACCTTGAAGGAGCTGTACGCGGCCGAGGCCGACGGCCTGTTCTGGTTCGAGGGCCACACGCCCCATCGCAACCTGGCCGCGATCGTGAAGGGGCTGGCGCTCGCCAGGGAGCACGGGCTGCCACCCGAGGACTACGACGCCGAACGGTTGGCTGAGCGCTTCAAGGTCCTGCGCTCCGGCGCCGAGGTGCCCGCCGCGCAGCGCGCCCTGTTCGACCTGGCGCTGACCGCCTGCGCGTCCCGTCTCGTCTCGGCGGTGCACGTCGGCCGCGTGGACCCCGCCGTCCTCAGCTGGGGCTACGAGATCGCTCGCAAGCGCCTGGACCTGGCCGCCGCGCTGCGCGAGCTGCGCGAGAGCGGCGACCTCGAGCACGCGCTGGCGGTGCGCGAGCCTCCCTTCACGCACTATGCCCGCGCGCGGCGCGTGCTGGCGCGCTACCAGGCGGCGGCCGCGCGCGAGCCGCCGCCGGTCCCGCCCCTGCCCGCCGGCCGGAAGAAGGTCGAGGTGGGACAGCCGTGGGAAGGCGTCGGCGCGCTCGCGGCCCGGCTGCGCGTGTTCGGCGACCTCACCGTGGACGCGCCGGCCGACGCCTACGACGGCCCGCTGGTGGACGCGGTGAAGCGCTTCCAGCGCCGCCACGGGCTCGAGCCCGACGGCGTGATCGGCGCCGGCACCATCGCGACCCTCGACGTCACGCTCGCGCACCGCGTCCGCCAGATCGAGCTGGCGATGGAGCGCATGCGGTGGCTGCCGCAGATGAGCGACCGGCCCACCGTCTTCGTCAACGTCCCGCTCTTCCGCATGTGGGCCACCGATCCCACCACCGGCGACGAGCCCTTGCGCATGAACGTGGTGGTCGGCAAGTCGCTCGGCCACAAGACGCCGATCTTCATCGACCGGATGGAGTACGTGGTCTTCCGGCCCTACTGGAACCCTCCGTACTCGATCACGGTCAAGGAGATCGTGCCCCACGCGCAGCGCGACCCCGGCTACTTCGCGCGGGAGAACCTCGAGATCGTGGCCAGCGGCGAGGACGACGCCCCGTCGCTCCCGCCCACGCCGGAGAACCTCGCACACGTGCTGGCCGGCCGGCTGCAGGTGCGGCAGAAGCCGGGGCCCAAGAACTCGCTCGGCCTGGCCAAGTTCATCTTCCCCAACAGCCAGAACATCTACATGCACGGCACGCCTGCGCAGTCCCTGTTCTCCCGCGCGCGCCGCGACTTCAGCCACGGCTGCATCCGGCTCGAGGACCCCACGCGCTTCGCCGAGTGGGTGCTGCGCGACCAGCCGGACTGGGGCCGCGAGCCGATCGAGAAGGCCATGCAGGGGACGCGCCCCACGCGCGTCAACCTCAAGGAGCCGCTCACCGTCATCCTCTTCTACGACACGGTGCACGTGAACTCGGAGGGCGTCCTCTTCTTCGTGGACGACATCTACGGGAGCGACGGCCAGCTCGACACCGCGCTGCGACAGGGATACCCCTATCCCACCAAGGGCTGACCGCGCCGCCGCCTCGGCGGTCCCCGCGCGGGGCCGCCAGCGTGTAGAGTCTCAGAAAGGCACAGGATGCGAGGCCCAGACTGACCCACCTGGCGGCCGCCGCGCCCGGGGCGGCCCTGCCGAACTCATGGAGCAAGGACCACAGATGCCTTTCCCGACCGCCCCCACGACCTTGCGACGTCCCCGCGGGCTGGCCTTGGCCGCGGTCCTCCTCGCGGCCGCCGCCTGCGGGAGGGGCGGCGAGGCGCCGGCCGGCCCGCCGCCCACGAACGTCGAGGCCATCACGCTGGCGGCTCGTCCGGTCGAGCGCACCACGGAGTTCGTCGGCACCGTGCGCTCCCGCCGCTCCGCCACGGTGCAGCCGCAGGTCGAGGGCTTCGTGACCCGCATCCTCAAGCAGTCGGGCGACCGCGTGGAGCCGGGCGCGGTGCTGCTGGAGATCGACCCGCGCGTCCAGCAGGCGGCCGTGATCAACCTGGAGTCGCAGCGGGCCGCGCGGCGGGCGGAGGTGGTCTACGCGCGGCAGCAGGCGGAGCGGCTCAAGACGCTGCTGGAGGCCGGCGCGTCCAGCCAGTCCGAGATGGAGCAGGCCCAGACCGCGCTGGAGACGAGCGAAGCGCAGCTCAAGGCGGTGGAGGCCCAGATCAACCAGCAGAAGGTGACGCTCGCCTACCACCAGGTGAAGGCGACCGTGAGCGGCGTGCTGGGCGACATCCCCGTGCGCGTGGGCGACAGCGTCACGCGCTCCACGGTGCTCACCACCATCGACCAGAACGCCGGGCTGGAGGTCTACATCCACGTGCCGGTGCAGCAGGCCTCGATGCTGAAGGTGGGCCTGCCCGTGCACATGGTGGACGACGCGGGACGGCGGCTGGCCACGGAGGCGATCACGTTCGTCTCGCCGTCCGTGGACCCCGCCACGCAGTCCGTGCTGGCCAAGTCGGACCTGGAGCACGCGGCCGGCTTCCGCACCGAGCAGTACGTGCGCGCGCAGATCGTCTGGGAGGAGACGCCCGCGCTGACGGCGCCGATCGTGTCGCTCAACCGCATCAACGGGCAGTTCTTCGCGTACGTCGTCGAGCCCGGCGGGGGTGGCGTCAGCGTCGCGCGGCAGCGCTCCGTCGAGACGGGGCCGGTGGTGGGCAACGACTACGTCGTGACCTCCGGGCTCAAGGCGGGCGAGAAGCTCATCGTCTCGGGCGTCCAGAAGATCCGCGACGGCGCCCCCGTCAGCGCGACCGCGCCCGCGCCGCCCCCCTCCGACCCACCCGTCCCGACGGGCGGGAGGAAGGAGGGCTAGGCGATGGTCTCCGACGTCTTCATCCGCCGCCCCATCCTGGCCACGGTGTGCTCGCTGCTCATCATCCTGGCCGGCGCCATCTGCATCCCCATCCTGCCCATCGCCCGCTACCCGGAGCTGACGCCGCCGTCGGTCCAGATCATCGCCTTCTATACGGGCGCGAACGCGCAGGCGGTCGAGAGCGCCGTGACCACGCCGATCGAGCAGGTGGTGAACGGCGTGGAGGGCATGACCTACATGCAGTCCTCCAGCACCAACAGCGGGGTCTGCACCATCAACGTCTTCTTCGAGGTCGGGCGCGACCCGGACCTGGCGGCGGTGGACGTGCAGAACCGCGTCAACCAGGTGCTGGGACGGCTCCCGGCCGACGTGCGCACCACCGGCGTCACGGTCACCAAGAACACGGCCGGCTTCATGGGCGGCCTGGGCTTCTTCTCCCGCGACAACCGCTACAGCGCGCAGTTCATCAGCAACTACCTGGACCTCTACGTGCGCGATGCCTTGAAGCGCGTGCCGGGCGTGGGCAACGTGATCATCTTCGGCGAGCGCAAGTACGCGATGCGCCTCTGGCTGGACCCGGCGCGGCTGGCGGCGCGCGCGACCACGGCCGGCGACGTCGTGAACGCGCTGCGCGAGCAGAACCTGCAGGTGGCGGCGGGCGCCCTGGGCGAGGCCCCGGCCGACCAGGGACAGATGTTCAACCTCAGCATCCGCACGCTGGGGCGCCTGAGCGAGCCGTCGCAGTTCGAGAACGTGGTGGTCAAGGCGGGGAAGGACGGCACGCTGGTGAGGGTGCGCGACGTGGGGCGCGTCGAGCTGGGCGCCGAGACCTACTCCTCCAACCTGCGGTTCATCGGGCTGGAGGCCTCCGGCATGGGCGTGCAGCTGCTCCCCACCGCCAACGCGCTCGACGTCTACCAGGGCGTGATGGAGGAGATGGCGCGCCTGGAGCGCAACTTCCCGCCCGGGCTGGAGTGGCGCCTCGCCTTCGACAACGTCGGCGTGGTGCGCGAGTCGATCAAGGAGGTGCTCATCACCCTGGCCGAGGCCATCGCCCTCGTGATCCTGGTGATGTTCCTGTTCCTCCAGAACTGGCGCAGCACGATCATCCCCGCCATCACCATCCCCGTCTCGCTCATCGGCACCTTCGCGTTCGTGAAGCTGTTCGGCTTCTCCATCAACACGCTGACCCTGTTCGGCATCGTGCTGGCCACCGGCATCGTCGTGGACGACGCGATCGTGGTGATCGAGAACATCGAGCGGCACATGAGCGAGGAGAAGAAGGGGGCCTACCGGGCCGCCATCGACGCCATGCGCGAGGTCTTCGGCGCCGTGGTGGTCATCGGCATCGTGCTGGTCGCCGTGTTCGTGCCGGTGGCCTTCTTCCCCGGCACCACCGGCCGGCTCTACCAGCAGTTCTCGCTGACCATCGCCTTCGCGGTCGTCCTGTCGGTCTTCAACGCCGTGACCTTCACGCCCGCGCTGTCGGCGCTGCTGCTGGACCGGGAGAGGCACAGCCACGGCCGCTTCTTCACCGCGGTGAACCGCGTGATCGACGGCGGCACCGCCTACTACATGAAGCAGCTCAAGCACGCGATGGGCGCGCGGCCGCTCATGCTCGGCCTGTTCGTGCTCTTCCTGGCCGCCGCCTGGTGGCTCTTCCGCAGCGTCCCCTCCGCGTTCGTGCCCGAGGAGGACGAGGGCTACTTCATCACCGTGATCCAGGCGCCGGCGGGTGCGTCGCTCTCCTACACCACCAACGTCGCCAGGCAGGCGGAGGCCATCCTCTTCAAGGACCCCGACATCCAGGCGGCCTTCTCGGTCGCGGGCTTCAGCTTCTCGGGCGCCACGCCCAACAACGGCCTGATCTTCACGCGCCTCAAGCCCTACGAGGAGCGGCGGGGCCAGGACCACTCGCTCGCGGCCGTGCTCAACCGCGTGCGCGGGCCGATGATGGGCATCCCGGGCGCGCTGGTGATCCCCTTCGCGCCCCCGGGCATCCAGGGCCTCTCGGTGTTCGGGGGCTTCCAGTACCAGCTCCTCGACCAGACGGGCGGCGAGGTGGGAGGGCTGGCCGACGCCATCGCCACCATCCAGGCCAAGGCGAGCGAGACCGGCCGCGTGGTCGGCCTGTTCTCCGCCTTCCGCGCGAACGACCCGCAGCTGGTCGTGGACATCGACCGCGACAAGGCACGCAGCCTGGGCCTCCCGCTGCGCGAGGTCACGGACGCGCTGCAGGTGTTCCTGGGCTCGGCCTACGTGAACGACTTCGACTTCAACAACCGGTCGTACCGCGTCTACGTGCAGGCCGACCAGCAGTTCCGCGCGACCCCGCAGGACCTGGGCCGGCTCTACGCGCGGGCGAGCGACGGCGAGATGGTGCCGCTCGAGAGCGTGGTGCGGGCGCGGGAGATGACGGCGCCGCAGGTCATCAACCACTTCAACCTGTTCCGCTCGGCCGAGATCAACGGGGCGCCCGCCCCCGGCGTCAGCTCCGGCCAGGCCCTGCAGACGATGCAGGAGGTGTCGCGCGCGAGCCTCCCCCCCGGCTTCGACTTCGCGTGGTCGGGGCAGTCGCGCGAGGAGATCCGCGCGGGCGCGCAGGCGCTCTTCATGTTCGCGCTCAGCCTGATGATCGTGTACCTGGTGCTGGCCGCGCAGTACGAGAGCTGGATCCTGCCGTTCATCATCCTGCTGGGCGTGCCGCTGGCCGTGGTCGGCGGGCTGGGCGCGCAGTGGATCCGCGGCCTCAACAACGACGTCTTCTGCCAGGTGGGCCTGGTGATGCTGATCGGCCTGGCGGCCAAGAACTCGATCCTGATCGTCGAGTTCGCCGAGCAGCTGCGCGAGGGCGGACGCTCGATCGTGGACGCGGCCCTCGAGGCAGCCCGCATCCGCCTGCGGCCCATCCTCATGACGTCCTTCGCGTTCATCCTGGGCGTGATGCCGCTCGCGGTGGCCACGGGCGCCGGCGCGGGCGCACGCAACTCGGTCGGCACCGCGGTCGCGGGCGGGATGCTCGCCTCCACGTTCCTGTCCGTCATCTTCATCCCGGTCCTCTACGTGATGATCCGGACGCTGGCGCCGGGGAAGGTGCGACACCGGGCCGACGACTCCCCGGGGGCCGTCGCCTCCGACGGAGAGGTCCATGCGTAGGGCGGCCCTCGCGATCGCGGTCACGGTCCTCGCCCCCGCGGCTGCACGCGCGCAGGCCGTGGCCGACGCCCCGGCGGCTTCGGCGCCGGCGGTCCTCACGTTCGACGAAGCCGTGCGCCGCGCGCTCGAGCGCAACCCCACGGTGGGACAGGCGGAGCAGGCCATCCGTCGCGCGCAGGCGCTGCTGGACGAAGCACGGTCCGTCTTCCGGCCGACCGTCTTCGGCACCGCCGGCACCACGATCCTCGACGACGCGCGCGGCTTCGAGGGGAACATCACGCAGCCGCGGAGGCAGTCGACCTTCAACGCGACCGCGTCGTTCCCCTTCCTGGCGCCGAGCCGCTGGGCCGCGAAGAACCAGGCCGCGGACCAGGTGCGCGTGGCGTCGATCTCCGCGCAGGAGACCCGCCGGCAGGTGGCCCTCACCGCCGCGCAGGCGTACCTGGCGGTCGTCCTGGCGCGCCGGCAGCAGGAGATCTCCCTGCGCAACAACGAGACCGCCAGGGCGCTCGAGGAATACGCGCGGCTGCGCCTGGAGGCCGGCCAGGGCAGCCGGCTCAACCACGTCCGCTCCGCGCAGGAGGTCGCGACCACCGAGGGCGGGTTCGAGGCCTCGTCTCTCGCGCTGCGGCGCGCGCAGGAGGCGCTTGGCGTCGCCGTCTTCGCCGAGGGACCCGTCGATGCGGCCGGCGACCCGGACCTGAGCCTGGCGGGCGCCGCGCCACCCGACGACGTCTGGCTCGCCGAGCGCCCGGACGTGCGCCTCTTCACGGCCGAGCTGGAGGCGGCCGACCGCGTCGTGCGCGACTCCTGGAAGGACTGGCTGCCGAACGGCGTCGCCTCGTTCACGCCGCAGTACGTGCGGCCGGCGGGCTTCTTCGAGCCCGCGTCCACCTGGCGCGCGGTCTTCTTCCTCCAGGTCCCGCTCTACGACCCGACGCTCGGCCCGGTCAAGGCCGTGCGCGTGGCGGACCGCGAGTCCGCCCGGCTGCGCCTCGACGCGCTGCGCGTGCAGGCCCGCTCCGAGGTGCGGACCGCGCAGGAGGCCGTGGTGCGGCTCGAGCGCGCTTCGGCCGCCATCCGCAAGGCCGCGGACAACGCCGCGGAGGCGCTGCGCATCACCGAGGTGGCCTACAGGGCGGGCGCCACCACGAACATCGAGGTGGTCGAGGCGCAGCAGACCGCTCGCAACGCGGAGATCACCGCGTCGATCGCCGACGACCAGCTGCGCCAGGCCCGCCTGGACCTGCTGGTCGCGCTCGGCGCGTTCCCGCGCCCGGGCGTCCAGCCGTAGCTTTGGGCCGACGCGGGCCGTGGGGCGCGATCGCCCACGGCCCGTCCGGCGAACGCGTGACCTCAGCGGTTGTCGTACAGCGCCTTGGCGAGCACGCCGCTGCTGGTGTCCCCCGAAAGCTCCCAGAAGAAGACGCCGCCCAGCCCCTGGTCGCGCCGGTAGCCCATCTTCCCGGCCAGCGTCGCCGGCGTGTCGTAGCTCCACCACCGGCCTCCGCAGTACGCCATCGACGTGCCGGCCACGTTGCCCGTCGGCGGGCAGGTGCTGGCCAGCACCTTGTAGTCCTCGATGCCCTGCTCGTAGGTGCCGGGCGCGGGCCCGGAGGCGGGCTGGTTGAGCCCACCGTTGGTGCTGGGCACTCCGGCCCAGCCCCGGCCGTAGAACCCGACGCCGAGCAGGAGCTTGCTGGCGGGCACGCCCTTGCTCTTGTAGAGCTGGACCGCGTAGTCGCCGTAGAAGTTCGCCACGGGGATGCCGGCCCAGCTGGTCAGCGGGGAGTGCGGCGCCGTGGGACCCGACGGCGCGAACGCGCCGAAGAAGTCGTAGGACATCACGTTGTACCAGTCCACGTGCTGCGCGGCGGCGCCGTAGTTCGCGGCGTTGACGTGGTTGTAGCCCGCGGGCACCGCCGCCGTCACCAGGCGCGAGGAGCCGAAGCGCTGGCGCAGCGCGGCCATGAGGTTCACGTACGCCTGCGGCCCGCTCTGGTCGCACGTGAGGCCGCACGCGTTGGGGTACTCCCAGTCGATGTCGATCCCGTCGAACACGCCGGCCCAGCGGGGGTCGTTGACCAGGTTGAAGCAGGAGTTGGCGAACGCGGTCGGGTTCTGCGCCGCCTGCCCGAAGCCGCCCGACCAGGTCCAGCCGCCGAACGAGAACAGGACCTTGAGGTGCGGGTACTTGGCCTTGAGCTTGCGCAGCTGGTTGAAGTTCCCCCGCAAGGCCCCCGCGTCCCAGGTGTCGGAGACGCCGTCCACGCTGGCGGCCGCGTCGTAGAAGCGGTCGTAGTCGGCGTAGGTGTCCCCCAGCACGCACTGCCCGTTCGTCACGTTGCCGAACGCGTAGTTGATGTGCGTGAGGCGCGCGGCGGTGCCGCTGGTGTCGATGTTCTTCACGTGGTAGTTGCGGGCGTAGACGCCCCACTGCACGAAGTAGCCGAGGATCTTCGTGCCCGAAGGCGGCGGGCTCGCGTTCGTCGTGACGGACACGGGCGCGCTCTGCGCGGAGCTGCCGAACTCGTTGATGGCCGATACCGTGAACGAGTAGGTCGTGCTCGCGCTCAGCCCCTGGACGACGTAGCTGGTGGCCGGGACCTGGATGACCTGCACCCCGCCGCGGAAGACGCGGTACTGCACGGTGCAGTTGGCGCCGGGGGTGACGGCGTTCCAGGACAGGCTCACGCTGTTGCTGGTGTGCGAGGGCGAGCCGAGCCCGGTGGGCACGCCGGGCAGCGTAGCGCAGGCGGCCTGGGCGTTCGTGGTGACCGACAGGGGCGGGCTCTGCGCCGACGCGTTGCCGGCGTTGTCGCGCGCGCGCACGGTGAAGGAGTACGCGGTGCTCGGGCTCAGGCCCGTGACCGTGAAGCTGGTGGCCGTCGGCGAGCCGACGAGCGCGCCACCGCGGTACACGTCGTAGCCTCCGACCCCGGTGCCGCCGGGGTTGTCGACCGAGGCGGTCCAGGCCAGCGATACGCTGGTCGCCGTCTTCCCGGGAGAGCCGAGGCCGGTGGGGACGCTGGGCGGCGTGGTGTCGCCTCCCCCGCTTCCGCACGTCCCGACGAGGGACCACCAGCCGCAGGAGGGACAGTAGTCGGGAGGCGTGTTCCAGATCTGGACGTTGGCCTGATAGAGCCGGCCGTTGTGGACGACGCGGTTGCCCGCGTTGTAGACGACGGTCGGGTTGTACGCGGGCACGCCGGTGCAGCTCACGGTCTGGGCCCATGCCTCGGAGGCCAGGACCAGGAGCGGCAGGAGGGCCGTCGCGACGAGCAGCCGCCTTTCTCGCATCATCGATCTCCTTTCGTGGGAGATGGAGGGTTTCGCGTGCGAGCGCCGGGATGCGCTTTCCCGTTGATGCTCGGGACTTGGGCCACCGTTGTTCGAGCGGGGCGCGAGGGCAGCCCACGGCCGGCGGGCCGATTCGTGTCGGACGGGCTCGGTGCCTTCACCCCATGCCGGAGGGCTCGAAGTTTTGTAATGACTTTAACTAAGTGGCTACACGAAGATACGCGCCGGCGGGCTCCGTGTCAAAGCCTAAACGCTATATGTCGGTCTGCCCGGGAAGAGTGTTTCATCTGAATGGATCTCCGATGCATTGGATTGCGAGAATCCATCCGACCGTAGCAAGCGCCCTGAACGCGGTACCCTAACCCACTGATTCCACACGACGTTCAGCCGGCCGAACATCGGTCCGCCTTTTGCACTCCTGGCCAGCACTCCTGAAACCGGGGTCGCCATGACGGTGACCGATCGAGAACGGGCCGTCGGCCGGATGCACAGGTCTGTCTGCCCAAGAGGGGAGTTGATCGAGGATGACAAGCACGCGAGCCGCAATGGCGCTGGCCCTGGTACTGGCCCTGGCGCCGATGGCACTGGCGCAATCGACTGGCAACGTCTACGGCACCGTCACCGATGAGTCCGGCGCGGTCCTCCCTGGAGCGACCGTGGACCTGGTGGGCGCCGCGGGCGGGAGCCGCAACACGACGTCGGGCACCCAGGGTGAGTTCCGCTTCGTGAACGTCGACAACGGCCGGTACACCCTCAAGGTGACCCTGGCCGGGTTCGCGACGACCAAGCGCGACATCACCGTGAACACCGGCGTCAACGTGAACGTGGGCTTCTCGCTGAAGGTGGCGGGCATGGCCGAGTCGGTGACGGTCACCGACGAGACGCCGGTCGTCGACACCCGGAAGGTGGGTACGGCCACGACGCTCACGCAGGAGGAGTTGTCGCGCGTCCCGCAGGGGCGCGATCCCTGGGCCGCGCTGAACATGGTGCCCGGCGTCCTCGTGGACCGCGTCAGCATCGCGGGCAACGAGGCCGGCCAGCAGTCCTCGTTCGTGGGCAAGGGCGCGCAGATCACCGACACCATGTGGACCTACGACGGCGTCAACATCACCGACGTCACGTCCTACGGCGCGTCGTCCAGCTACTTCGACTTCGACTCCTTCAACGAGATCAACGTGACGACGGGCGCCGGCGACCTCAAGGTGCAGACGGGCGGCCTGGGGCTCAACTTCGTGACCAAGCGCGGCACCAACGCCTTCCACGGCTCCGCGCGCACGTTCTTCAGCCACGACGACCTGCAGTCGACCAATACTCCCGCGGAGCTCGCGGGCAGCAGCAGCCTGAAGGACGGCAAGGGCGACCACATCGAGCAGATCAACGACCTCGGGGTCGACGTGGGTGGCCCCATCGTCAAGGACAAGCTGTGGTTCTGGGGCTCCTACAACAAGAACGACATCCGCCTGTACCGCCTCATCAGCGCCTCCCAGGACAAGACCCTGCTCAAGAACTACAACGCCAAGGTCAACTGGCAGGCCAGCTCGAGCGACCAGGTCTCGGCCAACTGGTTCTGGGGCGCGAAGGAGAAGATCGGGCGCGACCCGGGCTACGCCGCGCGCAACGAGGCCCTGTGGAACCAGGGCAACTTCTTCGCCGAGTCGGACTGCGGCCTGCCGTGCGGGCTGCAGGGCATGTGGAAGGTGGACTGGAGCCACACGTTCGGGCCCAACTTCTTCATGACCGCCCGCTACGCCTTCTACAACTGGGGCTACGGCTTCGACTCCCAGACCGGCGACGACCAGGACCTGAGCATCGACCGCGTCGCCGGCACCGCGCACGGCTCGGCGCAGCAGTTCCGCTTCCTGAAGCCCTGGCACAACTACTCGCTCGACGGCAGCTACTTCGCGGACGCCATGGGCGGCCAGCACGAGCTCAAGTTCGGCTTCGGCTACCGGCACAACCCGAACACGTCGCAGGCCATGTGGGGCGGGAACTCGATCGTCGCCATCCACAACAACGACGACCCGGACGACCCGACGTCGCGCGTGGCGCAGGTGTGGCGCAACGGCTCCGTGAACTTCGAGGGCAACTACACGAGCGCGTACGTCGGCGACACCTACACCCGTGACCGCCTGACCGTGAACGCCGGCCTGCGCTGGGACAAGCAGACGGCCAACCTGCGGCCCAGCACCGCCACCGGCAACCCGCTGTTCCCCGAGATCCTGCCCGACCTCACGTTCGACGGGAACGTCCCTGGCGTCGACTGGAACGACATCTCGCCGCGCGTGAGCGTCACCTACGCGCTCGACAAGGAGCACAAGACGGTCGCCCGCGGTTCGTATGCCCGCTACGCCGGCCAGCTCGGCCCGCTCGACTCCCAGTTCAACAGCCCGGTCACGTACAACTACACGTACCTGGCCTACCGCTGGGTGGACCGCAACAGCGACGGCTTCGCGCAGAAGGACGAGATCCTCACGAACGAGGGCGTCCTCTACTACGCGGGCATCAACCCCGACGACCCCGCCGCGCTCACGTCGACCAACCGCATCGACACCGACTACCACGCGCCGCACGACACGGAGGTCATCGCCGGCATCGAGCACGAGCTGGCCAGGAACTTCACTGTCGGCGCCGCGTTCACCTGGCGCAAGGGGGTCGACACGGCCTCGTACACGCCGCGCATCGACGACAGCGGCCGCATCTTGACCTCGGCGGACTACCGCGCGATGAGCCCGGTCACCTCCGGCGGGTTCACCGTCCAGCCCTACGAGCCGATCCCCGACCGGACCGG
>JAICEW010000151.1 GCA_025923995.1 Vicinamibacteria bacterium | reverse complement strand
GGCCTCGGTGGTGCCCGCGTCGCCCACGAACAGCAGCTCCGACGCGATATCCAGGGCCCAGAACGCGACCGCGCCGTGATAGCGGCCGGCCACCACGGTGCGCACCCCCAGCTCGGCCCCCTTCGCGCGCACGAGCGGGTCAACCGGGTCGACGGCCTCCCCCGTCTTGGGGTCGCGCGTCTGCACCGAGCCGCGCGCGTCGTTGCTGTGGAAGCCCCAGCCCCAGTTCGCGTACAGCTCCGTGCCGCGGAGCGGGCCTACCACCACGCCCGCCTTGGGGCTCAGCAGCGATGCCGAGCGCGTCCCCCAGCTCGCGGGGTCGTGGCTGCGGACGTCGAAGTGGTACGCGTCGCCTCGCAGGCCGAGCGTCGTCCGCACCACGGGGGACCACTGGATGCTGGTCTGGAGGTACGCGGAGCCGCTCGCCTGCGTGACGTCGTCCTCGCGGATCGTCTCGAGGCGCTGCCGCTGCGCCGTATGGTAGAGGCCGACCAGCGGGATGCGGTCGCGGCGCCCCTGCAGGCCCGCGACGCTCTCGGCGTCCCGACCGAACCAGCGGGAGAGGAACCGCTGGCTCACCGACGCGCCCAGGACCGTGCGCTCGTCCTTCTGCTCGAACTGGTCTCCGTGTTCCGGGTCGTCGAGGAAGTACGTGAAGTTGGAGAACAGGTCGAGCCCGTAGTCGATGCCGTAGGCCTTCACCTGCGTCAGCCCGGCGCGCGTGCTGCGCCGCCACTCCCCCGCGAGCGCCAGCCGATGCGTCTCGCCCGCGTCCGAGGTGTCGATCGCGCCGTAGCGGTCGAGCTGGCCGCTCTGCACCGCGCGCCGCGGGATCTGGTCGGTGGAGCTCCAGCGCCCGCTGTACCCGGTCGCGGTCAGGCTGAAGCCGTTCTGCTGATCCCCCTGGGAGAAGCGCAGGACGCCGTTCCACTTCCGCAGGCCGTCGGGGTTCACCCAGGGCCCGTCCGCGTGGTAGGCCTCGGCCGCGTAGAGCAGGTGGCCGCGCCCCAGGCGCGACGAAGCGCCGACGAGCGCGCGGGCGAAGCGGTCCTCGCCCGCCTCCAGCTTCGCGAGCGGACCGTCGAGCACGTTCAGGTAGTTGACGTTGATGTTGCCCGCGGCCGAGAAGTCGCCCTCCGTCGCGTCGTACGTGCCCTTCTGGAACTGCACGCCCGCCACCAGCTCGGGGATGAGGAAGTTGTTGTCGGAATAGCCCTGGCCGTGCGCGTGGGTCGGCATGTTGACCGGCACGCCCGCGACCGACGTCGCGAGGTCCGTGCCGTGGTCGATGTTGAACCCGCGCACGTAGTACTGGTTGGCCTTGCCCTCGCCGCTGTGCTGGCTGACCACCAGGCCGGGCACCGACTCGTAGACCTCGCCCGACCGGAAGATCGGACGCTGCGCGATCTCGCGGGCGCCGACGACGCCCTCGGAGCCGGCGCCGGCGAGCCCCAGCAGCCCGTTGACGGGCTGGTCGAGGTCGGTGAGGTTGCGGAAGGTGCGCGAGCTGGTGACGAGGACGTCGGCCGTGAGCGCGAGCCGCAGCGTCGCGCGGACCTCGGCGGTGGCCCCGGCCTCCACCGTCACCTCGCGCACCGAGGTGGCGAAGCCCGGCAGGCGGAAGTCCACCTGGTACCGGCCGGCGGGCAGGCCCGCGGCCTCGAAGCCGCCCCGCGCGTCCGTGTGCAGCGTCCGGGTTGGCGCCCCCTCGGCCTGGACGCCTACGGTGACGCCAGGGAGGAGCTGGCCCGCCTCGTCCGCGGCCGTACCCCGGATCCGGGCGGCCTCGTCCGCGCCCGCGAGGCCCGTGACCCCGGCCAGGACGCCAGCCGCCGCCAGGTTGCGCAGGACCATCGTTCCCTCCTCGCCGACGGCGACCGCACCTCGCCCGCTGCCTGTACGCGCCGGAGCGCCGGATCGGATGTTCTGGTACCGTGGCGGGGATGCTCTCGGTCTTCCTCTTCGGCGTCCTGATGGGCGTGCGCCACGCGTTCGAGGCCGATCACCTGGCCGCCGTGGCCAGCCTGGCCACCCGCAGCCGCAGCCTGAGGAGCGGCCTGCTGCAGGGTACGGCCTGGGGGCTGGGACACACGCTGACGCTGCTCACGGTCGGCGGCGCCTGCCTGCTGCTCGGCCGGGCGATCCCGGAAGGTTGGGCGTCGGGGCTGGAGGCGCTCGTGGGGGTGATGCTGCTGGCGCTGGGCGTCGACGTCCTGCGTCGCAGCCGGCGCGAGCGCGTGCACGTGCACGTCCACCAGCACGGCGACGGCACGCGCCACTGGCACGCGCACCGGCACGCGCCCGCGGCGGCGCACGATGCGGGGCGCCACGAGCATCCGCACCCGGCTCGCCTCCCGTTGCGTGCGATCGCGGTCGGGCTCGTGCACGGCCTGGCCGGGTCGGCCGCGCTGTTCCTGCTCACGCTGCAGACGGTGCCTTCGGTCGGCCAGGGGCTGGCCTACATCGCGCTGTTCGGCGTCGGGTCCATCCTCGGCATGGCCGCGCTCTCGGCCGTCATCATGGTCCCGCTGCGCGCGACGTCGCACCGGATGGGGCGCGTCCAGGGCGCGCTGGAGGCCACCGTGGGCCTGGCCACGGTCGCGATCGGGATCAAGATCCTCTACGAGACGCTGGGCTAGGGCCGGTAGCCGGGCCCCTTGAGCGGACGGCCGGGACGCGCCGCCGTGATGCGCCCCTCGTCCACCACCAGCTGGCCGTTGACCGCGACGTAGGGCACGCCCTCGCTGTACTGCGAGGGCTCCGCGTACGTGGCCTTGTCGCGCACCGTGAGCGGGTCGAACGCGACCAGGTCCGCCGCCATCCCCGGCCGCAGGAGGCCGCGGTCGGCCAGGCCGACGCGCGCGGCCGGCAGCGACGTCATCTTCCGCACGGCCTCTTCCAGCGACAGCAGCTTCTCCTCGCGCACGTACTTCCCGAGGATGCGCGTGGCCGAGCCCCACGCGCGCGGGTGCGACTTGTCGCGCGCGAGCGGGCCGTCGGTCCCGCGCCCGCCGGAGTCGGTGCAGAACGAGACGAGCGGGTGCTTGAGCGCGGTGCGCACGTCGTCCTCGCTCATGCTGAAGGTCACCCGCCCGGTGTTGCCGCGGTCGGCCAGCACCAGGTCCATGAGCGCGTCGTAGGGATCCTTGTTCTCCGTCCTGGCGATCTCCTCGATCGTCTTCCCCTCGTACTTCCGCAGCTCGGGGTTCAGCACGCTGGTGACCAGGATGCGCGACGGCCCGCCGTCGGACCAGTACGGATCGTCCGCCAGGTAGTCCGCCTTCGCCTTGGCCCGCTGCTGCGGGTCGGCCAGGCGCGCCAGCATCTTGTCGCGCCCGCCCTCGCGCATCCAGACCGGCAGGGACGCGTTCAGGTTGTTGCTGCTGGCCTCGTACGGGTACTGGTCGGCCGTGATGTCGAGCCCCTCCGCGCGCGCCTGTTCGATGCGCTTCAGCACCGCGCCCATGCGGCCCCACTGCGGGCGGCCGGCCGTCTTCAGGTGGTAGATCTCGGCCGGGATCGGCGTCTCGCGCGCGATGCGGAACACCTCGTCCAGGCTCTCGTCGATCTCGTCGTCCTCCGAGCGCTGGTGGGTGATGTAGATGCCCCCGTAGCGCGCGGCCACCCTGGCCAGCGCGATGATCTCCTCGGTCGAGGCGAAGCGCCCCGGCGTGTAGATGAGCGAGGTGGACAGGCCCAGCGCCCCTTCCTCCATCGCCTGCGCGACCGCCTTCTCCATCTCCTGCAGCTCGGCCGGCGTGGCGGGACGGTCGTCGTTGCCCACCACCATCTCCCGCACGCCCCCGGCGCCCACGAAGGTGCCCAGGTTGATGGCGGGGCGCGCGCGCTCGAACGCCTTCCAGTAGCCGGAGAGCGTCGTCCAGTCGGCGGCGAGCCCGAAGGCCTTCCAGGACTCGTTGTCCGCGATCATGCGCGCGTTCAAGGGGGCGATGGAGCCGCCCTCGCCCGTGATCTCGGTGGTGATGCCCTGCGTGATCTTGCTGGCCACGCGCGGGTCGATGAGGACGTAGTCCTCCGACTGGCCCAGCATGTCGATGAACCCGGGGGCCAGCACCAGCTTCGAGGCGTCGATCCGGCGCTTCGCGCGGACGCCGTCGAGGCGTCCCACGGCCGCGATGCGGTCACCCGCCACGCACACGTCCGCGCGAAACCAGGGCGCGCCCGTGCCGTCCACCACCCGCCCGCCGGCGAAGAGCAGGTCGCAGTCGGTCACCGACGCGGGAACGGCCAGGGCCAGGAGAAGCGGGATGGGGAGAGCCATGGGCGCATTATCGCGGATGCTATAGTGGATTCATGACGGACGATCGTGCCCGTACTCCTGCCGACGTCTCCGTGGCCGAGATGGAGAAGCTGCTGTCGCGCGCGCTGGCGCGGGGCGGCTCGTTCGCGGACCTGTACTTCGAGCACCAGCGCACCGCCTCGATCCTGCTCGAGGAGGGGATCATCCGCACCGCCTCCGCGGGGGTCACCTGCGGCCTGGGCGTACGCGTGGTGAGCGGCGAGCGCACCGGCTACGCGCACACCGACGACCTCTCGTTCGCGGCCATGGCCCAGGCGGCCGACACCGCGGCGCACATCGCGTCCGACTCGAAGACGCTGCCGCCCCAGGCCATCGCGCCCTCGTCGTTCGACCGGCGCTACGCGCCGCAGGCCATCGACCTGCTGGACCTGCCCGCGCGCATCGCGCTGGTGGAGCGTGCCGACAGGGCGGCGCGCGCGTACGACCCTCGCATCGACAAGGTGATCGTCTCGCTGGGCGACGAGACCAAGCAGGTGCGCATCGCGAACTCCGCCGGCGTGCTGGTGGAGGACGTGCAGCCGCTGTTCTCGATCCGCGTGTCCGTGATCGCGGCCGAGAACGGCGTGCGGCGCGAGGGCAGCGCGGGCGGCGGCGGCCGCATCGGGCCCGGCTTCTTCGACGAGAAGCCGCCCGAGTACTTCGCGCGCGAGGCCGCGCGCATGGCCATCACGCTGCTCAAGGCGGAGGAGGCCCCCGCCGGCACCATGCCGGTGGTGCTGGGGCCCGGCTGGCCGGGCATCCTGCTGCACGAGGCGGTCGGTCACGGGCTCGAGGGCGACTTCAACCGCAAGGGCACGTCCGCCTTCGCCAACCGCATCGGCGAGCGCGTGGCCGCGCCGGGCGTGACCGTGATCGACGACGGCTCGATCCCCGACCGCCGCGGCAGCCTCAACGTCGACGACGAGGGCAACGTGCCCGGCCGCACGGTCCTGATCGAGGACGGCATCCTGCGCGGGTATCTCCAGGACCGGCTGAACGCGGGCCTCATGAAGATGCCGTCCACCGGCAACGGGCGGCGACAGAGCTACGCGTCGATCCCGATGCCGCGCATGACCAACACGTTCATGCTGGCCGGCCAGGACGACCCCCAGGACATCATCCGCTCGGTGCCGCGCGGCCTCTACGCGAAGCACTTCGGCGGCGGCCAGGTGGACATCACGAGCGGCAAGTTCGTGTTCTCCGCCACCGAGGCGTACCTGATCGAGGACGGCAAGGTGGGCCCGCCGGTGGTGGGCGCCACGCTCATCGGCAACGGACCCGACGTGCTGACCAAGGTCACCCGCATCGGACACGACCTCAAGCTGGACGAGGGTGTCGGCACCTGCGGGAAGGCCGGCCAGAGCGTCCCGGTGGGCGTGGGCTTGCCGACGCTGCTGGTGTCCGAGCTGACCGTGGGCGGCACGCGCCAGTAGCGCCCCCATGGCCCGTCTTCCTGCGCACCGGGTTCGTTCCCGTGCGCTCGCCGCGTTCTCCGCGGTGAGCCTGTTCCTCGCGTCCGGCTGTGGGAGCGACGAGGCGACCGATCCCGACCCCACGCCGCCGTCGAGCGGGCCGGGCAACACCTGGGCCAGCCTGGCGCTGATGATCGAGCCGCGGCAGGAGGTCGGGGTGGCAGCCATCGGCACGCGCGTGTTCGTGGCCGGCGGCTTCCGCGCCAACGGCACCACCGCGAACACGCTCGAGATCTACGACACCGCGGCCAACGCCTGGTCGATCGCGGCGCCGATGCCGGTGGCCGTGAACCATCCCGGCGCGGCCGCCGTCAACAACCGCTTCTACGTGATCGGCGGCGCGCTCGGCTCCGGCGCCTCCACGGACGCGGTCCAGGAGTACGACCCCGCGCGCAACGAGTGGGGGCTCAAGACGCCCATGCCGACCGCGCGCAACGCGGTCGTGACCGGCGTCCGCGCCGGCCGCATCTACGTGGCCGGCGGCGCGCCGGGCGGGCGGGACCTCGAAGCCTACGACCCCGCTACCGACCGCTGGGAGCGGCTGCCGCTCATGCCGACGCCGCGCAACCACGTGGCGGGCGCGTTCGTGGGCGACCTGTTCTACGCGATGGGCGGCCGGCCGCCCAACACGCTGTCCACCAACGAAGCCTTCCACGCGGTCGCCTCCGCCTGGGCGTCGCGGGCGGCCATGCCGACGGGACGGTCGGGTCACGGCGCCGCCGTCGTGCGGGGATGCGTCTACGTGTTCGGCGGCGAGGGCAACCCGGCCCGCGCCGACGGCGTGTTCCCACAGAACGAGGTCTACGACCCGCGGCAGGACGCCTGGCAGTTCTTGGCACCCATGCCCACGCCGCGCCACGGCATCGGCGCCGCGGCGGTGGGCGACCGCATCTTCATCCCGGGCGGCGCCACCGTGGCCGGGTTCGGCGCCACCGCCGCGAACGAGGTCTATACCGTGCCCGCGGGCCGGACCTGCGAATGATGCGCTAGCCTGGCGGGTTCGCCCCCCGGACGGCGTGATTGCCAATGGGGGTGCGCCTCATGACGAGCCAAGCCAACGCCCGGTGGAGGGATCGGATCGTGGGCCTGGACGAGCGCGTGCCCCTGCTGGACGGCCGGCTCGTCCCCTACGTGAACCTCGACAACGCGGCCAGCACGCCTCCCCTGCGCTCGGTGGTCGAGGCCGTCCAGGGCTTCCTGCCCTTCTACTCCAGCGTGCACCGCGGCAGCGGCTACAAGTCGCGCGTCTCGACCGCGGCCTACGACGAGGCGCACCGGACGGTGGCGCGCTTCGTGCGAGCCGATCCCGAAACCGCGGCCGTCGTGTTCGGGAAGAACACGACCGAGGCCATCAACAAGCTCGCCCACCGCTATCCGCTGCCCGAGGGCTCGGTGGTGATCACGACGCTGCTCGAGCACCACTCCAACGACCTGCCCTGGCGCGGGCGCGCGCAGGTGGTGCGCGCCGGACTGCTGCCCGACGGGCGCCTGGACGAGGAGCACCTCGACGTCCTCCTGGCCCATCACGCGGGCCGCGTGGCGCTGCTGACCGTGAGCGGCGCCTCCAACGTGACCGGCTTCGTGCAGCCGGTGCACCGCCTGGCGCGCAAGGCCCACGCGGTGGGCGCGCGGATCCTGGTCGACGCCGCCCAGTGGGCGCCCCACCGCGCGATCGACGTGCGCCACCCGGACGATCCCGAGCACCTCGACTACGTGGCGCTCTCCGCGCACAAGCTCTACGCGCCGTTCGGCACCGGCGCTCTCGTCGGCCGTCCCGACGTGTTCCTCCGCGGCGCGCCCGAGTACCGCGGGGGCGGGACCGTCGACCGCGTCTGGCTCGACGACGTGGAGTGGGCGGGTCTGCCCGACCGCGAGGAGGCCGGCAGCCCCAACGTCGTGGGCGCGGTGGCCCTGGCGGCGGCGGCACGCGCGCTCATGGAGGCGGGGCTCGACGTCCTCTCCCGTCACGAGCAGGCGCTCACGGCCTACGCGCTCACGCGGCTGCGGTCGGTGCCCGGCCTGCGGCTCTACGGCGAGACGGACCCGTCACGCGTGGCGGACCGCGTCGGCGTGATCCCCTTCAACCTCGAGGGAGTCCCGCACGGCCTGGTCGCGGCCGTGCTGGGCTACGAAGAGGGGATCGGCGTGCGGCACGGGTGCTTCTGTGCCCAGGCATACGTCGCGCACCTGCTGGGGATCCCGGAGTCGCTGCGGCGGCAGGCCGCTCTCACCGAGGAGCCGGGCATGGTCCGCGTCAGCTTCGGCGCGTACAACACGCTCCACGAGGTCGACGCGCTGGTGGACGCGCTGGAGCGGATCGGCCGGGGCGCGATGCGCGGACGCTACGAACGCGGGGAGGACGGCGAGTTCGCGCCCCAGCGGGCGCTGGCTCAGAACCCCTTCGTGATGCCGGTGAGGATCGACGAGCGCGTCGTCAGCTGCACGTCGTTCACGTAGCTGTAGACGGGCAGCTGCAGGTAGGCGTAGACGCCCAGGCCCCCGCGCGTGGTGAGTCGCAGCCCCGGCGAGAGGATCACCATGCGCCCGCCGGTGGACGGCACCGGCGCCCCCAGGTAGGTGCTGCGCGCGCGCACGTGCGCCTTGACCTGCACCGATGCGGCCACCATCGTCCGGCTCTGGGGCGGACGCAGCGCGCGCGTGACGCCCAGGCCGAGGATGGCCTCGTCGCCGAAGCTGTACTGCAGGTCGTTCGCGGTCGCGATCTGGTAGGACCCCGACGCCGCCCAGGAGAGGCTCGAGCCGCCCTGGCTGTAGAGGGCCGCCAGCAGGTAGCCGAACGAGCCGGTGCCGGGCTGGATCATCGGATCGTGCAGCCCGCCGTCGTAGCGGTTGGGCACCTGCCACTGCCCGGTCGGCAGCTTCAGCGCCGCGGCGGCCGTGAGCCGCGAAGCCCCGGCGCCCCACACCGCGTAGCTGGCGCCCACGAGCGTGTCCCCGAAGCCGTCGGTCGTGTAGTCGCGGTCGATGGGGACCGCGGCCGCGGGCCCGCCGTGTCCGTGTCCCTCCTCGGGCGGCTGCTCCGTCCCCGGCGTCGTGGGCGGCGCGGTCACGGGCAGGTGCGCGTGCGCGTACGCCTTGCGCGTGAAGAGCGGCAGCGAGGCCTGGAGCGTGAGGCGCGAGGTGAGCCCGTACGCGAGGTCCGCTTGCAGCGAGTTGGCGTCGCCGCTCAGCTCGCGGTGGAAGCCCGGCAGCAGCCGCTGGCCGTCGAAGTCGATGCGCGGGATCACGACGTTGTCCGACGTGGAGCTGCCCAGCAGCCGCTTGCTCTCGTCCGAGTAGCGGAACGACAGGTCGACGGAGAAGACGCCCTTGTTCACGTTGTCCTGCCCGCGCGTCACCAGCACGCAGGACGCGGAGTCGCAGGCGGACGCGGTGCGGACCGCCAAGGCCGCGACGACCGCCATCGCGACAGCGGCAGGATGGGGCCGGAGCACCATCCGGCAAGACTAATGCAGCCGGCTCGTAATGCAAGGTGGCTCGTCTTTCCCGCTCGCACCGATGTCTTTGTGATACAAGAGCCGCGGAGGAGCGGCCGATGATCTTCTTCGTCACGATCGTGGCGTACATCGCCGTGATGCTGGCCGTCGGCGTGTGGAAGAGCCGCACCACGAAGACGCAGGAAGACTTCATGGTGGCCGGCCGCACGGTCTCGACCTGGTTCCTGGTCGGCACACTCGTCTGCACCTGGATCGGATCGGGCAGCCTCTTCGGCGGCGCGGGTCTCGCGTTCCGCGAGGGTCTGGGCGATCTCTGGATGAGCGCCGGGGCCTGGGTCGGTATCGCCATCGTCTACTTCCTCGCCCATCGCGTGCGCCGGATCGCGCAGTACACGGTGGCCGACATCCTGGAGAAGCGCTACACGGCGCTCGCGCGCGTGCTGGGCACGCTGACGGTCATCGTGGCCTACCTGGCGATCGCCGGCTACCAGTTCCGGGGGGCCGGGCGCCTGCTGAACCTCGTCACCAAGGACCTCCCCGGCGTGCCGGAGATCTCCGTGGAGACGGGCCGCCTGCTGGCCTGCCTTCTGGTGGTGGTGTTCACGCTGCTGGCGGGCATGGTGTCGATCGTCTCCATCGACATCTTCAACGGATCGCTCATGGTCCTGGGCGTGCTGATCGGCCTGCCGCTGGCCCTCGTCGCGGTCGGCGGGTGGGACCAGGTGGCGGCCACGGTGCCCGCGACGCACTTCGAGGTCTTCGGCCAGCACGGGCCGGTGTGGGCCTTCGGCGTGTTCTTCCCGACGTTCTTCCTGTTGCTGGGCGAGAGCAGCATGTACCAGAAGTTCTTCTCCGCGAAGGACGAGGGCTCGGCCCGGCGCGCCGTGCTGGGCATGATCGTGGGCGTGGTCGTCATCGAGACCTGCCTGGCCCTGCTGGCCGTCGTGGGCGCGGGCAAGTACTGGAACCTGCCGCCCTTCCGCAACGGCGGGACGCTGGACGTGCCCCAGACGGAGACGATCATCCTCTACCTCGCCCGCCACGACCTGCCCGTGATCGCAGGCTGCCTGCTCCTGGGCGCCGGCATGGCCATCATCTTCTCGACCGCCAACACGTTCCTGATGATCCCGTCCACCAACCTGGCCCGTGACATCTACCAGCGCTTCCTGCGCCCCGACGCCACGGAGGCCCAGGTGGTCTTCTTCCAGCGGGTGATGATCGTGGTGCTGGGCGCTCTGGCGTACCTCCTGGCCACGCAGTTCACGACCATCCTGCAGATGGCCTTCACCGCCTACACCATGGTCGGCGCGGGGCTCACGCCCGCCTTGCTGGCGGCCTTCCTCTGGAAACGGGTGACGCCCGCCGGCGGCACCGCCTCCATCGCGGCGGGGATGAGCGTCACCACCGCGATCACGGTGTGGCAGGAGCCCATCGGGACGTGGCTCCGCACGAGCTGGGGGTTCAAGGGCGACGTGACCGAATACATGATCTACCCCGCCGTGATCGCCTCGATCGCCTGCCTGGTCGTGGTCAGCCTGCTCACTCCTCCGCCGCCCGAGGAGAAGTGGCGTCCCTTCATGGACCAGCCCAAGGCCGCCTGAGCCGGACGAGCGCCGCGGCGCGGTCGGGGCGAGAGCCCCCGCGTGGCAGAATGCTCCGATGGACTATCGCAATGTCGCGGAGGACGTGCTGGCCCGCGCCCGGAAGAGCGGCGCCGACGCGGCCGACGTGATCGTCGCCACGGGCAAGGACTTCTCGGTGACGGTCCGCCTGGGCGAGGTGGAGACGCTGGAGCAGGCGGGCAGCAAAGCGCTGGGCCTGCGCGTCTTCGTGGGCAGGCGCAGCGCGCTCGCGTACACGTCCGACTTCTCGCCCGCGGCCCTGGCGGCTCTCGTGGACGAGACCGTGGCCATGGCGCGCGTGACGGGGGAGGACGCCGCGGCCGGCCTGCCCGACCAGTGGACGCCCGCGGAGGACGTCGAGCTGGGGATGTTCGACCCGTCGCCCGAGACGCTCCCGACCGAGGAGCGCATCGAGTGGGCGCGCCGGGCCGAGAAGGCGGCGATGGGCTTCTCGCCCGAGATCGACAACTCCTCCGGCGCGTCCTTCAGCGCCGGCGACGACACGGTCGTGCTCGCGAACAGCGCGGGCTTCGTCGGCTCCTACCGCACGTCGAGCGTCTCCGGGTCCGTGGTGCCGGTCGCGCAGCGCGACGGCCAGATGCAGCGCGACTACTGGTACAGCGCGGGCCGGGGCCTGGGCGACCTGATCACGCCCGAGGAGGTGGGCCGCATCGCCGGTGAGCGCACCGTGCGGCGCCTGGGCGCGCGCCAGGTCGCGACCTGCGACGCGCCGGTCGTGTTCGACCAGGAGACGGCGGCCGAGCTGATGGGCCATCTCTTCCGCGCCGTGTCGGGCTACTCCGTCTTCCGCAACGCGACCTTCCTCAAGGACCGCCTGGGCGAGACGGTCACGTCCCCGCTGCTCACGCTGGTGGACGAGGGGCGCCGGCCGCGCGGCCTGGGCTCGCGTCCCTTCGACGGCGAGGGGCTGCCCACGCGCCGCAACGTACCCATCGAGCGCGGCGTGCTGCGGACGTTCCTGTGCGACTCGTACGCGGCGCGCAAGATCGGCGGCACGCCCACCGGCGTCGCCCGCCGCGGAGTGGGCGGGGCGCCGTCGGTCGGGTCCAGCAACCTCTACTTCGAGGCCGGGGAGACGCCGCCCGAGCAGATCATCGGCGAGGTGGAGCGCGGCCTGCTGGTGACGGACCTGATCGGCTTCGGCGTCGACCTCGTCTCCGGCGACTTCTCGCAGGGGGCGGCCGGCCACTGGATCGAGAAGGGACGGCTCGCCCACCCCGTCCACGAGATCACGATCGCCGGGAACCTGAAGCAGATGCTGATGGACGTGGACGCGGTGGGCACGGACCTGGTGTTCCGCGGCTCGTCCGCGTCACCCACGCTGCGCATCAAGAAGATGACGATCAGCGGGAGCTGACGGTGCTCCCGCTCCTCCTGGCCCTGACGGCTCCCACCGCCCCGCCGTGGGAGATCTGGGACGACCTGGCGCGGCTCGCCGTCGCGACGCCGGGACACCAGGTGCTGCTGCGCAGCAGCCACTGCCAGTCGGGCTGCCGCTACGACCGCACCGACGTGGGCGATCCCCGCTACCTGCGCATCGAGGGCGACGAGCAGGTCGTGTTCGAGGAGGCCGGGCCCGGGGCCATCGTGCGCATCTGGATGACGCAGTCGGCTGCGCTCGACCCCGACATCCGGCTGCGCGTGCGCGTCGACGGCGAGGCGCGGCCGCGCATCGACCTGCCGATCGCGGAGCTGTTCGCGGGGCGCCGGCCGCCGTTCGTGCCGCCGCTGGTGGCGGATCGCGAGCGGTCGAGCGGCGGTTACGTCAGCTACGTGCCGGTGCCCTACCGCCGCGGGTGCAAGGTGTCGCTGGTGGGCGCGCTCGACCGGCGGCTCTGGTTCCAGTTCACGTTCCACCGCCTGCGCGACGCGGCCGGCGTCACCACGTTCCGTGGCGACGAGGACCTGTCCGCGCTCGGGCGCCTGCTGGGCGCCCAGGGCGAGGATCCGTGGGGCGCCCCGGACGCGGGCACGTTCGAGCAGCGCCAGGTCCAACTGGCGCCCGGCCAGACCGAGGTCCTGCGCAGCTACGACACGCCCGGCACGTTGACCGGGCTTCGCCTGCGGCTGCCCCCCGCGGCCTGGCCCCACGTGCGGCTCCGGCTCGAGCTCGACGGGCAGCCGCGCGTGAACCTGTCGCTCGAGGATCTCTTCGGCACGTCGCCCGCGCCCGGGATGCGGTCGGCGCTCGTGGGGCGTGACGCCGCGGACGTCCTCTACCTCTGGCTCCCGATTCCGTTCCAGCGGTCGGCGGTCGTGCGCCTCGTGAACCCGGGCGGCGCGAGCGTTCCCGTCTGGTACGAGGTGCGCCGGCGGCCGGGCCCGCCCCTGCCCGGGAGCATGCCGTTCGCGGCCCGCGCGCTGCGCGTCGGGAAGACGCTGCTCGAAGCCGACTTCCCGCTGCTCGACGGCCTGGGGCGTGGGCGCTGGGTTGGCGTCTACGCGGAGCTGCAGTCCGTCGGCATCGACGGTCGCGAGTACCTGGAAGGAGACGAGCGCATCTTCGTCGACGGCTCCGCGCACCCCGCCCTCTACGGCACCGGGGTCGAGGACTTCATCGGCGGCGGGTTCTACTTCGACCAGGGACCGTTCCGCCTGGGGACGCATGGCTCGCCCGCGCACGACGTCCTGCCGGACGGCGAGGACCGCACGTCCATGTACCGGCTCTTCCTCACCGACGCGATCCCGTTCGCGTCGGCGCTGAAGGTGGGGCTCGAGAGCGGGCCGACCGGGGACTTGTACATGCGTGCGCGAAGGGTCGCCTGGTTCTACGCCGGGCGCGCGGCCTCGCTCGAGCGCCGGGCCGTGCTGGACGTGGGCGACGCCGAGTCGCGCCGGCTGGCCGCGTACGCGGTCGACGGCGACGAGATCTGCCGCGACCGCACCGGGGCGTTCGAGGGCGAGCCGGAGGCCCCGCTCGACTACGTGTCCTGCCGCCGGACGGCCGGAGCGTCGCGCTTCACGTTCCGCGTCGACACCGGCTCGGCCTTGCGACTGCGACGTCGCTTCGAGGCGACCGCGGGCGAGCAGCGGGCGCACGTCTTCGTGAACGGTGCGTACGTGAGCACGTACCCGCCGGTCGAGCCGAACGCGTTCCGTTCCCTGCGCGAGACCGACCTCGACCTGCCCCCGCTGCCGGGAGGGACGCTGCGCTTCGCCATCGTGCCCGCGGACGGCCTTCCGTTCACGGAAGTGCGCTGGGAGCTTTGGGCGGCGCCCGCTGACGAGAACAGGAACGCACCTTGACGCGCGAGCAGGCGGCGTATAGTCCGCTCATGCATATCGGTGGGATCGCCGGCGTGTTGATCTCGGTCCTTTCGGTTGGGCTGCCCGTGACGGCGGGCGACGGTGACAAGAAGGCAAGCGATACCGAGCCGTACGAGTTGGTGAAGGACTACGACGTCGGCCCCAGCATCGTGAAGCAAACCGTGCCCCGCTATCCGTCGCACGCATTCCAGGTCGGTGCGTACGGCACCGTGCATGTGGACTTCGTCATCGACGCCAAGGGTCGGGTCCGCGATCCCAAGGTGGTCCCGCCGAAGGACCCGCCGCGCGCGGATCTGGCTCGCGCGGTCGAGGAGCTCAACCAGGCCGCCCTCGAGACCGTGCGCGAGTGGCGCTTCAAGCCCGCGCAGAAGGACGGCCGCCCGGTCGCCACCATCGCGAGAGCGCCGGTCAGCTTCAAGATCCTCGATCGACCCCCGCGCGCGAAGTAGCGGTACGCTGCTGCGTCAGCCTCCTCGCCTACCGCTCCGCCTTGACCTCCGTCCACAGCCGGTCGTAGAGCACGGTCGCGTCCCCGATGTCCTCGATCAGCTCCACGCGGCGGAGCACGTCGGGCGGCGGGACGATCGCGGGGTTGCCCGTGATCTCGGGCGGCAGCAGCGCGACGGCCGCGCGGTTCGGCGTC
>JAICEW010000150.1 GCA_025923995.1 Vicinamibacteria bacterium | reverse complement strand
TGGGCGGCCTGTCGGTGCTGGGGCTGTGCGCCGCGGCGTGCGTGCCGATCGCGGTCCTGCTGCGCGTCCTGGGATCGGGCGCGCTCGACGCGGCTCGGGTGGCGGCGCTGTGGCCGCTCGTGCCCGGCGCGGCGCTGATGTCGCCGCAGCTCGACCAGGCGCTCGCGTTCCCGGTCGCGGGCGCGGTCGCGCTGCTGGCGGTCGCCCTGACGGCCCACACCCCGCGCACGCGGCTGGCGGCGGCGGCCGCCGCGGGGGCCCTGGCGTTCGCGGCGTCGTTCCTGTCCTACGGCGCGCTCGCGTTCGTCGCGGTCGGCGGCGCGTCCATGCTGGCCGCGCTGGGGTGGCGTCGGGGCCGCATCCCGATCATGGTCGCGGCGCTGGCCGGCCTGGCCGGCCTCGCGCTCACGGCCGCCCTGGGCCACGAGCCCATCGCGGCCGCCAGGACCGCGCTCGCCTTCCACCGCGACACCTACACGGCGCCGCGCTCGTACGCGCTCTGGCTCGCCTTCAACCCGATCGACTTCGCCCTGTTCCTGGGCGCTCCGCTCGCAGCGGTGGGCGCGCTGCGCCTGGGCCGTCCGCCCGATGGCCCACGGCCGCGCTACCGCGTCGCGTTCGTGGCCGCGCTGGCCGTCCTGCTGCTCACCGGGACCGTGCGGGGCGAGCTGGGCCGCATCGGCGTGCCGCTCATGGCGCTCGCGCTGCCGGCCGCGCTGGGCGATCGGGCCCCCGACGCGCGCGACGCGGCGGCGCTCGGCCTGCTGCTGGCGACGGCGTGCGTCGTGCTCCGCGCCTGCTGGATCCTGCCCTGACGCCTCGCGATCAGCGCGCGAGCTGGTCGTGGACGGCCGGCGCCAGGCTCTCCGCGGCCAGGCGGTGCGCGACGACGCTGGGATGGCGGTCGGCGGGATGGACGACCAGGTCGCGGTTCGGGCGCGCGCGCAGCACCGGCAGCAGGTCGTGCCGCGCGATGCCCGCCTCGGCGCAGAAGCGCGCGACCCGGTCGTGCTCCTCCTGGAACGGGTAGCGGCCGTCGAGACCCGCCAGCAGCGGCCAGGCCGCCACCAGGAGCCGTCCGCCCTGCGCGCGCAGGCGCCGGTCCATCGCGCGCATGCGCTGCCGCGTCCGGCGCCATCCGTCGCGGTTGGGCTCGCCGTAGAGGTCGCGGTACCAGGCGCTGGTGGCCCGGTCGATGCGCCAGGCCGCCACGCGGTCCTCGACCAGCGAGAGCAGGCGCGAGCGCGAGTGCGGCACCGGGCTCGACGACAGGTGCGACTGGTCGAGGATCCAGTCGTTCATGTAGAGCTGCCGCGCGTCCACCTCCGCCGAGCGGTCCACGTCGTTGAGGACCATTCCGTAGATCAGGAGGTCGGGATGGAACGGCAGCGTCCGCTCGAAGGCCGCGTCGAGCGCCGGGAAGTCGGACCCGCGACTGCCGGCGTTGCGGACCTCCCAGTGTCCCGGCTCCGCGGCGTTGAGGAGCCGCTCCAGCACGCGTGGGTACGTGTCCGGCTCGGGAACGCCCCAGCCTTCCGTGAACGAGTCGCCCAGGACGATCACGCGGCGGACGCCGGGCCGCGCGTCGCCCCACTCCACGTCCCTGAAGCCGAGCGTGTTGTACCGGAACTCCACCGCGAACGGCGCCCGCGACGCCACCGCGTCCACGCGCACGACGCCCGCCGCGCGATACCGCGCGCGCACCGCCGGATCGCGCAGGTCCACGTCGAAAGCCTGTCCGGGGTTCTCGGGGTAGCAGTCGAGGAGCAGCCAACCCTGGCCGTCGCGGAGGCGCGCCGTGTTGGCGAAGCGCGTGGGAGCGATGCCCGAGAGCCGCAGCCCGGCCTCGAGGAGCACGAGGACCACGACCAGCGAGGACGCGATGAGCCCCAGGTTCGCGACGGTCGAGCGCAGGCGGGCGTTCATGGCCAGGTGAAGTCGGCACGATAGACGAGGATCGAGTATCCGACCTGGCCGATCGGCTGGCGCGCGCGCAGCAGCGCCATCAGCGGCCGCACGTCCGGCTCGACGTAGACCGCCGCCAGGTTGGTGGCGCTCACGGCCACCACGTCGCCCGGCACGACGCTGCGGATCTCCTGGCGCGGCCGCGGGAGCATGTAGCCGGGCAGCAGGTCGGCGGGCACGCGGTAGTACTCGGGGTCGGCCGTGCCGAAGTACGAGAGCTTCGCGTGCGCGACGCCGTGCGCGCGGAGCCAGGCCGGCAGGCGCTTGAGGTCCTGGCCCCAGTCCAGGTTCGAGTCGGCCAGCAGGCGGTAGCCGTTCGCCGGCCCGCCCGCCGCCTCGTTGAAGTACGCGAGGTAGTGCGGATGGACGCGGGCGACCGAGAGCGCGGCCCAGGCCGCCGCCGCCGCGATGGCCGCCGCCAGCGGTCGGGAGCCGCGGAGGAGCGTCGCGCAGCGGCCGGCCGCCACGAAGAGGAAGGGATAGATGGGCAGCAGGTGCCGGTGCCCGATGTTGAGCCCGCGCGTCAGCGTGAGCGCCAGGTAGACCGCGACCGGCAGCCACAGGAACCACAGGACGCGCGCCGGGGCGGTGTCCCGGCGCGCCGTCCCGAGCGCGATCCCCAGCAGGATCACCAGGCCGATCGGCGTCTTGAGCGCGAACGTCGCCGGGAAGTAGTACCAGTGCCCGACCTCCGAGCGCTGCCCCATCAGGAACGAGGGACGCGCCTCCGAGTGCTTGACGAAGCGGAAGAAGCCGAAGAGGTAGGGATCGGGCAGCAGCGACAGCCGCCGCGCCAGCTGGATGGGCTCGGCGAAGAAGGGGTTGTCCGGCCGCACGCGCTCCCACTCGAAGGCCGCGTTCACCTCGGGGTCGGCGCTGAAGGACGGCTGGAAGAGGTACGCGGCCCAGATCACGAGCCACGCGACCGCGACCACGACCGCGAGCACGACCAGCACGTCGATGGCGCGACGGCGCCGGTCGTCCGCGGCCGGAGTGGTCGCCCGCGCGCGCGTGAGCGCCATCCGCATCGGCTCTCGCCAGAACAGCGTCCCGACCGACAGCAGGCCCAGCACAGGGACGAGCACGAGCGCGGAGTACTTGGTCGCGAGCGCGGCGCCGAACGCCGCGCCCGACGCGATCACGCGTCCCCAGGTGGCCCGCTCGGTCGCGCGCTCGAACGCCGCCACCGCGAGGAAGACGAACAGCGCCGCACCCAGGTCCGTGCTCACGATCTGCCCGTGCGCGAGGACGTCGGGGCTGAGCACGCACAGGAGCAGCGCGAGGGACGCCGCGGCCAGGCCCCAGTGACGCCGCGTCCAGAAGAAGACGCCCGCCGCCAGCGCACACGCGAGCACCGCCACGGCGGCGCGCGCACGGAAGAACAGGCGGTCCGCGTCGTTCCAGCGGTACAGGAAGCGCTTGCCGAACTCCCACTGCCGCCGCAGGCGCCAGGCCTCGTCGTCCGGCTTCATGTGCACGTCGGCGAAGAGCAGCGGAATCGCCGCCACCAGCTTCGTGAGCGGCGGGTGGTCCGGCGTCAGGCGGAAGTCGCGCAGCGCCAGGTGCGTGTACGCGGCGGGCAGGTGCGCGCACTCGTCGAAGGTCGACGAGCTCCCGCGGGCGCTCGTGAGCGCCAACGTCAGGAACAGCGCGAGCCCCGAGAACAGGATCGCCGCCGACTTCACGCGGCCGCCTCCCGCCGCAGGTGCTGGACGCACCAGACCGCGGTCGCCAGCCACTGCGCGCACACGCCGACCGCCCATTCGAGCCCCGCGTGGGGTCCGGGCACGAGCGGGCGCACGATCCCGGGCGCGAGGAAGAGGTAGAAGGCGAGCAGCGCCAGCATCGTCACCGCGCTCCAGGCCGCGAACTCGCGAGAGAGGGCCAGCACCCCGAGCGGGACCACCCACAGCAGGTACTGCGCGCTGAGCGCGCCGTAGAGGGTGAGGAAGAGGAGGAGGACCGCCAGGCACATGGCGACCAGGTCCGGTGGGCGCGAGGCGCGCCACCAGCGGGCGACGAGGAAGGCGTACGCGATCGCGAAGAGCGCCTTGGCCGCCTGCACCAGCGGCGTCCAGTGCACGGCCTCCGACCGCGCCAGCGCGCCGGTCGCCTGGAGGCGGACCGCACGCACGATCGCGATCCAGCCGAAGTCGGCCACGCCGCCGTAGCCGAAGAGCTCACGGCGCACGGCGCCCGCGTCGTGCCACACGAACGGCACGAGCGAGAGCGCGACCGGCGCCGTGGCCAGCAGCGCCCAGCGGAGGCGCGCCCGCGCGGGCGTCGCCAGCAGGAAGACCGGCAGCAGCAGGACCGGGAACGACTTGAGCCCGACCGCCAGGGCCAGGCTGAGCGCGGCCCCGTCGAAGCGGCGCGCGCGCTGCGCCACCACCGCGAGCAGCACGAACAGCATCGCGACCGCGTCGAACTGGCCGTGGCACGCGGACACCAGCAGGCTGACCGGATGCAGCGCGTACACCCACGCGGCCGTCGGGCCGGCCCTGCGCGCGATCAGCACCACCAGGGCCAGCTCGGCCGCCAGCACCGGCAGGCGAACCAGCAGGGCGAAGCTCAGGCCGCTCGCGCGGGCGAGCCACGCGCTGCCCGCCTCCGCCCACATCCAGACCGGCGGATACGGGTAGAGCCGCGGGGCCTGGTACGGGTTCCACGAGACGTCGAGCAGGTGGGTGCCGACCTTGAAGTAGCGCAGGACGTCCACCTCGACGCGGTCGGTGGCGAGGAGGAGGGCGAGGCGAACGACGAAGGCGACGACGACGATGAGCCACAACCGAGGCGCCGACCGCTCGTCCCCCGATGTCGCGCTCATCGCGACGTCGGCTCGGGATCGTGTTCCGCCGCCGCTGGCGCGGCGGCGGTGTGCGGGATCACGTCGTCGAGCGCCTTCAGCAGGGCCTGCGCCGCGATGCGGTGCGCGATCTCGTTGGGATGCTCGTCGTCCACGCCGTCCACGACCAGCAGCTCCCAGCGCAGCCCGCGATAGGCGGGCAGCAGGTCCACGACCTTCGCTCCCGCGGCCGCGGCCGCCTCCGCGATCGTGCGGTGCACCTCCGCGAAGGGGTACGAGTCGTCGAGCGGGTTTCCGAACAGCGGGAAGATCGCCACGACGAACGGCACGCCCCGCTCGCGGCACACGGCGCCCATGCGCGCGAGCGCCTCGCGGCTCGCGACCCATCCCGGCGCGTCGGGCGCGTACATCGCGCGGTACCCCGAGATGCGCCGCCGGTTCTCCGCGGTGGCCCGGACGCGCCCGGCCACCAGGCGGAACAGCGCCGAGTGGTCCAGCAGCCCCGGCCGCTCCTGGCGCGCGCGCAGCCAGTCCTCGGCCCGGCGCGTCTCGGCCGCCTGCGCGTCCTCGCTGTCGTTCAGGACGAAGCCCAGCAGCACGACGTCGGGCCCGTACGCGAGCCCTTCGTCGGCGAGCTGCGCCGCCTGGTCCACGGTGTTCATGCCGGGCAGCGCGAGGCTGACCACCTCCCAGGGCTCGCCGCGCCGGCGCGCCAGGCCGCGCTCGAGCCGCTGCGGGTAGGCGTCCTCGAACTCGACGCTCGCGCCCCAGGCGAACGAGTCGCCGAGCGAGACGACGCGATGGACTCCCTGCGGCCTGGCGATCGCGCGCTCGCGGTCGCGGTAGCCGTGCGCGTTCTGCGGGCGCATGGCGCGGCGATTGGTGTTGACGGGCGCGTAGCCGGTCGGCTGCGGGCGGCCGGCGCCGAGCAGCCGCGCGGCGCCCTCGGCCACGAGCAGGAACACGAGCACGCTGAGCGTCATCAGGAGCAGCTCGGCGCGGCGCGTGCGGGCGGCCATTCGGGTTGATGATATTCGAGGCGCGGCGCGCGCGCGGCCCGTCCAGGCAGACTGAACACCCCGTGGTATGCTCGCGCGCGGTGCCTCATGAGGCTCGGGCGGCTCACGGCGGACGGCTCCCGCCCCTGATCGGCTGGCTTCTCCGCCCGCGCCGCTTCGTGGCGCTCGCGGTCCTCTTCGCCGCGGCGGCCGCGCAGGCGCAGCAACCGGTCGTCCTGCCTCCCCAGATCCCGCCCGACGAGATCGACTTCGAGGGGTTCACGAGCCTCGCGCTGGGATCGGGCGCGCGCGCGTTCGGAATGGGCGGCGCGTTCCTGGCGCGGGCGGACGACGCCACGGCGGCGTCCTGGAACCCCGCTGGCCTCAGCTACCTGCGCCGGCCCGAGTTCTCGGTCTCGGGCGGCCGCACCAGCTTCAGCCGCGGCCCCCTGGACGAGGAGCCGACCGACGTGTTCCTCGGCTACTCGCCCGACTTCCTCGCCTTCACCTACCCGCTGTCCTCGGGCGCACTGCAGCTCAGCTACCAGCGCGTGTTCTCGTTCCGCGGAGACCGCACCATCCAGCGCGAGACGAACACGTTCTTCACGGAGGGCAGCGGCGGGTACGACGTCCTGGCGCTGGGCGGCGGGTTCCGCATGGGGCGCAGCGTCCGCATCGGCGCCACCATCAACTACTGGGCCAACGGCTATAGCCAGCGGCGCGAACGAGACCCGCTGGTCGGGAACCGCACCACCGAGCAGGACATCGACTACGACATCGACTCCGGCATCAACTTCAACCTGGGCGTGATGTGGACACCCGTGGGGAGCCTCAACTTCGGCCTGGTAGGCAAGACGCCCTTCACGGCGATCCTCGACCTGCGGCGCTTCCGGCAGGACGAGCGCCCGGCCGATCCGCCGACCGATCCGCCGACGATCGTCACGACGACGAACGCCGCCGAGCGCTCGGACGTCCTCATCGACTTCCCGGGCGCGGTGGGGGTCGGCGTCTCGTGGCGGCCGACGAGCCCGCTCACGCTCTCGGCCGACTACACGCGGACGTTCTGGTCCAAGGGACGCATCCGCAACTTCTTCCTTCTAAATCCGACGCTCCAGACGGGCGAGGCGCCGCCGCCCACGGAGTACCGCGAGCTGCCCTACCCCACGCTCGACGACCTCGACCAGACCGACACGCAGCAGTTCCGCCTCGGCGTCGAATACGTCCTGCTCGCGGGGCCGCTCAAGATCCCGCTGCGCGCGGGCGTGTTCACCGACCGCCAGTACTTCCGAGACCACAACGGCGTGCCCCCGACCTTCTGGGGCCTGACCGCGGGCACGGGGGTCTCCTTCGGGCCGTTGATGATCGACTTCGCCTACCTGCTCGAGCGCGGGACGTTCGTGCCCGCGGACGAGTCAGCGGGGGAAGCCTCGACGCGGTTCAGCCGCGCCTTCGTCTCGATCATCTACCGCCACGGGCAGTGACCGCGCCGCCTCCGGCACCAGCTGGTTGAACAGGCTGGACTCGCGGCGGAAGAAGCCCTCCGTGTGGAAGGACTCGGGCATCTCCCACAGCGTGAAGTCGAGGTGGTGGACCACCTCGTGCAGCAGCGTGCGCAGGAACGTCTTGAACGCGACCACGCGCTTGTGGCGCGCCGTGCGCATCCAGACGCGGATGCGCGGCCGGGAGCGGCCGTCGCGCGTGTAGAGCCCGTGCAGCTCGCCGCCGCGGAGCGCGGGGCGCACGGGCAGCACGGTCACGACCACCGGCTCCACCTCCAGCAGCTGCGTGATGCCCAGCGCCAGCTTGCCCGCGGCCGCCTCCACCACGACGCGGTCGTCGGCCTGGAGGCCGGCCTTCACGACGCCCACCACGTCCCGCAGCGCCGGCGCGTCCGGCAGCCGCACCTCCCGGATCGAGTCGCTGCGGTCGTAGATCGCGCGATCCTTCCGGCCGAGGCGCTGGTAGTAGGCGAACTTCATCGAGGTACCGGAGCGGGGCCCGCGGACCAGTCTACTTCGGCGTCTGGAACTCGTCGCGCGGGAACAGGTCGAAGTTCGTCTCGCGCGCGGGCTGCACCCGGCCCTTGAGGTTGCGGGGCCGGAGCTGCCCGACGAGGCTCGTCGCGTGCGCGACCGCGCGCGGCCCCAGGTAGGACGCGACGGCGGGCGACGTGAGGCGGGCCTTCCAGACCTCGGGCTCGAACGCGATGGGCTCGTTGCTCCCGATCAGCACGTCGTCCCGCCCCACCACGTGCCGCACTCCGCGGGTGAACGCGGCGTAGACGCGCGGCGTGGGGGCCCAGGTGCAGATCACGCCGCCCGGCTTGAGGCGGCGCGCGCACTGCGCGAAGAACTCCCTGGAATACAGGTTGCCGGCGTAGGACACGTCCGGCAGCAGGGCGTCGGCCTCGATGAGGTCGTACAGCCGGTCGTCGCGCGCGAGCGCGTTGCGGCCGTCCGCCACGACGATGCGGACGCGCGGGTCGGCCAGGAAGCGGCTCAGGTCGGGCAGGTCCTCGCGCTCCCCCAGCCGGCGCAACAGGCGGGGCTGCGGGCCGGAGATCTCGAAGACGGTGATCGAGCGCGTCTCCTCGCGGCACCCGGCCGCCCAGGCGGTGTCTGCGGATCCCAGCCCGATGATCGCCACGTCCACCGGCGCCGGGTGCACCACGGCGGGGGCGGCGCCCAGCGAGCTGTGGATGCCGCCGAAGGGCAGCCAGCTGTGGCTCTTGCCTCCCACGAAGACCCGCCAGGGCGGGTTGTCCATCGGCAGGATGGCCGACACGCCCGTCGCGTCCTCCTCGACGAGCGCGCGGGCGTCGCTGGTCGCATGGACGCGCAGCCAGAGCCGCCGCTGGCCGGGCAGCATCACCGCCAGCGCCAACAGGGCCACGAGGAAGGGCGCGAACGGCGTCCGCGCGCCGAAGCGGCGCATGCCCAGCAGCGCGAAGACGGCGCCCGCGACCATCAACAGCCGCATCGTGCCGGACGTGCCGAGCCACGCCAGCGCCAGCAGGCCCACGGCCAGGCTGCCCGCCACGCAGCCGACGATGTTCGCGGCCTGGAGCACGCCCACCTTGTGCCCGCTGGTGCGCGGATCGTCGTGGACGGCGCGCTGCAGCACGGGGAACGCGAAGCCCATGAGCACCGTCGGCGGCCCGAACATCGCGAGGGGCAGCCAGAGGTACAGGCGCGCGAGCGACGCCGGGTCGGACGCGCCCGCGGCCAGGTTGAACCCGCCGGGCTGGCGCCAGTACCCCGCGAGCCACTGGAGCGGGAAGCGGTCGAGGGGCCAGAAGGCCAGCAGCACGACGGCCAGCCCCGCGTAGGCGAGCAGCGCGCACTGGCACAGGAGGAATGCGCGCAACGGACGGCGGAGCCGCGCGACCAGCGGCGCGCCGAGCAGGCAGCCCACCGCGGAGCCGAGCAGGTAGAGCGCCAGCATGGTCCCGAACGTGAACGCGTTGGCCTTGACCGCAACCTCCAGCAGCCGGAACCACAGGATCTCGAGCGAGAGCGCGCAGAAGCCCGACAGCGCGTAGAGGCCCATCCACAGCGGGAACGACTGCGTCTCGCCGGCGCTCGCGGGCTCCGGCTCGGCGGGGGCCGGCGCGTCGGGCTCCGCGCCCCGCGAGCGGAACACGAGGTAGAGGGCGATCGCGATGAGGCCGGCGGCCGCGTTGCCGCCCGCCGCCCAGAACACGGAGCCACGGACGCCGACGTAGCGGATGAGCAGCCAGGGCGTCAGCAGCGCGCCCGCGGCCGCGCCCAGCAGGTTGATGCCGTAGAGAACCCCGACCGTGCGCCCGGCCGTGCGCGCTTCGCCGACCATCGCCCCCACGAGGAACGGCAGCGAGGTGCCCATGAGCAGCGTCGGGATCGCGAGCGTCAGGAAGTGCATGACGCCGGCGGTCCAGGCCGACGCGTACAGCCACGGCATCCGGCGGTGCAGCACGTCGTAGTAGAGCCAGCAGCTCAGCGCGCCGAACGCGCCGATCCCCAGCTCCACGAGCGCGAACGTGAGCAGCGCGCGCCGCGGGCCGATCTTCAGGCTGGCGCGGCCGCCCAGGTGGCTCCCCGCGCCCAGGCCCGCCATGAACGCGGCCACGATGATCGCGATCGAGTAGATCCCGACGCCGCTCATGAGCGCGAGGATGCGCTGCCAGGCGACCTGGTAGACGAGCCCCGAGGCTCCGCTCACCAGGAAGGCCAGGGCCGCGAGCAGCAGCGGCGCGGCGCCGGCGCGCCGGGGCGATTCCGTGCTCACGCGCGAGGCCCGGCGCTTGACCGTCCGCCGAGCGGCGGCGCAGACTCGACCGCGTGACCGGCGCGGTGCTGGCGATGGTGGCGGGCGCGTCCCTGCTCGGCGTCAACCTGCGCCTGGACGAGGCCGCGGACATCCCGCAGGTGGCCGAGGCCGGCTTCCAGGCCGTGCGCACGGACCTGTTCTGGAACGTCGTGGAGCCGGAGCCCGGACGCTACGACTTCTCGCGTTTCGACCCGTTCCTGGACGCGCTGCAGCGGAACCGCCTGCGCCCGGTGCTGATCCTCGACTACGCGAGCCCCCACTACGACGCCGGCCAGTCGCCTCGCACGCCGGAGGGTCGCGCCGCCTTCGCGCGCTTCGCGGCCACGGCCGCGCGCCGCTACGCCGGCCGCGGCATCGTGTGGGAGATCTGGAACGAGCCGAACATCGCCGGCTTCTGGACGCCGCGGCCGGACGCGGCCGCGTACGTCGCGCTCGTCGCGGAGACCGCCCGGGCGCTGCGCGCGGCCGATCCCACGGGCACCATCGCGGGCCTCAGCCTGGGCGGCTGCGTGTGGGACCGCGAGTTCGTGCGCGACGCGTTCGCGGCGGGGCTGCTGGCCCACGTCGACGCAGTGTCGCTCCATCTCTACCCCGCGCCCGACGCGACGGGCGCCCTCGAGTACTTCGAGGAGCTGCGCGCCCAGATGCGCGCCGCGGGGGGCGAGCGGCCCATCCTCTGCACCGAGATGGGCACGCAGACCCACGACGAGAACCGGCAGTGGGACTACCTCTCGCGCATGACCGACGGCAACGTGCGCGGCGGCCTGCCGCTCACGATCTGGTACAGCTTCCGGGATGACGAGGAAGGTCATTTCGGGATGGTGGATCGCCAGGGGCGTCGCAAGCTGGCCTTCTACCTGCCGCGGCTGCTGCCGCTCGCGGCCGCGGGCGCGCCGACCGTGCCGCCGATCGAGGCCGGGGCACGAGCACGCGCGACGCCCGAGCGTTGCCGGAGGCCCGCACCGTAGAAGGACGCGCGATGCTAGCACAGGCGGCGCGTCAGCCCCGCGAACGGGCGAGCCGGTAGGCGGCCTCGAGCGCCTCGACACCGCGTTCCCACGTGTAGCGCTGCTCCACCAGGCGCCGCGCGTTCGAGGCCAGGCGCTCGGCCAGCGCTCCGTCCTCCACGAGCCGGACGACGGCGGCGGCGGTCGAAGCCGCGTCGTCCGCCACCAGCAGGTGCTCGTCGTGCACGATCGTCATCCCCGCGGCCGCCAGGGGGCTCGCGACCACCGGCGTGCCGCCGGCCATCGCCTCCAGCACCTTCGACTGCTGGCCCGATCCCGTCCGCAGCGGCGCCACCGCGACGCGGGCGGTGCGAACCTGCTCGGCCATGTCGGGCACCTCGCCCAGCACCGCCACGCCCTCCAGCCGGGCCAGCGCGCGCACCGCGCGGGAGGGCCGCGCGCCCGCGAGGCGCAGGCGGGCGCTCCCGATCCGCGCGCGCACGCGCGGGAGCACCTCGCGCGCGAACCAGACCGCCGCGTCCGCGTTCGCGAAGTAGCCCAGGTTCCCCGCGAACAGCACGTCCGCGTTGCCGCGGGGTCGCCCGTCGAACGCGAAGCGCTCGGCGTCCACCCCGTTGGGCGCCACCGAGAGCCGGTCGTCGCCGCCCATCGCCTCCCGATCCGCCTCCGAGACCACCACGCCGCCGCCGACCCGCTCCAGCAGCGCCCGCTCCGCGCGGCCGAGCCGGGCCGCTTCCATCCGCCAGAGCGGGCGCAGCGGCAGGAGGTCGCGCTCCGCGCGGCGGGCGATGTTGAGGGACAGCGCGTCCACGAAGTCGACCACGCAGGGAAGGGAGCCCAGGGCGGGCGCGAGCGGGGCCAGCCGCACCAGCTGGAGGTGCGCCACGTCGAACCCCTGGGGAAGGAGCGCGGCCAGGGCGCGGCGCGCCGCCGGGACGTCGAAGAGCGCCGCCTGGAGGGGCAGGTCCGAGACGAGGTGTCGCGCGACCGCAACGGCCTGGGCCAACCGCGGGAGGCCAGCGGTGACGAGCCGCACGCCGGGCGGCACCGTCGCCTCCGCGTCGGGGCGCTCGAGCGCCAGCAGCGTCACCTCGTGGCTACGGGCCAGGACGCGCAGCTGGTGCCACGCGCGCACCTGGTCGCCGCGGAAGGGCGGAAAGGGGTGGCGGGGGGTGACGAACAGGATGCGCACGGGCCCAAGTCTAGTGGCGCGCGGGTTTGACAAGCATCGGAGCGGACGCGAGTATCGCCCGATGTCCGCTACTTCGCCCCGCGCGGGGTCCCGAGGGCCCGCGGTGTGCACGATCGTCGCCAAGAACTACCTGGCGTACGCGCGCACGCTCGTGAAGTCGCTGCTGCGCCACAACCCCGGCGTGGCGGCCTACGTGCTGTTCGTCGACGACATCGCGGGCTTCGTCGACCCCGCCGCCGAGGCGTTCACGAGCCTCGGCCTCTCGGACCTGGCGCTCCCCCGGCCCTCCGAGTTCCGCTTCCGCTACGACGTGATGGAGCTGTCCACGGCGGTCAAGCCCTACCTGCTGCAGGAGCTCTTCGCGCGGGGGCACGGCAAGGTCCTCTACATCGACCCCGACATCTGGGTCTTCCGCCCGCTCGACGAGCTGTTCGCCTGGCTGGACGAGTCGGACGTGCTCCTGACGCCGCACCTGACCGGCCCCCTGGGGGACGGCAAGTACCCCGACGAGCGCGACATCCTGCTCTCGGGCACGTACAACCTCGGCTTCCTGGGCATCGCCGACACACCGAACGTGGCCCGCCTGCTCGAGTGGTGGGCCGACCGCTGCGAGTTCCTGTGCGTCTCGGACATCACGCACGGCATGTTCGTCGATCAGCGCTGGATGGACCTCACGCCAGGGCTGGCCGACCACGTCCGCGTCATCCGCGACCCGGGCTGGAACGTCGCCTACTGGAACCTGAAGCACCGCTCGCTCTCGGGTCCGCCCGAGGCTCCGGCCGCGAACGGCAGCCCGGTCCGCTTCTACCACTGGAGCGGATTCAACCCCACGAAGCCGACCGCGCTCTCGAAGCACCAGGACCGCTATCCGACCATCGAGACCGAGCCGCTGCTGTCGATGGCCCGGGAGTACAGCGCGGAGCTGCTCGCGGCCGGCTACCGCACCTGCACCGCCTGGCCCTACTCGCTCGGCTTCTTCAAGGACGGCCACCCGATCTCGACCGAGATGCGCGACCTCTTCCGCCGCCATCCCGCCGGCACGTTCCCCGACCCGTTCGAGCCGTCCGGCGCGGGATCGTTCGTGTCCTGGGCGGTGACGCCGCCGCCCGCGGGCGGGCCGGCGCCGCTGCTGGAGCGGATCTACGAGGGCTGGACGCGCCTGGACCGCTCGCCGCGCTGGAAGCGCACGCTGCCGGTGCGCGCGCTGCGCAAGGTCGCGGTCAAGCTGCTGCAGCCGGTGCGCGAGGCCTTCCGCCGACGCGCGCCGCTGCCGCCGCTGGCCGGGCGAGTGCTGGAGCGCCGCGAGGACCTGCAGCGGGCGTTCGGGCGGCCGGGCGGCGGCGTGCACCGCGTCGAGTTCATGCGCTGGCTGGCGCACGACGGCATCCATCATCACAAGCTCAAGCCGGCCTGGTGCGCGGCCTGGCTCGCGGACGCGGAGAGCGTCCCGGTGATGCGCCGCCTGCTCGCCCTCTACGACCGGGACGCGGAGCTCCAGTCGCGCTTCCCCCTCGCGTTCGTGGAGGAGCACGACGCGCCCGCGTTCCTGGCCTGGCTGGAGGCCCACGGCGCGGGGCAGGGCCTGTCGGCGTCCGAGCTCACGGCCGCGCGCCAGCTGTTCGCCGCGCAGCCCGCCGCGCGCGTGCGCGCGATCTACGAGAGCCGTTCCGACGTCCAGGCGGCGTACCCCGACGGGATCGGGTGGCCGCTCGACGCCCCCTTCCTGGGCTGGGTGGAGCACTCCGGCCGAGCGGAACACGGCCTGTCCGAGGACGTCGCGCTGTGGTTCGAGCGGGCGACCGCGCAGCACGCCTGCCTGCGCGCGGACTCGCTCTGGCACGAGCGGCCCGAGTGGCAGTCCCGCCAGCCGCTCGCGCAGACGGTGTTCGGCCGCGAGCGGTTCCTGGCCTGGCTGCAGGCCGAGGGTGAGGCCCCGCCCTCGCTGGCCAGCCTGTGCCCCGCGACCGCGCACACGCCGGGCGAGGAGCTGCGGATGCTCCACCGCACGGACGCGCGACTTCACGAGGCGTTCCCGCGCGCGTTCGAGGAGCACCACGACACGGACGCGCTGCTGCGCCACGTGGAAGGGGCGTACGCGCTGCCGTCCGGCTGGCTCGAGCGCGCCCGCGAGGAGCTGCCCGCCCTCTGCCTGCGCGAGGGCGCGACCGTCGTCGGGTACCTCCGCACCGAGTCGGGCATGGGTGAGCTCTCGCGCTCGACCGCGCGTGCGCTGAAGGCGGTGTCGTACCCGATCACGACCGTGGACGTGGACGACGCGCCGCAGCGGCAGTTCGACCTGACGCTCGCCCACGAGGACCGCGGGCACCCGCTGCCGTTCACGATCGTCCACCTGAACGCGCCGGAGGCGGTCCGCCACGCGTCGCGCCTGCGGCCACACCTGGAAGGCCGCTTCCCGATCGGCTACTGGGCCTGGGAGCTGGCCGAGCTGCCGGACGAGTGGACCGAGGCGTTCGCGCTCTTCCGCGAGGTGTGGACCTGCTCGATCCACGCGGCCACCGCCATCGGCGCCCGCTCGCCGGTGCCGGTGCAGGCCATGTGGCCCGCGCTGCCCGA
>JAICEW010000149.1 GCA_025923995.1 Vicinamibacteria bacterium | reverse complement strand
TGGGCCTCGTACGCCTCCACGCGGATGCGGCGGAACGTGATCGCGTGACGGGCGCGGGCCCGCAGCCGGCCGGGCCGCACCTCGAGGCCGTGCCGCGCCCGCAGCTCGGCGACGAGGTCGGGGAGGCCGCGCGACTCCAGCGACGTCTGCGGGACCTCCCACATGCGGCCCATCAGGCGCCCCTCCTCGCGGCGGACCAGCAGGATGCATCCCTGTCGCTCCACCAGCGCGGCCGCGACCGTGACCGGCACGGGCGTGCGCCGCGCGCGGCCCTCCGGCAGGCGGTCGACGATCCCCATCTCCAGCGCGCGGCAGTCCTGGCGCAGCGGGCAGGCCGCGCACGCCGGTTGGCGCGGCGTGCAGACCACCGCGCCGAGCTCCATGACGGCCTGGTTCCAGTCGCCAGGCGCGCTCGCGGCCAGCACCTCCTGGGCGCGGTTGTAGTACGGGCCGTCCTTGCGCCACTTCGGCCCGCGCAGCGCGAACAGCCGGGCCAGCACGCGGCGGACGTTGCCGTCCACGACCGGCAGCGCGACGTCGTACGCGATCGAGAGGACGGCGCTCGCGGTGTAGAGCCCGACGCCGGGTATGGCCAGTGCGGCCTCGAGCGTCTTCGGGAACCGGCCCGCGTGGTGGTCGACGACGTGCCGGGCGCCGCGGTGCAGGTTGCGCGCGCGGTGGTAGTAGCCGAGTCCGGACCAGCACGCGACCACGTCGTCCTCGCGCGCGCCGGAGAGGGCCGCCACGTCCGGGAACCGCTCGAGGAAGGACTCGTAGTACGGGACGACCGCCTTGACGGTCGTCTGCTGCAGCATCACCTCGGAGACCCAGATGCGGTAGGGGTCCCGCGTCCGCCTCCAGGGCAGGTCGCGGCGGTGGCGCCGGTACCAGGCGAGGAGACGGCGGTGCAGGCTCTCGCTCAAGATCACGAAGCCTAGCACTCCTGCCTGCCCGCACGACCCCGCCCGCGCGGACGTAACACCGGCTCCCCGCCGGACGCCTCAGTCACCGAACGGAAGGAACACATGACCAACGCCCCTCGCGCGGTCGTCCTGTCGATGTCGCTCGTCCTGGCGGCCGGGGAGCTCCCCGCCCAGACGCCGCTGGGAACGGCTTTCACGTACCAGGGGCGCCTGGCGGACGGGGCCTCGCCGGCGAACGGCCCGTTCGACATCGAGCTGCGCCTCTTCGACGCCCCGTCCGGGGGAGCCGCGGTCGGAGCGGCCGTGGTGATGGACGACGTCGCGGTGACGGAGGGGCTGTTCACCGTGAGCCTGGACTTCGGCCCCGCGGCGTTCGCGGGTCAGGCGCGCTGGCTGGAGATCGCGGTTCGCGCCGGCGCGAGCACGGGGAGCTACACGACCCTCTCGCCGCGCCAGGAGCTCACGCCGTCTCCCAACGCGGTGTTCGGCTCCAGCGCGCCGTGGTCGGGCCTGATCGGGGTGCCGCCCGGCTTCGCGGACGGCGTCGACAACGACAGCGGGGGCGACATCACCAGCGTGACCGCGGGCACGGGCCTGACCGGCGGAGCGACCTCGGGTGACGCGACCCTCACCGTCGACACCGTATCGATCCAGGCGCGCGTGACGGGGACGTGTGCCCCCGGACAGTCGATCCGCACGATCGACCAGGCGGGGACGGTCGTGTGCGAGACGGACGACGTCGGCGCGGGCTGGGGTCTCACCGGCAACGCGGGCACCAACCCCGCGACCGACTTCCTCGGCACGACCGACGCGCAGCCGCTCGTGCTGCGGTCGAACGGGACCGTGGCCTTCCGGCTGTCGCGGGGGCCGGTGCTGCCGAACGTGATCGGGGGCTCGACCCAGAACGCCGTGACCGCGGGCGTGGACGGCGCCACGATCGCGGGCGGCGGCGGCGGCACGGCGGCCGGCGCGAACAAGGTGACCGACCAGTACGGCGTCGTGGGCGGCGGCTACGGAAACGTCGCTGGCAACGACGGCGGGACCGCGACCGACGCGCAATGGGCCACCGTAGCCGGAGGGATCGACAACCGCGCGAGCGGCACCCGGTCGACGGTCGGAGGCGGCACCGGGAACGTCGCGAGCGGAGGGTCGGCGCTCGTGGCGGGCGGGACGCTCAACACCGCGAGCGGCGAGGACGCGGTCGTCGCGGGCGGCGAGGCGAACTTGGCCAGCGGCACCGGCGCGATGGTGCCCGGCGGGCACCAGAACGTCGCGGGCGGAGCCGAGAGCTTTGCCGCCGGGTTCCGTGCTCGCGTGCGTGACGCGGCCGCGAGCGGCGACGGCGACGGCGACGAGGGCGCGTTCGTCTGGGCGGACGCGGCTGCGCCTTTCGCGCCGTTCGTGTCCACGGGCCCGAACCAGTTCCTGGTCCGCGCGGGAGGCGGAGTCGGGATCAACACGAACGCGCCGGCGTTCCCGCTCGACGTGGACGGCGTCATCCGGTCGCGCACGGGCGGCTTCCGCTTCCCGGACGGCACGACGCAGACGACCGCGGCGACGGGGACCGGCGACGTCACCGCCGTGAACACGCCCGCGGGCGGCGGGCTCGCAGGTGGTGCCGCGAGCGGCGCCGCCGACTTGACTCTGCTCACGTGCCCGGACACCCAGATCCTCAAGCGCGTGGCGGGATCGTGGACCTGCGTCGGCGACAGCACCGGCACCGTCACCTCGATCACGGCGGGCACCGGGCTCACCGGCGGCACGATCACGACCATCGGCACGCTCGGTGTCTCGTTCTCCGGCACGGGCGCAGCGGCCACGGTCGCGCGCAGCGACCACGACCACGCCGCCACGTACGCGGCGACGGCGCACGACCACCTGGGCCAGACCTGGACGGGCGCGGTCGCGACGGGCCTCTCCGTGCAGGTCTCGGGCGCTTCCGCGCGCGGACTGGTGGGCCAGACGAGCGGTGACAACGGCACGGGGGTCTTCGGCTGGTCGACCGCGATCAACGGGGGCTACGGCGTGTTGGGCCAGAACGACGCCGTCGGCGGCCGCGGCGTCGCCGGCGCGGCCAACGCCACCACGGGGCTCAACTACGGCGTCCTGGGCCGGGCCGTGTCCCCGAGCGGCGTGGGCGTCCAGGGCTTCGCCGACGCGACCGCCGGGTTCGCCCTGGGGGTGGCCGGGCAGAGCCTGTCCAGCCAGGGTCGCGCGATCTATGGCGTGGCCTCGGCCACCAGCGGGTTCACGACGGGCGTCTACGGGCTGGCGCACTCGACCAGCGCCACCGGCGTGCAGGGCGATGTGAGCGCGACGTTCGGAACGACCTATGGCGTCCAGGGCGTCAGTGCCTCGAGCGCCGGCACGGGCGTCGCTGGACGCAACACTTCCACCACCGGCTTCGCCATCGGAGTGCAGGGCATCTCGTCCTCGACGCAGGGGGTCGGCGTGTTCGGGGCCGGCCAGACCGGCCTCATGGGGATCTCGACCCTGGCCTTCGGATACGGGGTGTACGGCGACTCCGGACCGACCACGGGGCAGGGCAAGGGCGTCTTCGGACAGTCGGCCGCAACGGCAGGGACCGGGACCTACGGCTACGCCACCGCCAGCAGCGGGCCGGCGAACGGCGTGCGTGGCGACAGCCTCTCGACGAACGGCTCGGGCGTCCACGGAGCGAACTTCTCCGACACGGGCTTCGGAATGGGCGTGTCCGGCGTGAGCTTCTCCACGGCCGGAACCGGTGTGTCGGGGCTCGTGCTGCCCAACTTCTCGCTCAGCCAGGGCATCGGCGTCCGCGGCGAAGTGCTCGCCCTCTCGTCGACCTCGTACGCGGTCGCCGGGTTCGCGCCCACGACGGCCTACGCCGGCTTCTTCTCGGGTCGCGCGCACGTGACGGGCACGCTCAGCAAGGGGGCCGGCTCGTTCAAGATCGACCATCCGCTGGACCCGGAGAACAAGTACCTCTACCACTCTTTCGTCGAGTCGCCGGACATGAAAAACATCTACGACGGCCTCGTGACGACCGATGCGAGCGGCTTCGCGACCGTCGAGATGCCCGACTGGTTCGGCGTGCTCAACCGCGACTTCCGCTACCAGCTCACGGTGATCGGCAAGGGAGAGTGGGCGCAGGCTCGCGTGTCCGAGCCTCTCGCCGACGGGCGCTTCGTGATCGAGACGAGCCGGCCGGGAATCCAGGTCTCCTGGCAGGTCACCGGCATCCGCAAGGATCCCTTCGCCGAGGCGAACCGCATCCCCGTCGAGGAGGACAAGCCGGAAGCCGAGCGCGGCAAGTACCTCCACCCCGAGGCGTGGGGTCAGCCGGAGGAGGCGGGGGTCGACCACGGGCTCCGCACCCGCTCACGCCCCGCGCCTGGCGATCGGCCGGCGCCGCCGGGTCCGTCCTGATCGAGCAAGTGGGCGCTGCGCCGCGCCCCCTGAACCCCCGCTCGCTCCGCCGAAATCGTTCGGCTCCGCTCGCTGTCCGTGGCTGTTTGCAGCGTGCCTTGCTAGGCCCCGTCTTCGCGGGCCGGCACCGGCCCGCCCTTCTCGTCGATCCGCTCGATGTCGGCGCCGAGCCCGCGCAGCTTCTCGTCGATGCGGAAGTACCCGCGGTCCAGATGGTAGACGCGGTTGACGATGGTGGTGCCGGTCGCCGCCAGGCCGGCCAGGACCAGGCTGGCCGACGCGCGGAGGTCGGTCGCCATCACCTGCGCGCCGGAGAGAGGCGCGGCGCCGGTGACGATCGCGGTGCGTCCCTCCACCCGCACCGAAGCGCCCATCCGCTGCAGCTCGGCCACGTGCATGTAGCGGTTCTCGAAGATGGTCTCGGTGAGCGTCGAGGTGCCCGTGGCCTGGGTCATGAGCGCCATGTACTGCGCCTGCATGTCGGTGGGGAAGCCGGGATAGGGAAGCGTGCTCACGCTGCTGGCCTTCATGGCGCGCGGCGAGCGGACACGGAGGTTGTCCGGCCCCTCCTCGATGCGCACGCCTGTCTCGCGGATCTTCTCGATGACGGCACGCAGGTGGGACGGATGGCAGTCGCGGATCTCGATGTCGCCGCCCGCGATCGCGCAGGCGGCAATGAACGTGCCCGTCTCGATGCGGTCCGGCACCACCTTGTGCTCGGCGCCCCTTAGCGACGTGACGCCCTCGATGCGCAGCGTGGACCCGCCCGCGCCCTGGATGCGCGCGCCCATCGCGTTGAGGAGCTCGGCCAGGTCGCCGATCTCCGGCTCGCAGGCGGCGTTGCGCACCACGGTCTCGCCGTCGGCCAGCGCGGCGGCCATCATCACGTTCTCGGTGCCGGTGACGGTCACGGTGTCGAAGTAGATCTCGGCGCCGCGGAGGCGCTCGCACTGGGCCTCCACGAAGCCGGACTCGACGCGGATGCGTGCGCCCATCTTCTCGAGCGCCTGCAGGTGCAGGTTGATGGGCCGGGCCCCGATCGCGCAGCCGCCCGGCAGCGACACGCGCGCCTTGCCGCAGCGGGCGAGCAGCGGACCCAGCACCAGGACGGACGCGCGCATGGTCTTGACCAGCTCGTAGGGGGCCTCGACGGAGGTGATGTCGGCCGCGCGCGCCTCGATGATGCCGCCCACCTCGAACCGGACGCACGCGCCCAGGTCCGAGAGCAGGCGGGCGAGCGTGCGGATGTCCCGCACCTCGGGCACGTTGGAGAGGCGGACGGTCTGGTCCGTGAGCAGGGTCGCGCACAGGTCGGGCAGCGACGCGTTCTTGGCGCCCGAGATGCGCACGGTCCCCTCGAGCGGACGGCCGCCGACGATGCGCAATCGATCCACGGACCGCTAGTCTAGCAGTCCCTCGCGAGGCACGGCGGCCGTGGAACTTTGTGCGCGCACGGCCCCTCCTCGAATGCTCGTTGGTATCGTGGATTCAGCGGGCCCGTCCGCTCCCACGGCCCGCCAAGGAGACAGGCCATGCGCCGGACTCGCTGGGGAACCTGCGCCGTATCGTGCCTCGTCCTGGTGGCGGGCTGCCGGACGCTCGGCGGTCCGCAGGTGGCGCCCGAGCAGGACGTGAACATGGACCCGCGGGTGCTCGACGAGTTCCGCGAGGAGGTAGAGGAGTACGTGAGGCTGCACGAGGCGCTGCTGAAGCGGGTGCCGACCGTCAGTCCCCAGTCGTCTCCCGACGAGATCGCCGCCCATCGCAAGAAGATGACGGAGGCGATCCGCGCCGAGCGCGCGTCCGAGAAGCAGGGCGAGATCTTCGAGCCGCCCGTGGCCGCCGCCTTCCGGGAGCTCCTGCGCAAGGAGCTGGCGAGCCCGGAAGGGCCGGCCACGCTGGAGGCGATCCGCACCGGCAACCCGACGGTGGAGGGCACGCCGAGCCGGCAGAACCCGAACAAGGAGGTCCGGGTCCCGGTCGAGGTGGCCGTGAACGCCGTCTATCCCGACTCGGCTCCGGCCTCGACCGTGCCGTCGTCGCTGCTGCTGAAGATGCCGCGGCTGCCCGACGAGGTGAAGTACGGGTTCGTGGGCCGCGCGCTCATCCTGCGCGACACCCACGCCAACGTGATCCTCGACTTCATACAGGACGCGGTGCCGGATCCGGGGCGCCCGCGGTGAGGGCGCGCGCGGCCGCCTCCCTCCTGGTCGTCCTGTGCGCCGTCTCGTCGCTGGCGGCGCAGGACCTGAAGCTGCCCAACAAGGAGGGCACGGTCAAGTTCGCGCTCTTCGGCGACACCGGCAGCGGCAGCCGGGCCCAGAGCGAGGTGGGAGCGCAGATGGAGGCGTTCAGGAAGAAGTTCCCGTTCACGTTCGTGCTCATGGCCGGGGACAACATGTACGGCTCGCAGCGCGCGCAGGACTTCGTGACCAAGTTCGAGAAGCCGTACGAGGCGCTGCTCTCCGCAGGAGTGAAGTTCTTCGCCGCCATCGGCAACCACGACGAGTCCCTGCAGGTGAACTACAAGCTGTTCAACATGGGAGGGCAGCGCTACCACGCGTTCCGAGCGGACGGCAAGGAGGTGGGCCCTGACGTCGGCAAGGGACCGCGCTTCTACGCGCTCGACAGCAACTACATGGACAAGTCGCAGCTCGACTGGATCGAGAAGCAGCTCGCGGCCGGGGGGGACGACTGGAAGATCTGCTACTTCCACCACCCGCTCTACTCGTCGGCCCGCAAGCACGGCTCGGCGCTCGACCAGCGCAAGGTGCTCGAGCCGCTCTTCATCCAGTACAAGGTCGACGTGGTGTTCGCGGGGCACGAGCACGTGTACGAGCGGGTCAAGCCGCAGCAGGGCATCCACTACTTCGTCTCCGGATCCGGTGGAACGCTCCGCAAGGGCGACCTGCGCCGGCCCAGCCAGTACACCCAGGTGGGGTTCGACCAGGACTACCACTTCGTGCTGTTCGAGATCGACGGCGACGAGCTGCACTTCCAGGCCGTCTCGCGCACGGGCTCCACCATCGATTCGGGCACGATCAAGCGGGGCGCGGCCGCGGCGGCGAAGGAGGAGGCGGTAAAGAAGTGAGCGAGCCCGACTCAACCGGCCCCGGGGCCGGTTGAGTGGCGGGGACTCAACTCGTTCCGGAACGAGTTGAATTCCCGCGGCCTGGAGCACTCGCGATCACGACGCGCGGGATCGACTGCAGGTCGCGGATCACGCGCTCGACGCGGAACCCCGCGGCCTCGAAGATCCTCGAGACCTCACCCTCCATTCCCTGGCCGATCTCGACCATCAGCGCGCCGCCGGGGCGCAGGACGTCGCGTCCCCCGGTGGCCAGGCGGCGGTAGATCGAGAAGCGGTCGCCCCCGGGGGGCACCAGCGCCGTTCGCGGATCGTGGTCGCGGACCTCGGGCGCCAGCGCCTCCACCTCGTCCGCGCCGACGTACGGCGGGTTGCTGGCGATCAAGTCGACCGTGTGGCCGCGCATCGGAGCGAGCAGGTCGCCCTCGTGGAAGTGGACGCGCTCCCCGAGGCCGAGACGGGCAGCGTTGTGACTCGCGATCGCCAGGGCGGCCGGGGACAGGTCGACCGCATGCACGATCGCGTCCGGCCGCTCGGCCGCGAGCGACAACGCGATGGACCCGCTGCCTGTGCCGACGTCCACGACGACGGGCCGCTCGAAGGGGCGCATCCATTCCAGCGCCGCCTCGACCAGGTGCTCGGTCTCCGGCCGCGGGATCAGCACGTCCGGCGTGACACGGAACTCGTGCCGCCAGAAGTGCGCGACGCCGGTCAGGTGCTGCAGGGGACGGCGCCGCGCGCGCTCGGCCACGAGTTGCTCGAACCGATCGAGCGTCTCGTGGGGCAGCTCGTCGTTCGAGCGCACGATGAGCGCCGCCGCGTCCCAGCCGGCCAGGTGACGCAGCAGCAGCTCCGCGTCGAGCCGTGCGGTCGCGATGCCGGCGTCGCCCAGGACCGCGGCCGCGCGGGCGAGTGCCGCGCCGACGGTCACGTCCGTTACGCCGACGCCTTGAGCTTCGCGGCCTGGTAGAACGCGCCCAGGGCCTGGACCATCTCGTCCAGGTCGCCGTCCAGCACGTCGTGCAGCTGGTGGATGGTGAGGCCGATACGGTGGTCGGTGATGCGCGACTGCGGGAAGTTGTAGGTGCGGATCTTCTCGCTGCGGTCGCCCGAGCCCACCTGGCTCTTGCGGTCGCTCGCGATCGCCTTCTGCTGCTCCGCCAGCGCCACCTCGTAGAGTCGCGCGCGCAGGACCTTCATGGCCTTCTCGCGATTCTTGATCTGGCTCTTCTCGTCCTGGCAGGAGACCACGGTGTTGGTCGGCAGGTGCGTGATGCGCACCGCGGAGTACGTGGTGTTGACGCTCTGGCCTCCGGGGCCCGAGGAGCAGAAGGTGTCGATGCGCAGGTCCTTGGCCTCGATCTTGACGTCCACCTCTTCCGCCTCGGGCAGCACCGCGACCGTGATGGCCGACGTGTGGATGCGGCCCGACGCCTCGGTCTGGGGGACGCGCTGCACGCGGTGCACGCCGCTCTCGTAGCGCAGCTTGGAGTAGACGCGATCGCCCTCGATCATGGCGATCACCTCCTTGATGCCCCCCTGGCCCGCGAACGTCCGCGAGACCAGGTCCATCTTCCACCCCTGCCGCTCGGCGAAGCGGGAGTACATCCGGAAGACCTCGGCCGCGAACAGCGCCGCCTCCTCGCCGCCGGTGCCGGCCCGGATCTCGAGCAGGACGTTCTTCTCGTCGTTGGGGTCCTTCGGGATCAGCAGGAGCGGGATCTCGGCGTCCAGCGCGTCGCGCCGCGCCTCGAGGGCGTGCAGCTCCTCGTGCGCCATCTCGCGCAGCTCCGGGTCCGCCTCCACCCGGATCATCTCCTGCACCTTCGTCAGCTCGGCCAGCACGCCCTTGTAGGCGCGGTACCGCTCGACGATGGGGACGATGTCCTTCGACTCGCGGGCCAGCCGCTGGTAGGCGGACGGGTCCCGCGCGACGTCCTGGTCGGACATCTTCGTCTCGACCTCGCCCAGCCGGGCCTCGACGTCCTTCAGCTTCTGGAACGTGATTGCGTCCATCGCGTCACCCTCATTCTAAGCCCGGACAAACAAAGACCCCGTGACGGCCGAGGGCCGCGACGGGGTCGATGAGGGTGGCCGGCTAAGCCTGGGCGGCGGGCGTCTTCTTCCCGTACTTCCGCGTGAAGCGCTCGACGCGTCCCGCGGAGTCGATCAGCTTCTGCTTGCCCGTGAAGAACGGGTGGCAGTTGGAGCAGATCTCGAGCCGCAGCTCCTGCCCCTTGGTCGACTTGGTCTCCCAGGTGGCGCCGCAGGCGCAGTGCACCTTGACCGTCACGTAGTTCGGATGGATCCCAGGCTTCATGGCGCTCCCCGTGCGGTTCTCGGCAAGGCCCTGTACGGCCTCCGGCCGTCGCCGCAAAACGTAATCGTAACAGACCGGACGGGGCCCGGCAAGGTGGGGGTAGACTTCGCCCCAGCGTCCCCCAGGCACTCACGGCTAAACCCCGCCGGGCCGGGGCCGGTCCAAGCGGGAAAGCCAAACGAGGCGAAGGCATGAGCGTTTCCGCGAGCATCCCGGCCCAGGCCACGTCCGTCAACGTCGGCCAGAGGGCCGTCGCCCACCTGCTGCGCCGCATCGGCCATGGTCCCCGCCCCGGCGACATCCGGCAGGTGCTGGCCCAGGGCATCGAGCGCTACGTCGAGGAGCAGATCGATGCCCTGCCCGACCCCGAGCTGGAGACCCGGCTGAGGCGCCTGACCACGCTGGGCTACTCGATCGCGCAGGTGCTGGCCGCCTACAACGCGAACAACCAGGCCATCGGTCCCATCCTGGACGAGTTCTACCTGGCCAGGCTCATCCGGGCCGTGCACGGGCGCAACCAGCTCCAGGAGGTCCTCACCGACTTCTGGTTCAACCACTTCAACGTCTTCATCGGGGACGGCTTCGACCGCTACTCGACGCCGGCCTACGAGCGCGACGCCATCCGCCCGCACGTGCTGGGCCGGTTCCGCGAGCTGCTGGGGGCCACGGCCGCGCACCCGGCCATGCTGTTCTACCTCGACAACTACCTGAGCACGGTCTCGCGCGTCGATCCGCGCACCGGACGGCTGCTCACGGGGCTGAACGAGAACTACGGCCGTGAGCTGATGGAGCTGCACACGGTCGGCGTCGACGCGGGCTACACGCAGGAGCACGTGTTCGACGCGGCGCGCTGCTTCACGGGCTGGACGATCGACCAGCGCCAGGGCGTCTTCATCTACCGGCAGCAGAACCACGACACCGGCGCCAAGAGCGTCTTCGGCCTCAACGTGCCCGCCGGCGGCGGGCGCGAGGACGGCGAGAAGCTGCTCGACTACCTGGCCGAGCATCCCTCGACCGCGCGCTTCGTCTCGCGCAAGCTGCTCCAGCGGTTCGTGGCCGACGACCCGCCCCAGCGCCTGGTCGACCGCACGGCGGCCACGTTCGAGTCGACGGGCGGCGACATCGCGGCCGTGATCCGCACCATCCTCGGCAGCGCCGAGTTCTGGGCCGAGGCGTTCGGCGCCGGAAAGCCGCGCACGCCGATCGAGTTCGTCGCCGGAGCGCTGAGGGCGGTCGACGCGCAGGTGAACACCGGCCGCGCGCTCACGGCCACGCTGGGCGCGATGGGCATGCCCCTGTTCGCCTGCCTGCCTCCGACCGGCTACAGCAACCGTGGCGCCGACTGGCTCAACCCGTCGTCCCATCTCAACCGCATGAACTTCGCGCTCGACCTCTCGTCGAACGCGGTGAACGGCGTCGCGGTCGACCTGCGGGCGCTGCCGGGGCGGCTGGGCGCAGAGCCGAACAACCCGCGCGCGCTGGCCGACGCGCTCTCCCGCGAGATCTTCGGCGGCGGGCTGTCGGCGCAGACCCGGGACGCGGCCGCGCGGGTGTCGAGCGCCGGGCCCGTGCCGGTGCTGAACCGGGTGCTGGGGCTGGTGCTGGCCGGCCCCGAGATGCAGGCGAGGTGAGCTGATGCCGCCCTGGGACGTCTCCCGACGCGTCTTCCTGAGGGGAGCCGGGCTGGCCGCGGTCGGCATCGGCTTCCAGCCCTCGTCGCTGCTGATGCGCACCGCCTCCGCGGCCTCCGCGGGCCCGCGCGTGCTGGTCCAGGTCTTCCTGCGCGGCGGCTGCGACGGGCTCAACTTCTGCGTGCCCTACGGCGACTCCGACTACGCCGCGCTACGGGGCAACATCGCGCTCCCGCGGAGCGAGGTGGTGGACCTGGACGGCTACTTCGGCCTGCACCCCGCGCTGGCGCCGATCCTGCCCCTCTTCCGCGACGGGCGCCTGGCGTTCGTGCACGCGGTCGGCAGCTACGGCCTCACGCGCTCGCACTTCGACGCGCAGGACTTCATGGAGACGGGCACGCCCGGCGACAAGTCCACGACGGACGGCTGGCTCGAGCGCTCGGTGGCCGCGATCCCCGGGTCGGAGGTGACGCAGGCGGTCGCGTTCTCGGCGCAGCTCCCGCGCTCGTTCCTGGGGACCGAGCCGGTGCTGGTCACGCAGAGCCTGGCCAGCTTCGACCTGCGCGCGCGCAACTGGCGGGCGGAGGCGGAGACGCTGCTGCGCGCGATGTACGACGGCCAGCAGACGGCCATCGCGAAGACGGGGCAGGAGACGTTCGCGGCCATGAACGTGCTGATGCGCACTCCGGAGATCCAGGCCCCGCCCGCGAACGGCGCCGCCTATCCCGCGGGCAGCATGGGCTCCTCGATGCGCCAGGCCGCGCAGATCATCAAGGCCGGCCTCTCGACGCGCTGCATCTTCGTGAACGTGCCTGGCGCGTTCGACACCCACGCCAACCAGCTCCCGGCCAACGACCTCGAGTTCGGGCGCATCGCGCAGTCGCTGGCCGCGTTCCACACCGACCTGGGACCGCGCATGGACGACGTGGTGGTCATGGTCACCACCGAGTTCGGGCGCGCCGCGTACGTGAACGGCTCGGCGGGCACCGACCACGGCTCCGCGCACTGCATGATCGTCGCCGGCGGCGGCGTGCGCGGCGGCCGCGTGGCCGGCCGCTGGCCCGGCCTCTCGCGCAGCCAGCTGTACCAGGAGCGCGACCTCGCCGTCACCACCGACTACCGCGACGCGTTCGCCGAGGTGGCGCGCGCCGCGCTGGGCGTCTCGCCCGCGGGCCTGTTCCCCGGCTACACGCCCGGCCCCGGCCCCGGCGTCGTGGCCTGACCAAGGAGAACCCATGACGAGACTCGTGCTGGCGCTCGCGCTGGCCACGCCGCTCGCTGCCGATGCCGCGGACGCGCCCCAAGTGGAGCTCTTCGGCGGCTACTCCCATGCGCGACACGAGTCCAAGGAGACGGACGGCTTCCTGGGTGCGGTCGACGTGAGCCTGGGGCAGTCGCTGGGCGTCGAGGTCTCCGTGTCGGGCCACTACCGGTCGGAGGGGGGCGAGAGCTTCTCGTGGACGACGCTGCTGGCGGGCCCGCGGTACGCGTGGCGCGGGGAGCGCTTCACGCCGTTCGTGCTGGCGGGCGGCGGCGTCGTGCGGTCCAGCACGGGGATCGAAGTATTCGACGTGTCGATCAGCGAGAGCCAGACCGACTTCGCGGCCGCCGCGGGCGCGGGGCTGGACTTCGCGCTCGCCCGGAAGTGGGCGCTGCGCGTGCAGGTCGACTCCGTCTTCACCTGGCCCGAGGACGGGACCGAGGCCGACCCGCGGGCGTCGATCGGCATCGTCTACCGCGCGGGCAGCCGCTAGCGATCGGCGGTCGTCCGGTCCTCCTGCTAACCTCTGGGGGTGTCCGACGCCCGTCCGGCCCTCGACCGCCTGCTGGAGCGCCTCTTCGGCGACGACGAGCCGTCGCGATTGGGCACCGGCTGGATCAGCGGCGTCGCAGGGGTGTTCCTGGGCGCGATCGGGCTGGGCGGAGTGCTCGTCTTCTGGTTCCCGGCCTGGCTGACCACCATCCAGTTCCGGGGCGCGTATCCGCTGCCCGTGCTGCGCGTCCTGCTCCAGGCGGTGATCGCCGTCGCTTTCGCGTGCGGGTGCGTGAGCCTCTGGCTGCGCCGCCGCAAGGTCCTCGGCCTCACCGCCTGCGCGCTGGCCCTGGCCGCGACGCTGCTGGGCGGGGGACGCGTGCCGCTGCCGGGAACGCTCGACCGTCCGGTGACGCTGGGCGTCGACTGGTTCCTGCTGAACCTGCTGCTCACCGCGCTCGTCTTCGTTCCGCTGGAGCGGCTGTTCCCGCGCCTGCCCGCGCAGGGCACGTTCCGCCTGGGTTGGACGACCGACGGGCTCCACTTCCTGGTCAGCCACGTGCTGGTCCAGCTGGTGAGCTTCCTGATCCTGCTGCCGTCCGTGGCGGCCGCGTCCGTGCTGCAGCCGGCGGCGCTGCAGTCGCTGGTGCAGCGCCAGCCCCTGGTCCTGCAGCTCCTGGAGATCCTGCTGCTGGCCGACCTCGCCCAGTACGCGGTGCACCGCGCGTTCCACCGCGTGCCGCTGCTCTGGCGGTTCCACTCCGTCCACCACTCCAGCCGGGACCTCGACTGGCTGGCGGGCTCGCGTCTGCACCTGCTGGACGTGGTGGCGACGCGGGCCCTGGTGCTGCTGCCGCTGTCGCTGCTGGGCTTCGCGCAGCCCGCCCTCTACGCCTACCTGGTGTTCGTGTCGTTCCACGCGGTCTTCATCCACGCGAACGTGCGGTTCCGCCTGGCCGCGCTGGAGCCGTTCGTCGTGACGCCGCGCTTCCACCACTGGCACCACGCCGTCGAGGAGGAGGCGCGCGACCGGAACTTCGCCGTGCACCTGCCCTGGATCGACCGTTTGTTCGGGACCGCGCACCTGCCCCCGGCGGCCTGGCCGTCGGGCTACGGGATCGCGGGCAACCCGGTGCCCGAGGGGTACGTGGCGCAGCTGGTGCATCCGCTGCGCAGCGGCGGCGGCTAGCCGGTGGCGCCGCTCATCGAGTCCAGGAACTCGCGGTTGCTCTTCGTCTTGGCCAGCCGCTCCAGCATCAGCTCCATGGCCTCGACGGGCGACAGCGGGTTCAGGACCTTGCGCAGGATCCAGATGCGGTTGAGCTCTTCCTTGGGCATGAGCAGCTCCTCCTTGCGGGTGCCGCTCTTGTTGATGTCGACCGCGGGGAAGATGCGCTTGTCCATCATCTTCCGGTCCAGCACGATCTCCATGTTGCCGGTGCCCTTGAACTCCTCGAAGATCACGTCGTCCATGCGCGAGCCGGTCTCGACCAGCGCGGTGGCGATGATCGTGAGCGAGCCGCCGTCCTCGATGTTGCGCGCGGCTCCGAAGAAGCGCTTGGGCCGCTGCAGCGCGTTGGAGTCGACGCCGCCCGAGAGGACCTTGCCCGATGGCGGCTGGATGGAGTTGTAGGCGCGGGCCAGGCGGGTGATGGAGTCGAGCAGGATCACCACGTCCCGCTTGTGCTCGACCAGGCGCTTGGCCTTCTCGATGACCATCTCCGCCACCTGCACGTGGCGGGTGGCCGGCTCGTCGAAGGTGGAG
>JAICEW010000148.1 GCA_025923995.1 Vicinamibacteria bacterium | reverse complement strand
CTGGTTGATGCCGTGGCGTGTGAGCATGCGCACGGCCTCGACCGTCTGCTCCACGGTCGTCTTGTTCGTGATCTGCCGCAGGAGGTCGTCCGACCCGGTCTCCGCGCCGATCGCGACCTGGTGGCACCCGGACCGCCGCAGCTTCCCGAGCAGCTCGCCGTCGAGCTGGACCAGCCGCGAGGCGACGCCGGTCGCGGTCCACTGGAAGCGGCCCGCCAGGTCGCCGCCCAGGATCATGTCCGCGAGCGCCATCAGCCGCGGCCGTCCCAGGAAGAAGTTGCCGTCGTAGAAGCGGAGGCTGTTGACGCCGTGGCCCACCCAGAACCGCAGCTCCGACTCCATGCGCGGCAGCGAGAGGCCGAACCACTTCTGACGCGAGTCCAGGCAGAAGTCGCACTGGTACGGGCAGCCGCGGCTGAAGATCGCGTTCGCGTGCCGCTCCTCGCCCGGACCCTGGCGGATGTAGCGACGCACGTCCACGAGGTCGTACGCGAACGGCGGCAGGTCGTTCACGTCCTCGGGCGGCCGGTCGGGCGTCTCGCGGACCGTGTCGCCGTCCCGCCACGCGATGCCGGCGATCCCGTCGAGCGCGCGCCCCTCGCGCAGCGAGTCGAGCACCTGCACGAAGCTGCGCTCGCCCTGTCCCTTGACCGTGACGTCGATGCGCGGATCCGAGACCGCCTGCCGCGCCGCGAACGTGGGGTGCCAGCCGCCCCACACGACGGGCAGGTCCGGCCGGTGGCGCTTGACCAGTCCGGAGAACGCGAGCCCGTCCTTGATCGCGAACCCGGTCATGCCGCTGACGCCGACGCACACGACGCCCTCGAGCCACTCGGCGATCCGCTCGGCGTAGCGCGGCTCCCACTTGGCGTCGAGGATGCGCACGGCGTACCCGGCGTCGCGCAGCGGGTTGCCGAGCGCGAGGAACGGCAGCGGCGGGATCGACAGGTAGTCGGCGCTGGGCGTCCAGTCGGTGGACACGTAGTGGGGCATGTACAGCAGCACCGTGCCCTTGGCACCCGCGGGGGTCATGCTAGTGTCCGAGGCGATCATGCGGGCAGGGCGCGCGGCGAGTCAATGGCGGCTTCTGGCCGGCCTGGCGCTCCTGCTGGCGGCGTGCGGGACCGGCACCGGAACCGTGGACGGCGACTTCGTCCGCGTCGCGGTGCACCTGGGAGCGCTCGGCCAGCCCACCGCGCGCGGCCGGATCCTCGCGGTGTTGTTCCCGTTCGAGGGCCGCCTCTACGCGGGCTACGGCGACATCGACGCCAACACCGGGCCCATCGCGGTCGCCGCCTACGACCCGGCGCGCGGCGCGCTGGTGCGCGACTGGACGTCGGACACGGAGGCCGTCTACACGTATCGCGTCGTGGACGGCCGTCTGATCGCGCCCGCGATCGATCCGCGCGTCGAGGCGGACTTCGCCTCCGGTCCGCCCTGGCGCGACCAGCGTCCCGTGCGCGCCGATCACGTCTACGACGCCGCGACGCTGAGCGGGCGCGACCTCTGGCTCGCGGGCTCGCAGGGGCTCGACGCGGTGCTGTGGCGGATCGACGAGACCGGCCGTCCGTCCGAGGTGCTGCGCGTGCCGCCGGAGGACCGCAGCGGCGACGACTTCGGCCGCTTCTACTTCGCGTTCGCGCACCAGGGACGGCTGTACGTGCACGCGCGCGACTTCTACCGCGGGCCCCACCCGGCGTCGCTCGTGTGGGACGGCCGCTCGTGGAGCGACGGCCCGAGCCTGCTCCCGCTCCCCGACGCGCAGGGCTGGCACCCGCAGGCGTTCGCGGGCCGCATCGTGTACACGTCCCGGCAGACCGTCGCCTCCGCCGACGGCTCGCGCCTGCTCGTGTTCGACGGGGCCTCGGTCTCGCAGCCGCTCCCCGACCCGGTGCGCGACGTCGCGGTGGGGGGAGGCCGCGTGGCGGCGCTGCTCGCGGACGGACGCATCCTGGTCACCGCCAACCTGGCCGACTGGACGGAGGCCGCGCGGGCCCCGGCCGGCGCGCGCAGCGTCGGCTGGCTCGGCCGCGACCTCTACGTCGGCACCGACGCCAGCGAGATCCTGCGCGCGCGGGATCGACCCTGATCCCGTGCGTTTCCTGCTGCTCAACCAGTACTACCCGCCCGATCGCGCACCGACCGGGCGCATGCTGCACGACGTCGCGCGGACGCTCGTCGCGCGGGGCCACGAGGTCGACGTGTTGTGCTCGCGGCGCGCGTACGACGACGGCGCCGTGCTCCCCTCGATCGAGACGCGCGACGGCATCCGCATCCGCCGCCTGCGCGCGACGGGGCTCGGACGCGGAGCCGCCTGGCGGCGCGCGATCGACTCGTGGACGTTCGCGCTCGTCCTCGGGCCCGCCCTGCTGCGCGCCCCGCGGCCCGACCTGGTGGTGGCGCTCACCACCCCGCCGTTCCTGGGCGCGATCGCGTCCGCGGTCTGCCGCCTGCGCGGCCTGCGCCACGCGCACTGGCTGATGGACCTCTACCCCGACGTGCTGGCCGCGAACGGATGGATCGCGACAGGCGGACTCGCCTTCCGCGTCCTGGCCGGGCTCGCGCGCCGGTCGCTGAAGCGGGCCTCGCTGGTGCTGACGCTCGGCCCGTTCATGACCGTGCGCGCGGCCTACCTCGCGCGCAGCGTGTGGGTGCCGCTGTGGGCCGAGCCGGACCCGCAGACGCCGCTGCGCGCCTGGCCCGACGAGCCGCTGGTCCTGCTGTGGGCGGGCAACCTCGGACGCGCCCATCGGCTGGACGACTTCCTGGCCGCGGCCGAGCGCATGGGCCCGTCGGGGCCGCTGTGGGTCTTCGCCGGCCAGGGCCCGCGCCGAAGGCAGGTCGAGCGGGCCGCGCGCGCGAACCCGCGCGTCCGCCTGATGGACTCCGTGGAGTCGCTGGGCGCCGGCAGCGTCCTGCTGGCCAGCATCGCGCGCGGCTGGGAAGGGCTGGTGGTGCCGCACAAGCTGCAAGGAGCGTTCGCGGCCGCGCGTCCCCTGATCCTCGTCGCGCACGGATCGAGCGAGTGCGCGCTCTGGGTCGACGACTCGGGCGGCGGCTGGATCGTGGAGCCGGGCGACGTGGACGGCCTGATCGCCGCGGTCGAGGCGGCGCGGGATCCCGCCGAGCGGGCCCGGCGCGGCCAGGCCGCGCTCGTGTACGCGCGGCGGCACTTCGATCCGGGCCGCAACCGCGGCCGCGTCGCGGACCTGCTGGAGCAGGCGGGCCGGGGCGCTACCTCGTGAGGCGGATCGACTCCACCGCCACGCCCAGCACGCGCCGGTCGTCGCCGCTGCCCAGGCTCTGCGGCGAGCGCGCGTCGGGCAGCGCGAGGGTCAGCACGTTGCGCACGTCGAGCAGCCCGCGGGGCAGCGCGAAGGGGTACTCCTCCGGCCGCGGCTGGCGCAGGGTCAAAGGCGCCAGCGCGTGCCCGTTCAGCGTCACCTGCACGCGCTGCGCCGCAAGGTCCCGCTCGAGGAACGCGCCCAGCGTGATCCGCAGCGCCTGGTGGCGCCCCGGGTCCGCCAGCGCGAAGACCACCTGCGCCGCGTGTCCGTCCGTCCAGCGGAACGGCGAGCCGTCGGTCTCGCGCGGGCTCCAGCCCGCGAGCAGGTGAGCATCGTGCTCGGCGAGGGCGGGCACGATCCCGCGCTCCTGCGGGTAGGCGGGCATCGGATGGAGCGAGAGGGAGCGGACCGAGACGTCGGCATCCGCTTCGCGCTCGAGCTCCAGCACGTTGTCGGGGGCGAGCAGACCTCGCGGCACGACCAGCGTGCGCGTGGTGGGCTCGTCCGTGGGGAGCGGCACCGCGTCGAGCGCGGCTCCGTTGAGGAGCACGCGGAGCGACGACGTCCCGCCTCGCCCCTCGGCCTCGACGCGCAACAGGGCCGTGTCCGTGGGCGGATCCGCGAAGCAGAGCCAGGCTGATTTCGCCTCGATCCGCCGTCGGCCGTCCCCTGCCGGACCCCAGCCCGACCCGGCATGGCCTCGCTCGTCGTCGATCGGGAGCGTCCCGTCCGCGGAGAGAGCGGGGAAGGGGTCGAGCCGCAGCGCGCGCACGGCGAGGCCCAGTGGCCGCTCGTCGTCGCCCTGGCCGAGCGAATGCGGCGAGGCGGCGTCGGGGAACTCGAGCCGCACGACGTTCCGCGGCCCGAGCGCGGGCGCCTCCAGCCGCACGGTCCGCCACGCCGCGGGGCCCGGCCCCAGGTCGACGGCGCCCAGGGAGCGTCCGTTGAGCGTCACGTTCATCGCCTGGCGCGCGCCGCCCGGGTGCTCGTAGGGGAAGCCGAGCAGGCGCAGCAGCAGCGGACGCGCCGGCTCCGGGTGCGCGAAGAACAGCTCCGCATCGGGCCCCAGCGCCCAGCGGAAGCCGTGCTCCGGCGCGTCCCAGCCCAGCCCGAAGAACCTCGCGTCCTGCGGGCTCGCGGGATCCACGGCGCCGCTGCCCGGCCAGGCGGGGAACAGCGCGGGCGGCCGCGAGTGGACCAGGCCCGCGAGCACCTGCGGGCGTTGCCAGTCCCACACGCGCGACGGGTCGACGTCGATGGGGGTGGGAGCCGAGTTCCACTGCCAGGCCTGCCGCGACCAGGCGCCCCGCGCGTGGATCGCCAGGGCGGCCGCGACGAGCAGCGCTCCCCAGGCAACCTCCCCCCGGCGGACCCGTGACCCTGCGGCGGCGTCGCGCCGCGCGGCGAGACCGAGCGCCGCCAGCAGGGTGAGGAACGGGACCAGCTCGAGGTGCACCCGCGGCCCGAACGTGGAGCCTCCGTACCACTGGTGGTTCCAGCCCTGGAGCAACACGTGGGCGGCGATCGTCACCAGGGCGAGGCGCACCAGCGCGGTCTGCGTGGGCCGGTAGCGCACGAGCAGGTAGGCGACGAACGCGAGCGTCGGCACGAACCACACGAGGCCGCGCGAGGGGCTCGCGAGCTGGGCCAGCACATGGGCGGGCACCTCGCCGAGCCGCACGCCGACTCCCAGGCCTGGCCAGACGAAGAGGGCGCCGGACTGCAGCCAGGCCGCGCCCGCGATCGCGGACAGCGCGACGGCCGCGCCGACGAGGAAGGAGCCGCGCTGGGCGCGCGGCCGGGCCACGTGCAGCGCGAGGGGAACGATCGCACCCACCGCGTCCGGCCTCGTCAGGTAGGCGGCTCCGAGCAGGAGGGCGATGGTGGCAGGCCACGGCCGCGCGCCGCCGGCCTCCGCCCTCGCGGCCAGCAGGAGAGCGACCGCGAGCAGCAGCACCGTCCAGGTGTGCGACCACAGGCCGCGCGAGGCGACGCTCCAGACCGGCGTGCCGAGCACGGCGGCCAGCGCGAGCGCGGCCGAAGCGGCCGGCCCGACGAACACGCGTCCCAGCAGGAACAGCACGCCCGCGAGCACGCCCATCAGCAGCGAGGCCGCGAGCTGGCCGGCGCGCACCTCGCGGGCGAGCGGCGGCTGCGATGCTCCCAGGCGGAGCAGGGGAACGAAGGGCGTCGAGAGCAGGGCGGTGCCCGGTGGGCTGGCCAGGCGCGTGTGCCCGTCCACGAGCTGGAGCGGGCCCGTGTCCGGCTGACCCGCGAGCTGAACCGGCGGCACGACGTCGTCCAGGTCGAACGACGCGCCACGCGCGAGCGACGCGCTGGTGAGCAGCGCGTACCTCCCGTCGCCCGGCTCGCGCCGCGGCGAAAGGGCGAACAGCAGGGCGCACCCGAGAACGATCGCGAGCGGGGCCGCAGCGCGTCTCACCTGGCGTCGGGGCCCGCGCGCTCCAGGCGCGCCTCGTGCACGAACACCCCCAGGGTGCGCGCGTCCCGCGTGCGTTCGTCCAGCGCCCGCGGCACGAAGGGCGTGTCGACCCGGACGCGGAGCACGATCTCGTCGCCCCTCACGCCACCGATGTCGATCGTCTCGACGCGCCGCTCGTTCGGTCCCCGGAAGGACGCGAGGCGGCGGCCGTTCACCTCGAACGACCCGGCCGTCTGGCCCCGCGGGCTCTCGAGGCTGAACTCCACGACCAGACGGTTCTCGCCGCCGATCCGGCCCAGGCGCATCACGGCGTCCGGCTTCGTCCATCGGCCTCGACGCCCGTCGGCCCAGGTCTCGGCCCACCAGAAGCCGGCGGACAGCTCACGCCGGTCGTCGTCCAGCTCGCCCGGGCGCACCAGCGGCGCGAACGGGGTCGGCCGCAGGACGAGCGAGTGCACGAACAGGCCGAGCGGGCGCGGATCCCTGTCCGACCCGCGCTTCGTCTCGTCCACCATCAGGCGGACGTCGATCCGCGCGTCCGGGATCGCGCTCACGTCGAGCATGCGGCGCAGGCGGCCGTTCGGGTGGTCGATGCGGAGCAGCGTGCGGCCGCCGGCCTCGATGCGTCCCGTCGTGCGGTTGGTCGAGCGGAACAGCTCGAGGTCGACCTCCAGCCCGGCCTCGTGGCCGCGCCGCTCGACGACGGCGTGCGCCTCCTGCGCGGTCCAGCGGCCCCGCGGCCCGTCGGGCCAGTCCTCGGCGGCGTACCAGCCGTCGCCCAGCTCCGGCAACGCCGAGGCCGACGCGCCCGGGTACACGGCCGCATGGTAGAGGAAGGCCGTGCCCACCAGCTTCCGCGCGTGCAGGTCGCCCAGCAGCTCCTGCGCCAGGCGCTGGTAGCCGCGCCGGGTGAAGTGCGATTCGTCGGCGAAGAGCTGCGGCGTCGCGCGGAAGGCCTCGTAGACGTCCACCAGGTCCACGCCCCGTGCCGCCGCCACGTCGCGCGTGGCCTGGTTGTAGGCGGGCGCGTGGGACATCCAGTGGTCCGGCGCGTTCGACTGGCCGCGGTAGGGCCGCGTGAGGAGGACGGGGCGCGCGCCGGCCTCGCGGCACAGCCGCACGAACTCCTCCAGGTTCCGCCGGTAGTCCGCCAGCGGCACGCGATTCGTGACCGGCCCGGACGTGTCGTCGCGCAGGTGCCACCACGCGTGCAGCAACGGCGGGGCGACGCGCAGCCACCGCCATCCCGCCAGGCGACCGACCCGGCGCGAATAGTCCTCGTCCGTCTGGCGCACGGGATGCGCGTCGTTCGCGCCGAAGCTCCAGTAGACGAGGTCGGGCTTGTGGCGCAGGACGTCGCGCGCCCGGCGCAGGCCCTGGAACGACGAGTACCCGTAGACGCCCGCGTTGACCACGCGCCAGCCGTCCTCGGGCGCATTCATCGCCAGCAGGTCCTGCAGGTATCCGGGCCAGTGGTCCGGGGCGTCTCTCGGACCCAGCGTGTTGGAGTCGCCGACCGCGACGATCAGCTTCCGCGCCTGCGCACGCGCCTCGGCGAGCGGCCCGCCACGGGTGCCGTCGAGCGCGAAGACGTTGCCGAACCGCGGGTTCGGCGTCCACAGCAGCTCGGGGTCGAAGAGGGTGAGCGGCTCGTCCGAGGCGCGCTCGTCGCGGCTCGCCATGTGCCCGGGCCGGAAGTCGTTCCGGTTGTCGGCGGGGATGAGCGCGAGCGGCGAGTACGTGTAGCCCACGAGGCGCAGGACGACCTCGACCAGCGCCACCCCGACCACGACCGAGTAGAGGGCCAGCCGGAGGTGGGCGAACACGCGGGTGCGCATCGAGCAGTGCCCGATTATCGTCCAACCGGTGCCGAGGCCGGCGCTCTGCTAACATCCGCGGCTTCGCTCTCGAGAGCCCATGGCGGAGGACGAGCCGACATCGCCCGCACGCCCCGCGCCCGGCCGGAGCCCCGGCCACTACGCGTGGGCCGTCCTGCCGCTCGCGACGTTCCTGACCGCGAGCAGCGCCGTGTGGCTCCGCGAGAACCTCCTCGCGTACCCGCCGCCCTGGGACCAGGCCAACTACCTCACGATGAGCCTGCGCTTCTTCCACGCCTGGCAGGACGGCGGGCCGCGCGCGCTGGCGGGGGCGATCGCGGAGTCGAGCGCGGTGTGGCCGCCGCTCTTTCCGCTGAGCACCGCGGCCCTCTACGCCCTCCTGGGCGAGTCGCGCCTGGTGGCGCACCTCACCAACGGCCTCTTCGTCGTCCTGCTCCTGGCCGGAATCCAGTCGCTCGCGACCTCGGCCCACGGCCGCCGGGCCGGCCTGCTGGCGGCCGTCCTGGCCTGCGGGTTCAGCGACGTCGTGCGGCTCTCGCGCGACTACCTGCTCGACTTCCCGGCCTCGGCGCTGCTGGCCGTCGCGGTCGCGGCGCTGGTGCGCTCGAACGACCTGCGCGTCCGCGGGTGGACCCTCGCGTTCGGCGCGGTCGTGGGCCTGACCGCGCTCACCAAGACCATGACCGGCATCTTCATGGTCGCGCCCGTGGCCCTCTCGCTCTGGCGGCGGCGCCGCGAGGGCGAGCTGGGCGGAGCGCTGCGACAGCTGGGGCTGGCCGCGCTGCTCGCGCTCGCGGTCGCGGGACCCTGGTGGGTCCCGCACCTGCGCGAGGCGCTCGGCTACCTGTACCACTACGGGCTCGGGTCGGGGGCGGCCCCGTACGCGACGGGAGGGCGCACCGTCCTCGGCTTCCGGAACGTGACCTACTACGGCTGGGTCCTCGTGAACAACGCGCTGTCGTTCCCGACGGCGGCCATCCTGGCGGGGCTGTTCGTCCACCGGGTCGTCCGGCGCTTCCGGCGAGGGGGACCGCTCGTGGCGTCGGAGACGGAGCGGACGCTCTGGTGGTGGCTCCTGGCCGGCTACGTGGTGCTCACGCTGGTGCCCAACAAGGGAGGCGACCGCTACGCGCTGTTCCTGCTGCCGCCGCTGGCCGCGCTCTACGCGGGATGGCTGTGCGCGATCCCGCACCGCGCGGCGCGCGCCGGCCTCATCGCGCTGGCGCTGGCCGCGTGTGCGTTCAACTACGTCGCGCAGACCTGGGGCTTCGCCTGGCTGCCGCGGCTGGTCGTGCTGCGGCCGTTCGTGTTCCTCCAGCAGGACGACCCGCACTTCCTCTGGATGCGGTCCACCATCCCGCTCTCGGCGGACCAGCCGTGGCCGGCGAGCCACCTGGCCGCCGACGCCCACGATGCGGTGATCGGCTGGCGGCGCCGGCGGGCCCTGGAGGCGCTGCAGGCCGCGCGGACGGGCGGCGCCCTCGACGCCGAAGGCGCGCTGCGCCTCGCCTACCGCCACGTGCTGGACCGCGAGCCCGACCCGGGCGCGCACGTGCACCTCGAGGCGCTGCGCTCGGGCGCCCTCGACGCCGAGGGCCTCGTCGCGGTGCTGATGCGCTCGGCCGAGCTGGCCAGCCGGCAGGTGCGGGTGCTGGTCGTGCCCGACCATCCGGTCATCAACGCCGCCACCCTCGGCTACTACGCGGAGAGCGCCCGTGTGCGCGTCAGGCACGCGCACCTGCCGGCCTGGCCCGCCCCCGGCGAGTCGCTGACCGACTTCCACGCGGCCGTCGTCAAGGAGGGCGGCTGGCAGGGCCCGGAGTTCACCACGCGCTCGTCGCAGGCGCTGGCGGAAGCGCTGCGGGACACGGCGTCCGGGTACCGGCCGGCCGGGTCATGGCCGTGTCCCGACGGGTCGCGCGTCGTGCTGCTCGTGCGCTGACGGCACGAGGCGAACGGAGTGCACGAACAGCCCCAGGGCGCGCGTGTCGGTGCTGCCCGGCTCGTGTCGTGCGGCCACGTAGGGCTCGTCCACGCGCAGCACGACGCGCACGCGCCGGCCGACGCCCGCGGGGATCGGGAGGACGTCCTGGCGCCGGCCGTTCGGGCCGCCGATCGTGCCCACGAGGCGCCCGCCGATCGCGACCGTCGCCGCCGTGCGGTTGCGTCCGTTCTCCGCGCTGGCGTCGATCGCGAGGCCCCTCTCGTCGGCGCGCCGCTCGAGGACGAGCTCCGCGCGCGCGCTCGACCACCGCCCCCGCCGACCGTCGGGCCAGGTCTCCGCGTCGAACCAGCCCTCGCGCAGCTCCGGGCTGTCCACGTCGAGGTCGGCCAGCGCCACTTCGGACGCGAACGGCGCGTCCACGAGCCGGGCGGCATGCACGAACACCCCCAGCCGCCGCACGTCGCGCGACGCCGCGTCGTGCTCGCGCGGGACGTAGACGGGCTGGGTGACGAACCGGACCGTGAGGGTCTCGCCGGGGATGTCGCCGACGTCGAGCAGCGGCCGCATCCGGCCGCGCCGCTCGCGGAAGTCGAACAGGACGCGGCCGTTGACCTCGACCTGTCCCGCCGTCAACGGCAGGGGGCTGCGGTTGGAGAGATCGAGGGCCAGCCCGCGCTCCTGGCGGCTGCGCCCCAGCGTGAGGACGCCGGCGCCATCGGTCCAGCGGCCCGGCGGCCCGTCGGCCGTCCGCTCGAAGCTGGAGAAGCCCGGGCCCAGCTCGGGACGCCGCTCGTCGGGCCCGGTCAGCTCGATGGCCGGGCCCGGGCGCAAGCCGGTCGCGCCGGCCGCCACCCCGGCCGACTGGAGGCGGCGCAGCACCAGCTCCGCCATCGCGCGATCGCCCACGCGCGTGAAGTGCAGGGGATCGGAGAACAGCTCCGGGCGCTCCCGGAACTCCTCGTACGCGTCCACGAGCAGCACACCTTTGGACGCGGCGACCGAGCGCGTGGCGTCGTTGTAGGGCGGCGCGTGCGTCATCCACAGGTCCGGGTCGTCGGAGCGCCCCACCCAGGGGCGCGTGAGCAGCACCGGCGTGGCGCCGGCGGCACGCGCCTCGTCGACGAAGGTCTCGAGGATGACGCGATAGTCGGCCAGAGGGACGCGGGGAGTCGGTGCCGCGGCCCCGCCCAGCCGGGCCCGCGCCTTCAGGAACAGGTGCGCCAGCGGCGGCGCGACGCGCGACCACTCCCAGCGCCCGAGCCAGCGCACGCGCGCGGCGTAGGCGGCATCCGTCGTGCGCACCGGCTGCGCGTCGTTGGCGCCGAAGCTGAACAGCACGACGTCGGGCCGGTGGGGCAGCGCCTGCCGGAAGCGGCGCAACCCCTGCAGTGCCGTGTACCCGTAGACGCCCGCGTTCACAACCCGCGCGCGCCCGGACGCGTCGGTCCGCACCAGGTCGTCCAGGAAGCCGGGCCAGTGGTCGTTGGCGGTGAGGGGGCCGAGCGTGTTCGAGTCGCCGACCGCGAGGACGAAGACGTCCCCCGGCGCCCGCGCCGGCGGGAAGAGCGGGCCGCGGAACCCCTGCGCGTTGATCTCGGCGCTCACCGCCGGGTTCAAGCGCCAGAGCAGCTCGCCGTCGAACAGCGTGAGCGGCTCCCGCTCCGACAGCCGGGGGTCGTTGGCGCCCATGTGGAAGGCGCGCCAGTCGTTGGGGTTCTCGGGCGTCAGGAACTGGATGGGGGAGAACCGGTAGCCCCAGGCCCGGAGGGCGACCTCGGCGGCCGCCAGCGAGACCACGACCGAGACGGCGGCCAGGCCCAGGTTCGAGAGGACGCGGCGCACTCGGCTCGCGCGCCCGCTACCGGAGGGGTCCCGACATCAGGTCAGCACCTTAGCGTCAACGGGGCCCCACGGGCAACCTCGGGAGACGGCCGCGTCGCAAGAAATCTCGCCCCCCGTGTCGGCTCCAGCCGGCACGTTTCGATATCCCAGGTACAGAAGACTCTGGAAGTCTAGCGAGGGGGATCACCGTGCCACGCTCCGCCGCCCTGGCCCCGGCCGGTACCGAATCCGTGGACGCCAGGATCTCGTCGCTGATCCTGTCCGCGGAAGGAGGGGACCCGTCCGCGTCCGACGCGCTCTTCACCACCCTCTACGCGGAGCTGCACCGCATGGCTGAGCGGCAGCTGGCCAGGAACGCGCGCGACATGACGCTGGGGACCACCACGCTGCTGCACGAGACCTATCTCGACATGGCGCAGCGCGAGAACGTGTTCCCCGACCGCAACCGCTTCATGGCCTACGCCGCGCGCGTGATGCGCACGCTCATCATCGACTACGTGCGCAGCCGCAAGGCCCGCAAGCGGGGCGGCGACTTCGAGATCACCTCGCTGGGCGACGACGCGGGCGCCGCGCCCGAGGACGGGAAGGACCTGGCGAAGCTGGGCGAGGCGGTGGACGACCTGGCCCAGGTGGACCCGCTGCTGGCCCAGGTGGTGGACCTGAAGTTCTTCTGCGGGTTCACGTTCGCGGAGATCGCCGCCATGCGCGGCCTGTCGGAGCGCACCGTGCAGCGTCACTGGGAAAAGGCCCGGCTGTACCTCCACGACGCGATCGAGGATGCCGGCGCGGCTTGACGAGGCGCGCTGGCGCCTGGTCATCCCGTACCTCGACCGCGGCCTGGAGCTCGCTCCGGAGGAGCGGCCCGCGTGGCTGGCCGCGCTCGCCGCCGAGGACGCCGAGCTGGCCCGCGACCTGACCGACCTGCTCGATCAGCACGACCGGCTGGACGCGGAGGGCTTCCTCGAGTGGTCCGCGCCGCGGCCGGCCGCTTCGGGCTCGCTCGCCGGCCAGACGCTGGGCGCGTACACGCTGCGGTCGAAGCTGGGCCAGGGCGGGATGGGCAGCGTCTGGCTGGCCGATCGCAGCGACGGCCGCTTCCAGGGCGTCGCGGCCGTGAAGCTGCTGAACGCCAGCCTGGTGGGGCGCGACGGCGAGGCGCGCTTCCGGCGCGAGGGAAGCATCCTGGCCCGCCTGCGCCATCCCGGCATCGCGCAGCTCATCGACGCGGGCGTCTCGCCGCAGGGCCAGCCCTACCTCGTGCTGGAGCACGTGGACGGCGAGCGCATCGACGACTCCTGCGACGCGCGCGGGCTGGGCGTGGATGCCCGCGTCCGGCTCTTTCTCGACGTGCTGGCCGCGGTCGCGCACGCGCACGCCAACCTGGTCGTGCACCGGGACATCAAGCCCTCGAACGTCCTGGTGGACCGGGAGGGGCGCGTCAAGCTGCTCGACTTCGGGATCGCCAAGCTGATGGAGGCCCAGCCGGGCGAGTCGCCGACCGCGCTCACGCGGGACGGCGAGTCCATGCTCACGCCCGAGTACGCGGCGCCCGAGCAGCTGACCGCGGGCGACGTCACCACCGCCACCGACGTGTACGCGCTGGGCGTCCTGCTCTACGTGATGCTCGCCGGGCGGCATCCCGCCTGGCACGAGTCGCAGTCGCCCGCCGACCTCATCCGGGCCATCGTGGACACGGAGGCCGCGCGGGTGTCGGACGCGGCCGCGGCCGGCGCGCAGGCGGAGACGCGCGCGGAACAGCGGGGCACGACACCCCAGCGGCTGCGCGGCGCGCTGCGCGGGGACCTCGACAACATCGTGGCCCGGGCGCTCAAGAAGGACCCGCGGGGGCGCTACGCGTCCGCCGAGGCCATGGCCGAAGATCTCCATCGCTACCTCGACCACCTGCCGGTGCGCGCGCGCAAGGACTCGCTGGGCTACCGGACGCGCAAGTTCGTCGCGCGCCACCGCGTCGGCCTGAGCGCGTCCGCGGCGGTCGTGGTCGCGCTGGCCACCGGCGCCGGGGTGGCGGTGCAGCAGGCCCGCGGGGCGGCCCGCGCGCGAGACCGGGCCCTGGTGGATCTGAGGCGGGCCGAGGCGACGGTCGACTTCACCGGCTTCCTGCTCTCCGAGGCCACGCCGACGCAGGGCCGGCCCATCACGAACGAGGAGCTGCTGGCCCGCGGCGACGCCCTCCTCGACAGGCGCTACGCCGACGATCCCGCGACCCGCGTGCACATGTTGCTGATCCTGGCGGACCGCTACCAGGAGAACCAGCAGCACGACCGTTTGCATGCCGCGATCGAGCGCGCCTTCACCGTCTCGCGCGCCATCGACGACATCGGGCTGCGGTCGCGGGCGACGTGCGCGAAGGCGTGGTCCCTCGTGGACCAGGTTGACGACGATGCCGCCAGCGCCGTCGAAGCGGACCGGCTGCTGGCCGAGGCGCTGTCCGACCTGGCGGCTGTGCCCGCGTCCGAGGCGGACGAGGCCTACTGCCGTGTCCGCGAGGCCAACCTCACGAGGAGGCGGCCCGACACGTCACGAACTGTGTCGGCCGCCACGCGTGCGGTCGCGCTCGAGGAGGCGCGAAGAGCACCCCCCGCCCGCCGCTTCGAGGCGGGCCTTGCCCTCGGCAACGCCTACCTGGTCCAGCGCTCGGTGGAGGCTGCGGACGCGCAGTTCGCGAGCGTGATGCGGCTCCTGGAGAGCCAGGGGCTCGGTCGCGCCCGCGACGCGGCCCTCGTCCTCAACAATTGGAGCCGCATGTGGCAGGTGGAGGGCCAGTACCTCAGGGCCCTGCCCCTGTCCGAGCGCGCCCTCGCCATCGGCCGCGAGAGGGCCACGGAGCGCGGCGCCGTGTCGCCCCTCCTGCGGAATCACGCGCTTGCGCTCTGCACGGTGGGGCGTTGCGCGGAAGCGCTCCCGCTCTTCGAGGAGGCGATCGCGAAGACGCGGGGCGAGAAGTCGCAGCGACGCCTGGTTGCCGTTCTCGAGCAGGCTTCGCTCGCCTTCGCCGGGGTCGGCAGGCTCGACGACGCGGCCGGCGCGCTGCGGGAGGCCGAAGCCCTGCTGGGCGAGGATCCCCGATCGACACCAGCCCTGTACGCCGCGCTCGACTGGTACCTCGGCCGTCTGGCGCTCGCGCGCGGCGACCCGGCTTCGGCGCTGGCGCACGTGCAACGGGGGCTCGCGCGCCCGCCCGCGGAGGTGGACGTCGTGACGCTCGAGCTTGTCCTGGCCGAGGCACGCAACGAGCGGGGTGAGTTCGCGGAGGCCCGTGCGGCCGCCGAGCGTGTGTTGCCCGCCGTCAACCGGCTCAGGGGCGATCTGCCCCACTCGCTCAACGCCGGCAACTGCCACCTCGAGCGGGGCATCGCGCTGGTGGGGCTGGGCGAGGTCGACGCGGGGCGTGCGGAGCTGAAGGCGGCCGTCGGCCAGCTCGAGGCCAGCGTCGGACCGGACGCCCCGCCGACCCGCCGCGCGAAGAGCCAGCTGGAGCGTCTCGCGCCGGCCGGGGCGTAGAATCCGGAGCGCCGCGTGTCGCCTTCCGTCCAGCGATTCCGCTCTCCTCCGGTG
>JAICEW010000147.1 GCA_025923995.1 Vicinamibacteria bacterium | reverse complement strand
GAGCTCGAGAGCGAGGGCGCCGACCCCGCGGCGGCCGAGATCGACGAGACCGACAGCGGCATCGTCAAGCTGTGCAACCAGATCATCATCGACGGCTACAACCGGGGCGCCTCCGACATCCACATCGAGCCCTACGGCAAGTCGGCGCCCACCCAGGTGCGGCTCCGCATCGACGGCGAGTGCACGAAGTACCTCGACATCCCCGCGCCCCACCGCAACGCGGTGGTGCAGCGCTTCAAGATCATGTCGCGCCTGGACATCGCGGAGAAGCGCAAGCCCCAGGACGGCAAGATCCGCTTCCGCGGGCCCATGGGCACGATCGAGCTGCGCGTGGCGACCATCCCCACCGCGGGCGGCAACGAGGACGTGGTGATGCGCATCCTCACCGCGGCCAAGCCGCTCCCGCTCGAGAAGATGGGCTTCTCCGAGCGGAACATCACCGAGTTCAAGAAGATCCTGGAGAAGCCGTACGGCATCTGCCTGGTGGTGGGCCCCACGGGCTCGGGCAAGACGACCACGCTGCACTCGGGCCTCGGGCACATCAACACGGTGGACATGAAGATCTGGACCGCCGAGGACCCGGTCGAGATCACGCAGCCGGGCCTGCGGCAGGTGCAGGTGCACCCCAAGATCGACTTCACGTTCGCGAACGCGATGCGCGCGTTCCTGCGCGCCGACCCCGACGTGATCATGGTCGGCGAGATGCGCGACAACGAGACGGCGTCCACCGGCGTCGAGGCGTCGCTCACCGGCCACCTCGTGTTCTCCACGCTGCACACCAACTCGGCGCCCGAGACCATCACGCGGCTGCTCGACATGGAGATCGACCCCTTCAACTTCGCGGACGCGCTGCTCGGCATCCTGGCCCAGCGCCTGGTGCGCACGCTGTGCAAGGAGTGCAAGGAGGCGTACGCGCCGACGCAGGAGGAGTTCGCGGAGCTGATGGAGAGCTACGGGCTCGAGCACTGGGACCGGCTCGGCGTGCGCTACTCGCCGGACTTCCGTCTCTACCGGCCCAAGGGGTGCCCCAAGTGCGGCGGCAGCGGCTACAAGGGACGGATGGGGCTGCACGAGCTGCTGGTGGGCACCGACACGATCAAGCGCAAGATCCAGCACCGGGAGACGGTCGAGGAGATCCGCAAGCAGGCGATGGCCGAGGGCATGACGACGCTCCTGCAGGACGGCATCATGAAGGTGATCGCCGGACACACCGACTTCCAGCAGGTGCGTGCCGTCTGCATGAAGTAGCGGCCGGCTCGCGTTAGCGCGGCCGCGGCGCCATCGGCGAGTCGAAGCTGAGGCCCGTCGCGGACTCCAGCGAGACCGCCTTTCCCGCCAGCGCGCCGTAGCGCGCGTCGTTCGAGACCGTGATCGAGCCGCTGCGTCCCTGCAGCGCCGGCACGCTGGTGCCGATCAGCTGGAACAGCCCGCGCGGCCCGACGGTGAAGGGGTGCGTGTGGACCAGCGCGCCGGCGGGATCCCAGAAGTAGAGGCGCCCCGCCACGGCCTGCAGGGTCGGATTCTGCACCAGCACCACGGTCACCTGGGTGCCCGCGTTGTTGAAGCGGGGGATCGTGTACGTGGTCTCGTACGCGCGGACGCGGTACACGTCGTCGGCGCCGCACGCGGTCGTGCAGCCCCCGCTGGCCACGCGGATGTGCTGGCTGGCGACCGCGCTGCCGACCGCGTTCTCCCAGCGCAGGCTCACGCTGGCGCCGGTGCCGGTCGCCGTTCCGGCCTGCACGACGGTCGAGTTGTCCGACGCCAGCCGCTCGACCAGCAGGCCGGGGGCCACGTCGCCGGACGCGGCGTCCACCACCACCTCGTAGGACGCGCGCGGCGCCTGGGCCAGCCGGAACAGGTCCGCGTCCGCGGCCGGGCCGGGGTCGGCGGCCAGGTCGCCCCATTGGACCGATCCGTGGCCCAGCTCCAGCTTCGACAGCGAGGGCGCGTCGTCGTCCAGGATGGTCGCGACGCCCTGGACGTCACCCGCGGTCGCGTTGACGATCGACGACAGCGAGACCCCGAACGTCTCGTCTCCCTCGATCGCGGCATCCCCCACGATGGGCACGCTGACGGAGCGGGTCAGCTGGCCCGGCGGGACCGTGAGCGCGCCCGTGGTGGCCGCGTAGTCGCTCCCGGCCGTGGCCGTGCCGTTCGCGGTCTGGAAGCCCAGGGTGACGGCCTGCGCGCTCGCTCCCGACAGCGCGACCGTGAAGACCGCGCTCGGGTTGCTCCCGGTCCCCTCCGTCACCGCCACGTCGTCGATCGCCACCGTGGGCACGAACCGCTCGTAGGCTCCCAGATCGAAGCCCGCACCCTGCGGCCGCGCCTGCTTCTCGACGTCGAGCGGCGGGGCCAGCGCGGCGTTGCCGGTGTCGACCGCGGCCGTGCCCGGCCGCAGGTGCAGGTCGAACGGCGGGGCCAGGAAGAGCGTGGCCGCGTTCGCCAGGGTGAACTCGACGTTGTGGTCGCCGACCACGTTCGTGCCCTCGAGCGAGTAGTCGGTGGCCAGGTTGTTGCGGACCACCACGTTCACGCTCGGCTGCAGGTTCTTGTGCGGGTTCACCATGATCCAGGGCGGGCCGGGCGTCCCCGACTGCAGGTCGATCACGGTGTTGTTGACGATGCGCGAGTCGCGCATGCCCAGGAACGTGATGCCGTGCCAGTGGTCGGTGACGACCACGTTGTTCTCCACCACCCAGTTCACGAACCACCCGTCGAAGCAGCCGATGGCCTGCATCGAGCTGCGCAGCGGGTGGTTGGGGTCGACGTGGTTGATGAAGACGTTCCCGCGCAGGACGACACCGCGCACCTCGCCGGTGCCGACGCCGCCGGGTCCCACCGACCAGCTCTGGAACCCGTCGTCGTGGTTCGCGTCCGGCGGGTCCTCGACGTAGTTGTTCTGCACGCGGTTGTACTCGAACAGCCCGTCGTCGCCCAGCCCGCGCATGCCGTCGGCCGAGAAGCCGTCGATGAGGTTCTCCTGGATGCGCGCGGACGGGCCGCCCACGCTGATGCCGAAGCGCACGTTGCGGACGCGGCAGCCGCGCACCGTGACCCGGGTCGCACCCACGTCGATGCCGCTCGACGCCACGTTCACCCAGTCGTTGGCCGTCCAGGCCGCGGCGTCGGCCACGGTGAACACGTCGCTGTCGTGCAGCTCGACGTCCCAGGCGGGACCGAAGAAGTTGTGGTCCTCGATCTCGACGATGGTCGTCTGCGCCAGCGGTGGCGCGTGCGAGGGGCTGATCGACAGGCCGCGCAGCACCCAGTTCTGCGCCGCCCGCACGTCCAGCGTTCGCAGGGCCGCCACGTGCCCGGCCTGGGCCGCGATCGTGACCGGCGCGGCGTTGTAGGCGCCCTGGATGAGGACCGCGCCGTGGTAGCCGTTGCGGAGCCAGAGGGTGTCGCCGGCCTTGACGGGGGCGCCGGGGTTCACGGTGACCAGCACCGAACTGGCCGTGTACGGCAGCGCGTTCCAGTCGCGCGTCTCGAGCTTGTTGTCGATGACCGTCTGGAGCGTGCGCCAGGGGCTGGCGGAGCTGCCGTTGCCGGTCGTGTCGCTGCCGGTCACGGGGTCGACGTAGAACTCCGCCGCGGACACCGGCGGCGCGGCGCAGAGAAGGAGGGCCAGGACAAAGCGGCGCAGGCGCATACCTCGAGCGGGCGCGGGCATTCTGGCGGAGCGGGCCGGGGATCCGTCAGTGATTCGGCTCACAACCCCTTGTCGCGAGCCGCCTGCTCGAGGTCCCGCGCCGCCGCGTCCACCGCGGCGCGGGCCGGCCCCTCGCCCGCCAGCACGCGCTGGGGCTCGCCCTTTTCCCAGGCGAGGAAGACCGCGCCCGCCGCCTGGCGCGCCTCCTTCATGCGCGACAGCAACGTCGACACCGCCGGCTGGGGCAGGCCGGGCGTCACCTGGCCGAAGCGCTCCTCGAGCGCGTTCACGCGCGCGTCGAGCTCCTTGACCACCGACTCCGCGCGACGGCGCTGCTGCTCGGACTGCAGGAGCGCGCTGCGCTGCGCCTCGATGGCCAGCACGCCCGCGCGGGCCGCGGCCTTGCGGGCCTCGCGCGACCGTTGCTGCGCCAGGAAGCCGCGCGCCTCCTGCAGCGCCTGCTTCGCCTCCCCGTAGGACCCCGTGCCGGCGGTGGCACCGTACGATTCGGCCGCGCGCAGCGTCCGCTCGGCCGATCCGATGCGCTCCTCGGCCGTCGGCCCCAGGACCCCGATCTCGACCAGCAACCCGGGCCCGAACCACAGGGCGAGGCTCACCAGGACCGCGCCGATCGCGATCCGCCGCAGCAGCGCCACGAGGACGCGGCGGCGGTCCGGCTTGCGGCGCGCGGCCTCCGACCCCATTCGAGCGAGCATATAATCCCCCTCCAGCATGGCCAACTTCATGGGTGGCAGCGCCACCAACATGGCGTCCCAGATCTGCGACGGGTTCATCCTCGTCAGCACCGCGACCTTCCGCGGCTACACCGTCGCCGACCTGCAGGCGCTGAGGCTGGAGCTCGACAAGCTGCTCCGGACCATCCGGGCCGAGGTCCCCCCCGCAGACGATGCGCTGGCCCAGGCCGCCCGCAATCGCAAGATCTCGCGGCTCAGCTCGTCGCTGCAGGTCGTCGGCGCCAAGATCACGACCACGCGCTAGACCCGGGCCCGGAGGTCGCCACGAAGCTCCCGCTCTCGGCCGTGGTCGTGCTGGTGCTCTACGTCGCGGCCATCACCGCCTTCGGGACCTGGCTGGGCCGGCGCCGCCGCTCGGTCAAGGACTACTTCCTGGGCGGGCAGCAGGTGCCCTGGTGGGCGATCGCGTCCTGCATCGTGGCCACCGAGACGAGCACGCTCACCTTCATCGGCGCGCCCGGCCGCTCCTACACCGGGGACTGGACGTTCCTGCAGCTCGTCTTCGGGTACGTGATCGGCCGCTTCCTCATCTCGGCCGTCTTCCTCCCGGCCTACTTCCGCGGCGAGATCTACACCTCGTACGAGCTGCTGCAGAAGCGCTTCGGCGGACCCGTGCGTGCCGCCTCGTCCGGCATCTTCCTGCTCTACCGGACGCTCGGCGACGGCATCCGTTTGCACGCCGCCGCGCTGGTGCTGGCGGTGGCCGCCGGCGTCCCGCACTGGGAGTGGCTCTTCATCGTCGTGCTGGGCGCCGCCATGATCCTCTACACCGAGGAGGGCGGCGTCACCGCGACCATCTGGACGGACACCGTCCAGATGTTCGTGTACCTGGCCGGCGCCATCGTGTGCCTCGTCGCGGTCGTGCGGCTGCTGCCGATGAGCGTGGGCGATGCGCTCGCGGCCGCGTCCGCAGCCGGCAAGCTGAACCTGTGGAACACGGCGCTCGACTTCACGCAGCCCTTCACGCTGCTCGCCGGGGTGGTCGGCGGCGTCTTCCTCACGCTGGCCACGCACGGCACGGACCACTACCTCGTGCAGCGCCTGCTGGTCGCGCGCAGCCGGCGCGACGCGGCCGTGGGCCTCACGCTGTCCGGGTTCCTGGTGCTCGCGCAGTTCGTGCTGTTCCTGCTGCTGGGCACGCTGCTGTGGACCCACTACCAGGGGCGCGCCTTCGCGCGCGAGGACGAGGTCCTGCCCACGTTCGTGGCGAACTACCTGCCCGGGGGCTGGACCGGCTTCATCCTGGCCGCGATCGTGGCGGCCGCGCTCTCGCCGTCGCTCAACTCGATGGCGTCCGCGACCGTGCGCGACTTCTACCTGCCCTACGTCCGACCGCAGGCGAACGAGGCCCAGCAGATGCGCGTGGGCCGCCTGTTCACGATCGTGTGGGGCATCCTGCAGATCGGCGTCGCGATCCTCGCGCAGAACGTCGACTCCGCGCTCCAGTCCGGCCTGGCCGCGCTGGGTTACGCATCCGGTCCGACCGTGGGCGCGTTCCTGCTGGGGCTGCTCAGCAAGCGCGCGAACACTCACGGCACGCTGATCGGCATGGTCGTCGGGCTGGCCGTCAGCCTCATGGTGGGGATGCTGGCGCCGGTGCTTTTCGGTGTTCCCGGGGTGGCCTGGACGTGGAACGTGGCGGTCGGTGCCACGGTGACGGTCATCGTGGGCGAGCTGGCCAGCGCGGTCGGCGGCTTGACGTCGCGCCGACACCATCCGTAACCTTTCGGCCAGTTCGGACACCAGAGGGGTGGGAGGTCCCGCATGACCAAGAGGATCCGCTTCACGCCCTTCGTTCGAGCCGGCGTCTTCGCGGCGGCCCTTTGTGCACCGGCGGCCGCGCACGCCGGCGCGGTGCCCTTCCAGCCCCCGTTTCCGGTCTACACGGCCGGGAGCCACGTCTCACGGGTGGCGACCGCCGACTTCGACCGGGACGGCGACCTGGACCTGGCCCCGATGTGGGCCACTGCGAACGCCCTGATCGTCCTGCGCAACGCCGACGGCGCGGGGTCGTCATGGTCCCCGGCGACCGTGGCCACGATCGGGAACCCGCAGGAGGTGGCGGCAGGGGACTTCGATGGAGACGGTGACGTCGACCTGGTGGCCAGCACCAACCCACAGGGCATGGCCTGGCACGAGAACGTGGACGGCCTCGGGACGGTCTGGGCGCCACACGGTATCGCCGCGGTGCAGTCGCCCGCCATGGCCGTGGCCGACGTCGACCGCGACGGCGACATGGACGTGCTGAGCAACGGGGGCTCGCCGGCCGCGCTCCGATGGCACGAAAACGACGGCGCGGGAGGGACGTGGACGACCCACACGATCGCGACCACCAGCACCATCCTCGTTCATAGCTTGAGCACGGCGGACATCGACGGCGACGGAGACCCTGACGTGATCTCGGTGGAGGGGAACGCCGTCTGGTACGAGAACGTGGGTGGCGGAACGAGCTGGGCGACTCACACGGCGGGGAACACGGGCTTCACCGGCGTCGCATCGGGAGACATCGACCGCGACGGCGACGTGGACGTGGTCACGGGTGCCGGCTGGCACGAAAATGCCGCATCCGGGCTCTGGCCGCTGCACTCGTTCGGCACGGCCGACGCAGTCTACGAGCCAATGGTCCGCGACCTCGACGGTGATGGCGACCTGGACGTCCTGGGAGCCCGGCCGACCAGCTTCCCGCTCCAAGCGGAGCTCGTCTGGTACGAGAACCTGGCGTCGAACGGCTCGAGCTGGCTCGGGCGGACCGTGTCGGACCCGGAGCCCTTCGGCAACCTTCCCGCGATTGCCGACGTGGACGGCGATGGGGACCTCGACGCCTTGTCCGCCTCCGGGGCGGGCCCGTCGCCCCTGGTCCTCCGCCGCAACGACACGGTGCACCGCAACGCGTGCTTCGGCCCGGCGGTCACCGTGTCGACTGCCGCCGATACGCCGGATGCGCTGGAGGTCGCCGACATCGACCGCGATGGCGACGTGGACCTCATCAGCGCACACGCGACCGCCAACGCGCTGCTCTGGCACGAGAACGGCGCGTCAGGCGCGGGCTGGACGCCGCACACCGTGTCTCCGTCCCTCACGGGGCCGTTGGCGCTGGCGACCGCAGACATCGATCGTGACGGCGATACGGACGTCGTCTCCGACTTCCGCGCGGGCGTGCAGGTCGGCGCTCTCTGGTTCGAGAACACCTCGGGCGGTGCGATGTTCACCCCCCACTCCATCGCGAACGTCACCTCGCCGCCGTTCGGCTCGAGCCTCGTCACCGGCGACATCGATGGCGACGGTGACATGGACGTCTTCCAGGCGAGCCAGGAGATGCTGGGCCGCTGGTACCCGAACATGTCGAACGGCTCGGCGTGGGGGTCCGTCCCGATCGGAGGCGCGTCGGGCGACCTGGCCGACATCGACGGTGACGGGGACCTGGACGTGGCCTCCGCCCTGGCCGGCTTCTCCGGGAGCCAGGTGGGCTGGGCCGAGAACGTCGCCGGCACCGGGGTCGCCTGGAACATGCACACGATCTCCACCGCGCCCGCCAACCCCTTCGTGGTCGACGCGGCCGACATCGACGGCGACGGCGACTTGGACTTCGCGCAGGGTGGCGGCGATTCGGCGGCCCTGCGCTGGCGGATCAACGCGGGCGGCGGCGCCTCCTGGACCCTGCAGACGGTGGATGGCGCGGGCCTCGGGGCCACCGTCGCCGACCTCGATCGCGACGGCGACCTGGACCTGCCCTGGGCGGGCGGGCCAGGGAATACGTTCGGGTGGCACGAGAACCGGAACGGCCTGGGCAGCGAATGGCTGGGCCACACGTTGCCGCTGACCGGCTCGCCCGCAGCCGTCGGCAGGATCGGTACGGCGGACATCGACCGGGACGGCGACGTCGACCTGATCGCGAACCCGGCGTCCCTCGTCTGGCATCCCAACCAGGGCGGCCAGTTCTCGCTGGCGGCGGACAACACCGCGCCCGGGACGGCCGATCAGGGCTCGACCGTCTCGATGCTCCGCGTGGCCGCGACGCACCTCGGCCGCGCTGGGGACGGCCCGCTGGAGCTCGCGCGGTTCGGCGTGCTCCTCGAGGAGGCCGCCGGCGACCCGCTCACGACCGCGGAAGCCAACCTGCTGATCGAGAGCCTGCGCGTCTATCGCGACGCGAACGGGAACGGGATCTTCGAGCCCAGCGACACGCTGGTGACCTCCATCGGCACGCTCGCGCTCGCGGCCGGGGTGCAGGACGTCCCGTTCGCGGACGGTGACACCAACGTCACGGTCGAGTTCGGCACTCCCCGGACCTACTTCGTCGTGGTCGAGCTGACCGCGGACGCCGCGACGCAGGACCCGAACCGCGTGCGCGCGACGCTGCTCCAGCTGGGCCCCTCCGCCAGCCAGGCGGAGCACGCGGGGTACGACCTGCCCCTCGCCCCCGCCTGTCCGGCCGACGTGTCGTCGGTCGTGATGGTCGCGACGGTGCCGGTCGAGCTGATGGGCTTCACGATCGAGTAGCGGGTCAGTACAGCAGCGCCGGCGCTCGCTCGCGCTCCCACGCGGCGAGGTCGGCGGCGTTCGCCTCGAGCATCGTCTCGACGCTGTCGCCGCGCTCGATCGCTTCGCGCACGCGGCGCGTGCCGACGAGCCAGTCCAGCGCGCCCTCGCGCGTCCAGCCGAACCCCGCCTGCTTGCGCAGCGCCTGGAGCAGGCGCAGGCCCAGCTCGTAGGGGCGCGTGGCCAGGGGGTCGGTGACGGAGACGCGCACGCCCGCGCACTCCACGTCGCGGTGCTTGGGCGACGGCGCCGCCTCGGACGCGCGCGGCGTGAATCGTTCCTTCACCAGCGCGAACCCCGGCGAGCGCACCGACGCCAGCGCGTCCGCGTCGACCCACGGCGCGCCGATCAGCAGGAACGGCGCTTCCGTCCCGCGTCCTTCGGTCGCACGCGTCGACTCGACGAGGCACGTGCCCGGATACGCGAGCGCCGCCTCCGCCGTGCGGAGGTTCGGCGACGGCGCGACCCACTCCCGTCCCGTGTCGCGCCAGCGCATCGACCGCGCCCATCCCTCCATCGCGACGACCGTCAGCCGCGCCGGCTTCGCGCGCGCCGCGTTGGCGACGCGGGCCATCTCGCCCAGCGTCAGACCGTGCACCAGCGGGCCCGGAGCGCGGCTCACCAGGCTCAGCGGGACCTCCGACTCGGGGCCACGCGGCGGCCCGTCCCACCGATCCCCGCCCAGCGGGTTGGGCCGATCGAGCACGACCAGCTCGATGCCCGCCTCGGCGGCCGCGTCCAGGCACAGCAGCATCGTGCTGGAGTAGGTGTAGAAGCGGACCCCGGCGTCCTGCAGGTCCACCACCAGCGCGTCCAGGCCCGCCAGGTCCGCGACCGAAGGACGCGTCTTCTCGCCGTACAGGCTGACGATCGGCAGGCCGCTGGCCGCGTGGCGGCCCCCTTCGATCTTCTCGCCCGCGGCCGCGCGTCCCGCCAGGCCGTGCTCGGGCGTGAACAGCCGCACGACGTTCACCGACGCCGCGCGCATGACGTCGATCGCGTGGCGCCCGTCGGCCGAGACGGATGCCGCGTGGACGACCAGGCCGACCCTCTTCCCGCGCAGGACGCCGGCCCGGTCCGACTCGATGCGGTCGAGGCCCACGCGCACCACGGGAGCGCTCGCCCCCAGCAGCGGCAGCGCGGCCAGGACGGCGGCCAGCCTAGGGCTGCGCCAGGCCACGCACCACCGCGTCGGCGACCTCGCGCCGCACCGCGCGGATCGCGTTGTTCTCGCGCGTCGGGTGCACGCGGTTGGTCAGCAGGATCACGAACAGCTTCCGCTCGGGGTCGACCCACATGGACGTGCCCGTGAAGCCGGTGTGGCCGAACGAGCGCTTCGACAGGAGCGAGCCCGCGGAGTTGGACCCGTCCGGCGTGTCCCAGCCCAGCGCACGCGAGGAGCCGGGCACGCCCGCCGGCCGCGTGAACGCCTCCAGCGTCTCCCGCGACACCAGCCGCTTGTGGTCGTACACGCCGCCGTTCACCAGCATCTGCGCGAACCGTGCGAGGTCCGGCGCCGTCCCGAACAGCCCCGCGTGCGGCGCGATGCCGCCCATGGCCTGCGCGTTCTCGTCGTGCACCTCGCCCCGCACCACGCGCCCGCGCCAGGGGTCGTTCTCGGTCGGCGCAATGCGCGGGAGCAGCGACGCCGGCGGCTTGAACTGCGTGTCCTTCATCCCCAGCGGTCCCAGGATGCGGCGCCGCGCGAACGCGTCGATCGGCTCGCCGGCCACGCGCTCGAGGATCTCCCCCAGCAGCAGCAGGCCCAGGTCGCTGTAGAGGGACTTGGTGCCGGGCTCGTACACCAGGTCCATCTTCTCGATGCGCTGCACGTACGCCGCGCGGCTGCCCGGCTCCTTGTAGAGCGGCGCCCACCAGTCGACGCCCGCCGAGTGGGTCAGGAGCTGACGCACCGTCACCGCGTCCTTGCTCCCGCCGCGGAACTGCGGCAGGAACGCGCGCACCGGCTTGTCCAGGTCCAGCAGCTCCTCGTCCACCAGCATCATCGCCATGGTGGTGGTCACGACGACCTTGGTCAGGCTGGCCAGGTCGTAGATCGTGTCGTTCGCGGCCGGCGCGGCGCCTTGGTCGTACGAGAGCTTCCCCACCGCGCGCAGGTGCACGAGCGCGCCGTCCTTGCCGACCGCCACCACGCCGCCGGGGAACGCCTTCTGCCCGACCGCGTCGTCGAGGAGGCGGTCCAGCTCCGCCAGGCCGTCCTCGCGGAACCCGGCGTCCTGGGGACGAGCCGCGCGCAGCGTCATCTCGCGCTTCGGGAGCAGGACTCCATGGCCGTAAGCGTACAGCCCCGGCAGCGTCACCGGGAGGCGTCCGGCCACCGGGAACTCGCCGAACAGCGCGCCGATGGCCGCGCGCTGGCTCGTCTCCACCCAGCCGTACGAGCAGACGTACGCGGGCACGCTCGGGAACTGCCGCAGGAGATAGGGGCTGCCGTAGGAGACGACCACCACCTTGCGCCCCTCGGAGACGAGGGCCTCGAGCAGCGCGGCGTGCGCCTCGGACATGTCCGCGCTCCCGCGGAACGCGCCCACCTTGACGAACGCCGACGCCAGCACGTGCGTGTAGCCGGCCGAGCGCTCCAGGATGCGCTCCGCGGTGGCCTCGGACACCTCGGGCCCCAGCCACATCGTGTCGGTCGGCACCTTCCGCGCCGCCAGCTCGGCCTCGGGGATGCCCTGGATGACCATGTTGTCCACCCGGGCGTCGCTCGACATCACGAGATGGAGGATGCGCAGCGGCGCCTCCGCCCTCAGCGGCAACAGGTCTCCCTCGTTCTTCACGAGCGTGATCGAGCTCCGAGCCACCGCCAGCGCCCGCTCCACGTCCTGCGGGAGGCCGACCGCCTTCTTGATCCCGGCGGGGTCCACGCGCCGGTTCTGGTGCAGGCCGAGCCGCTCCTTCGCCTCCAGGATGCGGAGCACGGCGTCGTCGACGCGCTCCGCGGGGATCTCGCCCTCGCGCACCGCGCGCACCACCGCGTCGATGGCGACGCCGGTCTGGGGCGGGAGCAGGATGATGTCGGCGCCCGCGTTCACGGCGCGCACGGCCGCCTCCCCTGTCCAGGCCGCGCGCACCCCCGCCATCTCGAGCGCGTCGGTGACGACCAGCCCGGAGAAGCCCAGGTCGCGGCGCAGCAGGTCGGTCGCCATCGGGTGGGACAGCGTCGCGGGCGCACCGCTGGGGTCGAGCGAGGGCACCGCGATGTGGCCGAGCATCACCGAGTCGACGCCCGACTCCACCGCGCGCCGGAACGGAAGCAGCTCGACCGAGTCGAGGCGGGAGCGCGGCACCCCCAGCTGCGCCAGCTGCATGTGGCTGTCCACCGCGGTGTCGCCGTGCCCGGGGAAGTGCTTGACCGTGCTGAGCAGGCCCCCGCTGCGCACGCCCTTCACGAACGCGGCCACCAGCCGGCCCACGCGGTCGGGGTCCTCGCCGAACGAGCGGATGTTGATGACGGGGTTGGCGGGGTTGTTGTTGACGTCGGCCACCGGCGCCAGCGCCCAGTGGATGCCGAGCGCGCGCCCCTCGCGCGCGGTCACCTCGCCCATGAAGCGCGCAGCGTCCTCCGAGCCGGAGGCGCCGACCGCCATCGCGAACGGCAGCGGCACGACCCCCCGGCGCACGCGGAACGCCATCCCCCGCTCCATGTCCGCGGAGACCAGCAGCGGCACCTTGGCCAGGTCCTGCAGCTCGTTGAGGACGCGCGGGAGGCTCTCCACCTCGGACTCGAACACGACGAGCGCGCCGACTCCCAGCTCCTGCACCTCGCGCCGGAGCTCCTTCTGGTCCTCGTTCTGCGGGTTGCGGTAGAGGCCGGACGCGCGCACGCCGACCATCTGGCCGACCTTCTCCGGCAGCGTCATCTTCGCCAGCGTGGCGCGCGCCCAGGGATACGAAGGCGGCGGCGTCGGGGTGGGAGCGGCGGGAGCGACGCGCGCGGGCGCCCGGCATCCCACCGCCGCCGTGAACGCCAGGATGAGCGCGGCGCGAGCGCCGGAGGTCACCGGGCGGACGGCCCCTCCGTGACGGCCGCGGGAAGCGCCGTCATTGCGGCCGGAGGGAACGCCTCGCGCCGCAAGCGGTCCACGTCCTGCCCGCGCAGCGACTCGTGCGAGAAGAGGATCACGCCCTCCGCCCCCGCCGCCCGCGCGACCTGCACCTTCTCCACGATGCCCGGCACGTCCAGGCGATACGCGCCGACCCCGACCCACACGCGCGAGCGATCGCCGACGCGCGCGCGCGCCACGGCCACCTGCTGCCGGAAGATGCGGCTGTCCACCGTGTAGGCCATCGGGCAGACCGCGTCCAGCAGCGAGCGCGCGCCCCAGTCCGGCCAGTCCTGGAAGCGATGGTTGAGCGCGGTGGCCTCGTCGGGCACGACCGCCGCCGAGACGAGGATGGCGGGCCGCTCGGACCGCGCCGCGTTGGTGAGGCGCGCGGCCAGGTCGGAGAGGACGCTCCGCCGGTGCTCGTCCCACGCGGCGGGATAGCGCCCGGGGAGCGTCCAAGGCTCGGACGACTTGACGCCCAGCCGTCGCGCGAAGCTCTCGAGCGCGACCCTCGAGTAGTCGTACTCCGCCGACGGGTAGCGGATGAAGTCGAGATGGAAGCCGTCCACGGGATAGCGCCGCACCATCTCGCGCACCGCGGCTTCCAGGTGCTCGGCCACGCCGGGCGCGGACGGCGACAGGTACAGGCCCTCGACGTCGCCGCTCACGCGCGCCTGCCTCGCCAGCCAGGTGAGCCCCGAGGGTGGCACCGAGAACGCGCGGCGCGCCGCGGCCTGCGGCTGCATCACCCACTCGGGGTGACGCGCGACCACGTGGTCCGGGGGCAGCCGCTGGCCGAAGTTCGCCGTGAGCAGGATGTTGAACCAGGCGTGAACGGCCAGGCCGCGCGCGCGCGCCCGCGCGATCGCCCGCTCCAGCGGGTCGAAGTCGGCCGGCTGGCCCGCCAGCAGGTCGCTGCGGACCACCAGGCGCGAGGCGTAGAACGCGTCGCCGCGGCCGCGCACCTGGACGAAGACCGCGTTCGCTCCCGCCCGGGCGGCCTCGTCGATGGCCTGGTCGACGCCCTGCGGCGACTGCAGCGCGGTCCGCACCACCCACACGCCGCGGACCTCCTGGATGACTCCCGGCCGGCCGTGCGCGGACGTCGCGAGCAGCAGGACGGCCAGCGGCGTCAGGAGCTTCATGGGTCGGCCGATGGTATCACTTCCGCCCCACGCGACTCGTCGAGTCGTCGATCGATGCGCAGCTCCGCGACGCCCCAGGGGCGCACCGCTTCCGCCACCTGCACGAGCCGGAGGCGCGACGCGACCACGGGCGCGAAGAGCAGGAGCTGCCGGGCGCCGGCCCGCGCGCCGGGCTCGATGGGCGGCAGGCCCGCCACGACCGCTACCCGAGTCAGCGGGCCGCCCGCGTTGCCGACCAGCACGTGGACGTTGCGGCCGTAGAGGCGGCCGCGGCCCGGCACCCGCAGCTCCACGCGGCCGATGCGGACCGGGCGCGCGAGCGACACGTCGATCCAGTTCCCGCCCTGCGGTCCCGCGGTCGCCCACCACGTCTCGGGGTCACCGTCCATGAGCGCTGCCAGGCGCTCCGTCGCTTCCGACGCGGTCACGACGGCCCCGCGCAGGTCGACCGGCTCGTAGCGGGCGGGCTGAACGGGCGCGGCCAGCACGAGCGTCGGACCCGAGTGGCGGTTCGCCGGCTCGACGACGTCCCGGACGCGGAGGCCGCGCAGCAGCCGCTCGTCCGCGATCGGCTGGGCGGCGACCACGTCCGCGTGCGCGGCGAGGAGGCGCGCCCGGCCCTCGTCGAGCCCCACGGTGGGCAGGACGCGATAGCGGTCGCGTGGGACGCCCAGGTCGGTGACGGCGGTGACGACCGTCGCGCCGGGCGGCACGGTGGCCTCGATGCGGTCGAGGACGAGGTCGCGGGTGGAGGGCTCGCGGATGCCGATCACGTAGTCGAAGGACGAGCCCAGGGGTGGGGCCGCCGCGGCGAGCGCGATCACCCAG
>JAICEW010000146.1 GCA_025923995.1 Vicinamibacteria bacterium | reverse complement strand
GCAGGCCGTACGCGACGTTCTGCCCCACCGTCATGTGCGGCCACAGCGCGTAGCTCTGGAAGACGAACCCGATGCGCCGGCGCCAGACGGGCGCGTGCGTGCGGTCCTCTCCCCCGATGAGGACGCGGCCGGCGTCGGGGGCCTCGAAGCCCGCGATGACGCGCAGCAGCGTCGTCTTGCCGCAGCCGGACGGGCCCAGCAGCGTGTTGAACCCGCCGGGCGCGAAGTCGAGCGTGACGTCTTCGAGGGCCGCGCTGCCCGCGAACGCCTTGCGGATCCCCTCCACCCGCAGCGAGGTCGCGGCCCTCACGAGACCAGCCCCGCGCCGAAGCGGCGCCGCACCAGGTACACGGGCAGGCAGACGGAGGCGATCAGCGCGACCGCCGTGCTGGCGGCCACCCCGAACTGCCCGCCCATGCCGAGGGCGGCCTGGAAGATGACGACGCTCATCGTGGTCCAGGCCGCGCTGTAGAGGAGGACGGTCGCGCTCAGCTCGGTGATCGACATCAGGAACGTCAGGGCGCCGCCCGAGACCAGGCTGGGGAGGATGAGCCGGGCGGTCACGTCGCGGAACGCGCGCGCCGGACCGGCGCCGACCGACAGCGCCGCCTCCTCCAGGCTCGGGTGCACCTGGAACAGCCCGGCCTCCGCCGCCTTCATCGCGTAGGGCAGCTTGCGGATCACGTACGCGAGGATCAGGATCGCGGGCGTGCCCGTCAGCAGCAGCGGCGGGCGGTTGAACGCGACGATGAGGCCCACCGCCAGCACCGTCCCCGGGATGAGGAACGGCACCATCACGAGCGCGCCCAGCGCGGGCGAGAGGAAGCGGTACGAGCGCCGCACGGTGACGTAGGCGAGCGCGGCGCCCAGCACGAGGGCCACGAGGGTGGCCGCCAACGCGAGCGCGTAGCTCACCGCCAGCGGCGACGCCGCGCGCTGGATCAGCGTCGCGTAGTTCGCGAGCGTGACCGGCCAGCCGGGCACGTCGGCCCGCCAGGTCGCGAACGAGAGCGCGAGCACGCCGAGGTGCGGAACGAAGACCAGGCCCAGCACGACCGCGGTCGCGATCGAAGCCATCACGGTCCGTCCTGGCGAGAGCGGACGGGGCCGGGCCCGGCGCGCGCTCGCGATCTGGTAGCTGCGCCGGGCCAGGAAGAGCCGCTGCAGCATCAGCAGCAGCGTCGACAGGGCCAGCATGGCCAGGCTGGCGGTCGCGGCCATCGAGGGGTTGCCGGACACCTCGGCCAGGTAGTCGTGGTAGACGACCACCGCCAGCATGGGCACGTCGCCGCCCACGATCTTGGGCGTGCCGAAGTCGGTGAGCACCGCCATCAGGATCAGGTACGCCGCGGTCAGGATGCCCGGCGCGGCCAGCGGCAGCGTGACCGCCAGCGTCGCGCGCGCGGGCGACGCGCCGACGCTCTGCGCCGCCTCCTCGAGCGAGGGGTCGGCGCTCGCGAACGCGTCGTGCGCGAACAGGATCACGAGGCCGACCGAGCTCCACACCGTGACCCAGACGATCCCGTGGAACCCGAGGATCGACTCGAAGGGCACGCCCGCGGCGCGCAGCGCGCGCGACACGGGCCCGCTCCAGCCCAGCAGCATCATCCACACGTACGCGCCGAGGAACGGCGGCGAGACGGTGGAGAGGGTCGCGAGCGTGAGCACGGCCGTCCGCATCGGCAGCCGGTAGCGCGCGTAGGCGAAGCCGATGGGCACGCCGATCGCGAGTGCCAACACCGTCGAGACGACGCCGCACAGCGCGGTGTTCGCGAGCGCCTCGCGATAGCGCACGCCTCCGAGGAAGCGCGCGAAGTGGCCGAGCGTGAGCCCATCGTCGGCGCCGACGAAGGCCGCGCGCAGGAGCCGGAGCTGGGGCAGCACGATCACCGCCAGCAGGACGGTCCCCAGCGCGATCGCGACGACGCGCCAGGGGTCGCGGCGGGTCACCGCGCCGCCTCGGCGCGCGCGGCGTCGAAGCGCGCCAGGATGTCCTGGCGCGAGCGCTCGCGCCAGGAGGCATCGACCAGGATCCGCGGGCGCGAGGCGAGATCGACCAGGGCGGCCGGCGGTGCCACGCCCCGGAGCGCGGGACGCCGGCCCACCTGCGCGCGGACGATCTCGGCCGCGTCGTCGCTGCGCAGAAACGCGAGCAGGCTCAGGGCCGCCTCGCGGTGCGGCGCGCCGGCGATCAGCCCGATGCCGTCGGTCTGCGTGATGAGTCCCTCGGTCGCGAGGACGGGTCGCAGCGGCGCGCCCGCGGCGACGTAGTCGCGCAGCGTCGTCTCGAACAGGAACCCGGCCGCGGTCTCGCCGTCCTTGACCCACTTGAACATCGAGTCCGCGCTCTCCGTCAGCCGGCAGTTGCGCAGCAGGGCCGCGACGTAGTCCCAGCCGTGCAGCGACGCCAGCGCGGTCACGACCGTGTACCCCGTGCCCGAGCCGGCCGGGTTCGAGAGCGCGATCCGCCCCCGCCCGCGCCAGCGCGGGTCGGCCAGCTCGGCGAACGAGCGCGGCGGCGGCTCGCGCAGCCGCTCGGTGTTGACGACCAGGTGGATCACGTTCGTCGTGAACGGGTGCCAGCGGCCCGAGGGGTCGGACGCGTCGAAGCGGTCCGCGCCCGGCAGCACGACCGGCTCGAACAGGTCGGCGTTGGCCGCGTAGCTCTCGAGCGCCCCGCCCCACAGCAGGTCCCCGATCGGGTTCTCGCGCTCGGCCCGGATGCGCGCCAGCATCTCCCCCGTGCCCGCGCGGATGACGTCGATGCGCAGGGACGGATGGCGCCTTTGGTAGGCGTCGAGCAGGGGCGTCGTGATCTCCCCTCCCTGGGCGGCGTACAGCGTGAGGTCCGCGCGCCCGGATGGGCCCTGGGCGGGGCGCCCGCAGCCCGCCACCGCCACGGCGGCCACGACGCACGGCCAGGGCGCACGGCGCACGCTGGACGCGGATTCTAGCGGGCCGGCGCGGATTTGACCCTCCGGCCCGCGGGGCGGTAATGTCCCCGGCCCATATGCCCATCCAGGCGGCGGTCTTCCTCATCACGCTCTCGGGCCTCATGTTCGAGATCGGCCTCACGCGCATCTTCTCCGCGACCATCTGGTACCACTTCGCCTTCGTGGCCATCTCGGTCGCGCTGCTGGGCTGGGGGCTCGGCGGGTTCGCGCTGCACGCGCTGCGCTCGCGCGTGAGGCCGTCGTTCGACAAGGCGGGCGTGCTGACGCTGCTGTACGCCGCCTCCATCCCGCTCAGCCTGTGGTCGATCGTCCGCTTCCCGTTCTCGCCCGACAAGCTCGCGTTCTACTTCCTCGCCTCCTGCGTGCCCTTCCTGCTGGCGGGCGCGTCGCTGTCGATGGTCTTCGCGCTGCGGCGCGAGCAGGCGGGCACGCTCTACTTCGCGGACCTGCTGGGCGCGTCCCTGGGCGCGGTGGGCGTCACGTTCCTGCTCTCGTGGCTGGGCGCGGAGCAGGCGGTGCTGGCGGTCTCGCTGGCGCCGACCGCGGCGGCGGCGCTGCTGTCGAGCCGCGTCCGCATGGCGGCCATCGGCCTGGCGGCCGCGCTGCTGGCGGTCGTCGTGGTGCAGGAGCGCTCGGGCGCCTTCAGCATCAAGAGCGCGCCCACCAAGGGCATGTACCGCCACATGGCGGCGCACCCGGGTTCGCGCATCGCGCTCACGGGCTGGAACGCGTACTCGCGCATCGACGCCGTGACCGGCTATCCCGACAGCCTGGCGCGCCTCTACATCGACTCGGACGCGTGGACCGGGCTGCACCGCTGGGACGGCGACGTGAAGAGCGTCGAGCACTTCCGCACCTGGTTCCGCGCGCGGCCGTTCAGCTTCACGCCGCAGCCGAAGACGCTCGTGATCGGGCCCGGCGGGGGCTCGGACGTGCTGGTGGCCCTGGGCTCCGGCAGCCCGCGCGTGACCGCGGTCGAGATGAACCCGCTCATGCTGCGCTTCGTGCGCAGCTTCGGGGCCGAGGCCGGCGGGCTCTACGACCACCCGCAGGTGGAGACCATCCTCTCGGAGGGCCGCAACTACCTGAGCCGGACCGACCGCACGTTCGACGTGATCTTCCTCGGCTTCGTGGACTCGTGGGCCGCCGTGGCCTCGGGCGGGCTGTCGCTGTCGGAGAACTACCTCTATACGACCGAGGCGTTCCGCGCGTACTACGACCACCTCACGCCGGACGGCGTGCTGGCGATCATGCGCTGGCGCGACGACATCCCGCGCCTCGTCTCGAACGCGGTCGCGCTGCTGGGGGCCCAGGAGGCCGGCAAGCACATCGCGGTGCTGATGGAGAAGCGCGGCACGGACGAGGACCCGCCGCAGATGATCTTCATGCTGCGCCGCCGGCCGTTCACGCCGGAGGAGTCCGCGGCCATGATGGCCTGGACCGACGCCACCCCCGTGATCGTGCCGGGCCACGTGGCGGAGGGGGCGTACGGCGACCTGCTGAGCGGACGCAAGACCATGGAGCAGTACGTCGACGAGGCCCCTGTGCGGGCCGGCCCCGTCTTCGACGACCGCCCGTTCTTCTTCGCGCGCCAGAAGCCGTGGGGCCTGCCCCGCCCGATGATGATCGCGTTCGTGCAGGTGCTGCTGCCGCTGGTCGCGATCTGCGCGGCGCTTTTGTTCTGGGGCCGGCCCGCACACGCGCCGGCCGCGACCTACCGTGCGTCGCTGCTGTACTTCGCCTGCCTGGGCGTGGGGTTCATCGTGGTGGAGCTGGCGCTGCTCCAGAGCATGACGCTGCTGCTGGGGCACCCCATCTTCACGCTCTCGATCCTGCTGTTCACCCTGCTGGCCGCGGGCGGCCTGGGCAGCTCGCTCTCCACCCGCTTCCGGGTGCCCACCGTGTGCGCGGTGATCGCGGGGGCGGGCATCGTGTACGCGCTCGTGCTGCCCCGCCTGGTGCCCGCGCTGCTGCCGCTGCCGCTGTGGGGCCGCATCGTGATCGCCATCGTCATGGTGGCGCCGCTGGGCTTCGCCATGGGCATGCCGTTCCCCAGCGGCCTGCGGCGCGTGGGCGGCGGGCTCCCGGACCCCCCGTTCTACTGGGGGCTCAACGGCGTGATGTCGGTGGTGGGCTCGATCGGCACCATGCTTGTCGCGGTCACGCTGGGCTTCCAGGTGGCGATGATCCTGGGCTCGCTGTGCTACGTGTGCGCGGCGCTCGCGGGCCGCAAGCTCCTCGCGGCCGAGTCGGCGCCGGCCCTCGAGTCGCCCGCCGCCTGAGATCAGTCGCTGGCGGCGTGGTAGGTGTCGGTCGCGGACTCCGGGCGCGCGCCCTGCCAGACCAGGCGCACCGACCCCACGCGGATCTCGTCGCCGGGCGAGAGGCGCGCGGGCGCGTCCAGGCGGTGGCCGCCCAGGAACGTGCCGTTCTTGCTCTCCAGGTCCTCGATCGTCGCCTGGTTGCCGTCGACGCTCAGGCGGGCGTGGACGCGCGACACGGTGGACGAGGCGATGCGCACGCCGCACTCGCTGCCGCGGCCGATCAGGTTCTCGCCCTCCAGCAGCGGGAAGTCCTTCTCGGGACCGAGCAGCCGGCAGCGGCTGATGGGCTGCTCCTCCTTCGCGGTGCCGCAGAACGCGTAGCCGAAGCGATGGACCGTGCGCAGCAGGTGCGCTTCGCCGGGGGGGTCGCCCAGGGCCGAGCGAAGCTCGGACGCGAGGTTGGCGAGGCTGCCGTCGGCCACGAACGTCGCGGGCCACAGCTCGCGCACGAGGTCCGCGCGGGACACCGCCTGCGGCCGCTCGCGCAGCAGGATCTCGAGCAGCTGAAACGCCTTGGGCGTGAGATGGACGGGCTCACCCGCTCGCCGGAACGAGCGCTCACCGGAGTCGAAGACGAACCCGTCGAAGAGCAGCCGCACGCTTCTGAAACAGCCCCCGCCTGGATGAGCCGATCCTAGCGCATCCGGGCGGCGGGCTCAAGAAACGTATAGGTCGCTAGGCGTCCGTCAGGGGCAGCTCGACAGCCGCGCGGGACGCCCGTGCGTCAGCTTGAAGGTGCCCAGGTCCTGCGCGGATCCCTCGAGAGTGACCGTCAGGGTGAGCGTCTTGCCGGACAGCTTGCCGCGGAAGCGCGCGATCTCGCCCGAGCCCGCGTCGGTCTCGGCGCCGGCCCCGCTCCCCTCGCGGATGAGCGAGCCCGACGAATCCACGCGTCCGCTCTTGTCCACCTCCAGCGGCCCGGTGATGACGCCCCGCGCGCACGGAAGCTCGATGCGCGCGCCGTCGGGCGTGATCTCCATCTGCGCGCGGGCGCCGCCCCATTCGCCCGCCATCACCGCCCGCTTGCTCGCGGCCGGCGAAGCCTCCTGCTTCTCGGGCGCGGGCGCGGCCAGGGCCAGCAGCCAGACGATCGCATCAATGCGCACGGCGCGCGTCCTCCTCCTGGTGGAGGCCGAAGAAGTCGCGGATGCGGCGGAGCAGGTCCACCTGCGCCGCGGCCACCCGCCGCGTCCGGGCCTCCTGATCAAGGTTCTCACGAGCCGCCGTCAGCTCGACACGGCGCCGGGCCAAAAGCTCCGCGACCGGCTCCGCCACGGCGGGACGCTGGCGGAGCACTTCCTGGAACGCGGCCTTGTCGAGCCGGTAGCACTCGACGCCGGTGGCGGCCACGACGGTCGCGGAGCGGCGCTCGCCGGTCATCAGCGACATCTCGCCCACGAAGTCGCCCGGGCCCAGGCGGGCCACCTCCTGCTCCAGCCCGCCGGAGGCGGCCACGCGCACCGACACCTCGCCCGAGGTGACGAGGTACAGCCAGTCGCCGATCTCGCCCTGGCGCGTGAGGGTCTCGCCGCGGGCGAACGGCGCGTACCGCAGGCGGGCCGCCAGCGTCTCCCGGTCCTCCTCGCCCAGCGGCCGCAGGATCTCGACCTGCTCCAGCGCGCGCCGGCGGCGTGCGAGGTCCGTCCGCTCGCGCTCGGCTGTCCGCTCGTCCGACTGCTCGGTCAGCAGCACCGAGTGCTCCGGCACCGCCAGCGCGATCCCGGCCCGCTGGAGCGCGAAGTAGACGCGCGTCAGCACCGCGCTGTCGGTGGGCAGGTCGCGCTCGAGGTCGGTCAGCCAGTAGCGCACGGCGTAGCGCGCGAAGCTCTGCTGCACGTCGCGGAAGATGCAGTCGGGCGCGGGCTCGGCCGCGACGCCGGCCATGTGCAGGTGTTCGAGCGCCTCGGTGACCACGCGCACCACTTCGGGCGGTGGCTGGCGCAGGTCCACGTTGAAGTGGACCCAGCGCCGCCACTGCAGCGGCGCGCCCTGGCGGCGGCCCAGCACCATGACCTTCTCGGTCGTGAGCACGCCGTTGGGCACGATCAGCGTCTCGCCGTTGCGGGTCTCCACGGCGGTGTAGCGCCAGCGGATGTCGACCACGCGGCCCTCCACCTCGCCGACCTTGATCCAGTCGCCCAGGTGGATGGAGCGGTCGGTCTGCAACGAGAGGCCGCCGATCACGTTGCCCAGCGTGTCGCGCAGGGCGAGGCCGATCACCGCCGTGAGCACGGCCGAGGTCGCGATCAGGCCGGAGACGTTGAAGCCCGCGCGCGAGGCCAGCGCGAAGACGGCCACGATCGACGCGCCCGCGGTGACCACGTCCGACAGGATGCGCGAGCCACGCACGCCCACCCGCGGCAGCAGCAGGGAGAACACGAGCTCCTGCACGATCTTGATCGCGCAGACGGCCGCCATCATGAGGGCCAGCAGGCGCAGCGCGCCCTGGCCGGCCGAGCCCAGCAGGGCCAGGCCCGCGGCCGACAGCGCGAAGGCCAGGTGGACGAGGAACAGCACGATCGGGCCGCGCAGCACGCGCGCCGCCGGGGCGCGCATCGCACGGGCGGACAGGGCCAGCACTGCCAGGCCGGCCAGCAGCAGGACCGTGTGCCCCGCCGACGCCTCCGCCGCGACGGCCGACCCGATGCTCATGGAGGCGACGATCATAGCCCGGTTGACGGGTTACACTGGTGCGGACCAAAGCGAGCGTAGGGCCGTCAAGGTGAACCTTCGCCAGAGAGCCGTTCGGACCTGGGCGGCGTGCGCCCTGTTGCTGGCGCCGTCCGACGTCCCCGGAGCCGACCCGCCTGCCCCGCCGCGGTTCCAGGGCGGCGTGGACGTGATCCGCGTCAGCGTCTCCGTGACGGACGACAAGGACCGCTACGTGAGCGGCCTGTCGGAGGCCGAGTTCGCGCTGTTCGAGGACGGCGTCCGCCAGGACCTGTCGTTCTTCACCCCCGACGCGCTGCCCCTCTCCGTCTCGCTGCTGCTCGACTGCTCGGCCTCGATGGAGCAGAAGATCCGCACCGCGCAGGAGGCGGGCGTGCGCTTCGTGCGCGCCCTGCGTCCCCAGGACGAGGCCCAGATCGTCCAGTTCAACGACCGGGTGCGGGTGCTGGAGGACTGGACCAGCGAGACCGCCGCGCTGGAGACGGCGCTGCGCAGCACGCGGCCCAGCGGGGCGACCGTCCTGTACAACGCGGTCTACGTGACGCTGCGCGAGCTGAAGCTGCAGGGCAACCCCGAGACGCCGCGCCGACGCGCGATCGTGCTGCTGAGCGACGGCGAGGACACGGCGTCGCTGGCGGCCGAGGAGCAGGTGCTGGAGCTGGCGCGCCAGGCGGAGATCGCCATCTACGCGGTCAGCCTGCGGCCGGACCTGCCCCTCTCCCGCGAGCGCGAGGGCCAGGGGCGCGCGAAGTACTTCCTGACCGTCCTGGCGCGGGACACCGGCGGGCAGGTCTACTTCCCCAACCGGCTGGCGGACCTCGACTCGGTCTACACGCGGATCGCGGACGACCTGCGCAGCCAGTACACGCTGGGTTACGTGTCCAGCAACGCGGCGCGCGACGGCCGCTGGAGGAGGATCCTGGTGCGGACGCCGCGCCACGAGGCGCTGCGCAGCCGCCACAAGCTCGGCTACTACGGCGCGCGTTGACCGACAAGCACCCCGACCTGCTGGAGCGCATCCGGCTCCGGCTCGACGACAGCTTCGTGGCATCGGCGCCAGCGTCGCCGAGCTGCCCCCCGCCGACACCGCCGAGCTCCTCAACGACCTGCGGCATCCTGGGCACGGTCGGCTTCCTGCGCATCTCCGTCTGGTCCGCCTTCGCGCCGACCTACGGGCCGCACTGGCTGCTGGTGGCGATCACGGTGTTCCTCTCGCTGGTCGGCGTCGTGTTGTGGGGGACGCTGGCCGGCTCCATGCTCCCCATCGCGCTCAAGCGCGCCGGGCTCGACCCGGCCGTCTCGTCCGCGCCGTTCGTGGCCACGCTGGTCGACGACACCGGCATCGTCATCTACTTCGAGGTGGCGGCGCGGGTCCTGCGCGGGACGCTGCTCTGACCGCGGCCACGGCCCGCGCCGCCTTCCGGCCTCAGAGCGTGAAGGGGCCCACCGGCCAGGGCGTGGCCCGGATGCGGAACCCGAGGCAGACCTGTTCCTCCACGAACTTGCACTTGCGCGGCTCGCCCGGGGCCGTCGCATCGTCGCAGACCCAGCGGTAGTAGGTCCGGCAGTTCGTGAGCTCGACCAGGAACGGCGTCCAGCCGGGGAAGGGCAGGGTGCGGGGCGAGAGCTCGAACACCTCGAGGCCCAGACCCTCGGGCAGCTCGAGGCCGGCCTTCTCCAGCAGCCGCTCGGGATGCGCGAGCACCTCGGCGTGCAGCTTCGGGTCCCGACATGCGGCATCGACCGCGGCCGCCAGCTCCGGGCGGTTGGACAGCGCCTCCGCCTTCTCCGTCAGCTCGCGGGCGCGCTCGTAGTCCCAGCCGCCGCCGGGCGGGCCCGGCTCGCCCGCGGCCAGCGTCAGCGTGGGGCCGGCCAGCAGCGCGCCGGCCAGCAGGGTGCGGAAACGTGAGCGGAACTCCATGACTCCTCCTTCGATGCCTCGCGGACGTCACGGAGGCATCCTGCCCTGGAGACGCGGGCAAACACGGACGACCGTCTCGCGCGCGCGGCTTGCGTGTGATCGGGAGCGGGTGGCAGACTCCCGGCCTGTGACGGGCGACACGCTGTTCCACGGAGTTCGCTTCGACCCGAGAGACCACAGCAGCCGCCTCTTCGGGCGCGAGGACCTCGAGGCCGTCTTGGCGGACGACCCGGTCTTCTGCTGGATCGACCTGCAGGGCCCCAACATCGAGGTGCTCAACGAGCTGCTGCGCCTGCGCGAGATCGACCTCAAGCTGGTGAGCCACTTCGACGCGCCCGAGATCCTGCCGCGCATCGTGGAGCGGCCCGACTGCCTCGCGTTCTACCTCTACGAGATCGAGGACCCCGAGCGTCACCTCGACACCGCGCAGGGCCTGTCGGGCATCTCCTTCGCCAGGATGATCATGGTGCTGGGCGAGGATTTCGTGATCACGTACCATCGCCGCCCGCTGGACGCGGTGGACGAGGTCAAGCAGACCTGCGCCGAGAGCTTCCGGCAGGTGGGCAAGACGCCCGGCTTCGTGGCCTTCCTGTTCCTCGAGCGCTGCCTCTACGACTACGCGCACCTGAACCTGGCCAACGACAACGCGCTCGACCGCCTCCATCAGCGGGCGCGCGCCCTGGACTTCGAGGGCCTGCCCGACCAGATCGGCGTGGTGGGCGCGAACATCCTGACGATCAAGAAGCTCGCGTCGAGCGTGCACATCGTGCTGATGCTGCTGGCCACCAAGTGGAACCCTTTCGTCAGCGCCGAGGCCCGTGCCTCGTTCGGCCAGATGGAGCAGAGCGCGGCCGCGGTGCGCGCGGCCGTCGACTCGTCCCGTAACCTGCTCGACAGCATCGTGAACGGCCTCCAGGCCGCGGAGGCGCGCCGCACGACGGAGATCGCGCGAGTGCTGACCATCATGTCGGGCATCCTGCTGCCGCTGAGCCTGATCGCCGGCATCTACGGCATGAACTTCCGCCACATGCCGGAGCTGGCGTTCGAGGGCGCGTACTTCGTCGTGCTGGGCGTGATGGGAGTGATCGGCATCGGGCTGTACCTGGTGTTCCGCCGTCTCGGGTGGACGCGGTCAGGCGTGCCCGCCGCGGGGGATCACGCGCCGCGGAAGAATGGCGCGCCGCGGAAGTGAGCGTCGCGGGCTAAGTTGAGCGCCGCGTCATCAACATGTTCCAGAACGCGTTGAGTGCGTGCCACTCAATCCGTCCCGGGACGGATCACACCTTCTCGAGCCGCTCCCCCAGCCGCTCGATGTCGCTCGCTTCGTGGTACAGCCCGAACCCGAAGCGCAGCCGGTCCGCGCGGCTGTCCACCTCGACGCCCAGCGCCCGCATCCTCTGCGCCAGGTCCATCGCGCGCGGGAGGCGGAACGTGAGGAAGTGCCCCTGGCGCGACAGGTCGGGCGACGTGAGCAGCGACGCGACCGGCAGCGCGCGCAGGTCCAGCCGCGCCAGCAGCGCCAGGAAGGCCCGCTGGAGCTGCTGCACGTGCGCGTGGATGTCGGCCACGGAGATGCCGAGGCCCGAGAGCCAGTCCAGCACCGCGCGCAGCCGATAGAGCCCCGTCGGGTCGAACGTCGCGCCCCAGAAGCGGAAGCCGTCGTCCGCGTACTCCACACGGTCGGGCGCGTGCTCGGCGAGGCGACCGAAGCGCGCGAACCATCCGGTGTAGCGGGGCCGCAGCGTGCAGCCCGCGGGCACGTGGAGGAAACACGCGCCCTCGCCCGACTGCGCGTACTTGTACCCGCCCGCGACGTAGAACAGCCGCCTCTCGAGCGCCTCGAACCGCACCGGCAGGGCCAGGAACCCGTGGTAGCCGTCCACCATCACGATGGTGTTGGGCTCGTGCACCGCTCCCACGATGCCGGCCAGGTCGTGGACCGCGAAGCCGGAGTTGAAGAAGACGTGGCTCAGGTACACGAGGTCCCAGGGCCCGGCGCCGGCCGCGTCGTGGAAGCGCGAGTCGAAGGTCTCGAAGGGCTCCGTGGGCACGCGCGTCACGCGCACGTCGCCCGACTCCTCCAGCCGCGCGATCTGCCGCGCGAAGCTCATGAACTCCCCGTCGGTCGTGAGCACGCGCAGGCCGCGCCCGGGCGGGAAGCACGAGATCACGCGCGTGACCAGCTCGTGGGTGTTGGGGGCGAACGCGATCTGGTCCGGACGCGAGAAGCCCAGGACGCGCGCGACGTGGCCCTGCACCGCCGGCAGCACCGCGCCGAACACGTGGTCCCACTTGTGGTCCACGAGGCGCGCGGCGTCGTCCCAAGCCGCGACGACAGCGTCGCGGGTCACGTCGGGCCACAGGTGATGGCTGTGCGCCGCGAAGTGCAGCACGTCCGGCCGCGCGCCCAGGAACCGCGAGTAGTGCGCCTTGAGCGATAGAGCCATCGCGGTCAGCCGCGGGCCGTCATTCCCGCGGGAAGTAGAAGCCCAGCCGCCGTTCGAGATCGGGCGGCAGGTCCGGCAGCGCGGAGCGCGGGATCAGGAACGTCGAGAGGTTGAAGAGGTCCGTGAACACCTTGTTCCGCTCGACCGTGCCCATCAGGTAGTGATGTCCCGAGGAGCCGCCGGTGCCGATCTTGGTCCCGATCATGCGATGGACCATGAGCGCGTGCCGGTAGCGCCAGGTGGCGAGCAGCTCGTCGACGTCGACCAGCAGGGTCAGGAAGCGGAAGGGCAGGTGCAGGATGGGCTGGTCGCGGTAGAGCTGGATGAGCAGCGCCGCCAGCGTCGCGCGGTGCGACAGCCGACGCTGCCCCTCCGCGCGCAGGCGCTCGTGCGTCGGCTCGTCCAGCAGCGCCTCGAAGCTGGCGCGCGTGCGGTCCAGCTCCGCCAGCTGCACGCTCCGCTCCTCCGGGGTCAGCGCCGGATGCGTCTCGATCGTGCGCCGGTCGTCCGCCAGCATCTGCTCGACCGCGGCGCGGTAGCTGGCCCAGAACTGGTAGCCGGGCAGCTCCAGGAACGGGGTGCGCTCCAGCCACTTCTCGACCAGGTCGAACAGCGACGCCGCCTCGCGCCGCACGCCCAGCCGGCCCTCGATGCGCCGGAACTGCTGGCTCTGGAACCCCGACGCGGGCAGCAGCATGTCCCGGAAGTCCAGGAAGTCGAGCGGCGTCATCGTCTCCAGCACGCGCAGCTGGTCGACCAGCAGCTTCTGGATCTCGGTGATGCGGTTGAGGCGCGAGACGGCGACGCCGATGTTGCGCTCGTCGACCGAGTCCTGCTGGAACAGCTCGATGACCGAGTCGAGCTCGTGGAGGATCTGCTTGAACCACAGCTCGTAGACCTGGTGCACGACGATGAACAGCAGCTCGTCGTGCGCGGGCCGGCCGTACTCGGCGCTCTTCGGGCGCTGGGCGTCGAGCAGCCGGGCCAGCTCGAGGTACTGCTGGTACTCGACGGGGGGGTAGGGCTTGTCCACTGCGGGCCAGCTTAGCGCACCCCCTCGGCCGGTCAATAATGCGAAGCACATGCGGATCGAGATCGTGGGCGGCGGGCCCGCCGGGCTCTACTTCGCCATCCTGATGAAGCGCCTGAGCCCGGCCCACGAGGTCACGGTCCGCGAGCGCAACCGGCCCGACGACACGTTCGGCTGGGGCGTCGTCTTCTCGGACGAGACGCTGTCGAACTTCGAGGAGGCCGATCCCGAGACGCATCTGGCGATCACGTCGCGGTTCGCGTACTGGACCGACATCGACATCTTCGTGCACGGCGAGCGCATCCGCTCGACCGGCCACGGGTTCTGCGGCATCTCGCGCCACCAGTTCCTGGGCATCCTGCAGGAGCGGGCGGCGGCGCTGGGTGTCGACCTGCGGTTCGAGACGGAGGTCGACCCCGATCACCTGCCCGACGCCGACCTGGTCCTGGCCGCGGACGGAGCCAACAGCCGCATACGCGATCGCTTCGCCTCCCATTTCCAGCCCACGATCGACTGGCGGCGCTGCCGGTTCGCCTGGCTGGGCACCGGCCTGCGGCTGGACGCGTTCACGTTCATCTTCAAGGAGAACGAGCACGGGCTCTTCCAGGTCCACGCGTACCCGTTCGACGAGCGGACGAGCACGTTCATCGTGGAGTGCCGCGCGGAGGTGTGGCGGCGCGCCGGCCTGGAGGGGGCGGACGAAGCGACGACCGTCGCCTACCTGGAGGGGCTGTTCGGCGAGGACCTGCGCGGCCAGTGGCTGATGACGAACCGTTCGTTCTGGCGCACGTTCCCGACCGTGCGCAACGCGACGTGGCGCCACGGGAGCCTGGCCCTCATCGGGGACGCCGCGCACACCGCGCACTTCTCGATCGGGTCCGGGACCAAGCTGGCGATGGAGGACGCCATCGCGCTGGCGTCCGCGTTCCGTCAGCTGGGCACGGGCGACGTGCCCTCCGCGCTGGCGGCGTACGAGGCCGAACGCATGCCGGCCGTCGGCCGCTTCCAGTCGGCGGCGCAGACGAGCCTCGAGTGGTTCGAGAACTCCGCCCGCCACTTCCGCCACCTGGACCCGCTCACGTTCGCGTTCAGCCTGATGACGCGCAGCAAGCGGATCACGTACGACAACCTGCGCACGCGCGATCCCGAGCTGGTCCGGCGCGTGACCGAGCACTTCGCGGCTTCCAACCCGTTCCGCGATGCGGTCGCTGCGTCGCCGTCCTACGCGCCCGCCGTCGTTTCTTCAGCCTCTGTCGCGGCGCCGCCGCTGTTCCAGCCGTTCCGCTTGCGTGACCTGGTCCTGGCGAACCGGCTCGTCGTGTCACCCATGTGCCAGTACTCCTGCGACGACGGGACGCCGAACGACTGGCACCTCGTGCACCTGGGCAGCCGCGCGGTCGGCGGGGCCGGGCTCGTGATGGCGGAGTCCACGCACGTGGCGCGCGACGCGCGGATCTCGCCGGGCTGCGCGGGCCTCTACAACGACGCGCACGTGGCGGGCTGGAAGCGCATCGTCGACTTCGCCCACGCGCACGCGCAGGCCCGCATCGGCGTGCAGCTCGCGCACGCGGGACGGAAGGGGTCGTGCACCCTGCCGTGGGAGGGCGACGTGCCGCTGTCGTCGGGCGCGTGGGAGACCATCGCGCCTTCCGCCCTGCCCTACGCCGCGGACTGGCCGGTCCCGCGCGCCATGGATCGCGCGGACATGGATCGCGTCGT
>JAICEW010000145.1 GCA_025923995.1 Vicinamibacteria bacterium | reverse complement strand
TGGGGCACGAGCGCTACAAGGGCGGCACGCGCGTGCGCTTCGTGTGCGGCGACCGGGCCCTGGCCGCGGTGCACGCGCGGCTGGGGACGCTCGATCGACTCGCCCAGTCGCTGTCGGCGTCCTGGGCGGAGCTGCCGGACCAGGTCGCGCGCGCGCTCGACGAGAAGGCCGCGCTCGTGAAGCAGGCCCAGGAGCTGCGGGAGCGGGCCCTCGCGGGCGAGGCGTATCGCATGCTCGCGGACCATCCAGAGTCTCCTGCGATCGTGCGGGCGGTCTTCGAGGGGCGCGACGGCGCCGAGGTGCGCGGCCTCGCGGAGCAGCTCGTGAAGATCCGGCCCTCGATCGCCCTGCTGGCCAGCCGCGGAGCGAAGGTGCAGCTCGTGTTCGCGCGCTCGGCCGGGCTGACCGCGGACATGAACGCGCTGCTGAAGTCCGTCCTCGCCGACCACGGCGGGCGCGGCGGCGGACGGCCCGAGATGGCCCAGGGCGGCTGCGACGCCATCCCGAACCTCGAGGCGCGCATCGAGCAGGTGGCGGCGGGGCTCGCACCGCCCGCATGAGCGACCGCGGCGCCGCGCCGTACGTGCTGATGGCGCTCGCCGTGTTCTGCGTGTCCCTGGGATCGATCCTGGTGCGGATGGCGCAGGCGCCGCCGCTCGCGGTCTCCTTCCAGCGGGTCTACATCGCGTCCCTGGTGATGCTGCCGTTCGCGATACGGGACACCGTCCGCTCCTGGCCCCGGATCGGCTCCCGCCGCCAGTTCCTGCTGGCCGTGGCGGGGATCGCCCTGGCGCTGCACTTCGCGACCTGGATCGCCAGCCTGTCCTACACGACCGTGGCCGCGTCCGTGCTGATCGTGAACACGGCGCCGCTGTTCTCGCTCGTGCTCTCGCGTCTCTTCCTGGGCGAGACACCGGGGCCCGTCGTCCTCCAGGCGGGCCTGCTGGCGCTGGCCGGCGCGGTCCTGATCGCCGCGGGGGAGTGGACCGGCGGCGCCGGGTCGCTGATCGGGATCGGGCTGGCGCTGGCCGGAGCCGTCACGCTCGCGGTCTACCACGTCACGGGCCGCGGCCTGCGCGAGGCGCTCCCGCTGCGGGCCTACATCCTGGTGGTGTGGGCCACGGCGGCGGCCACGCTCGCGCTGATGGCGCGGGCGGGACAGGTGCCGCTGTTCGCCTATCCCTCGCGGACGCTGCTCGCGTTCGTGCTGCTGGCGCTGATCCCGACGCTGGCCGGCCACGGCCTCGTGAACCGCGTGCTGCGCGACCTGCCCGCGCCGACCGTGGGGCTGTTCATGCTCGGCGAGCCGGTCGGCGCTTCGCTCATGGCCTGGGCGCTGTTCGGCGAGGTGCCCTCGGCCCTCACGCTGGCGGGCGGCGCGCTCGTGCTGATCGCCCTGGCCTGGATCGTGCGCGGAGGGCGCTCATGAAGCAGCGGGTCCACGTCGTCTTCACCGGCGGGACCATCTCCATGCGCATCGACCCGCAGACCGGCGGAGCCGTGCCCGCGCTCTCGGGCGAGCAGATCGTCTCGCGCGTCCCCGGTCTGGACGAGGAGGCCCAGCTCACGCTGGAGGACTACTCGCGGCTGCCCGGGCCGCACGTGACGCCGCACTGGATGTGGCGGCTCAAGGACCACGTGGCGGAGGTCCTGGCCTCCCCCGAGGTCGACGCCGTGGTGCTGACCCACGGGACCGACACGCTCGAGGAGACCGCCTTCCTGCTGGACCTCACGCTCACGAGCGACAAGCCGGTCGTCTTCTGCGGCGCCATGCGCACCGTGTCCGAGCCCGGCTGGGACGGTCCGGCCAACCTGCGGGCGGCGGTGCGCGCGGCGGTCCACGCCGACGCGCGCGACCGGGGAGTGCTGATCGTGGTCGGCGAGGCGGTCCACGCGGCGTCGGAGGCGACCAAGTGGCACGCGCAGGCCCTGGCCGCGTTCCGCGGTCCCTACGGCCCGGTGGGCACCGTGGAGCGCGATCGCGTGGCGTTCCATCGCCCGTCCTTCCGCGCGCCGCGGCTGCCCGCCCGCGGCCTCGTCTCCGAGGTCGACCTGCACACGATGGCGGCCGGAGTCGACGACGCGCTCATCCGGGCCTCGCTCGCGCGCGGCGCGCGCGGCCTGGTGGTCGAGGCCACCGGCTGCGGCAACGTGCCCCCGGCCGCCGTGCCGGGCCTGCGTGCCGCCCTCGCCGCCCGCGTGCCCGTCCTGCTGGTGTCCCGCTGTCCCGAAGGCGGAGTGACTCCCGCCTACGGCTACGAGGGCGGCGGGCGCATGCTGCGGGATCTGGGCGTGATCATGGGCGGCGAGATGCCGGGACCCAAGGCGCGCATCCTGCTGATGGTCGCGCTCGGCGTCACCTCCGACATCGCGGAGCTGCGGTCCTTGCTCGCAGGCCGGGCGGGCTGATCCACAGCCCGTCCACAGGTCGTCAACAGCCACGCGGGCCGGATCGACAGCATTTCCACGGTCCGGCGGCCGTTCTTCCGCAGGTCCCCCACAGCTTTCCCACCGCGCCCGACCCTTTCGGGCCGCCTTTTCCACAGCCGATCCACAGGCCGTCCACAGCCGGTCGACAGCGTCTCCACAACGGATCGCCAGCCATTCGACAGGATGCGCACAGCCGCGTCCACAGCGCAGGCGGAGTGGAGACCGCGACTTGGAGGCGCTTGTGGACGACTAGCCGATCTCGGACGCGGCGGGCAGGCCGGGCAGCCCGCGCGCCAGCCGGACCGCGCGCAGGATCGCCCGCGCGGTCACCTCCGCGGCCAGCGCACCCACGAGCAGCTCGGACGCGCTCCGGGCGCCCGTCGCCAGGGCGAAGACGGCGTCTCCGTCCCACGGCGTGTGGACCGGCTGGATGGCCCGCGCCAGCCCGTCGTGCGCCATCGTCGCGACGCGCGTCGCCTGCGCCTTGGTGAGCGACGCGTTCGTGGCCACCACGCCGAGCGTCGTGTTCGACCCCTGCAAGCTCGGAGGCAGCTCACCGGCCAGCAGCGCCCGCATCGAGCCACGCAGGCGTCCGACGGCGCTGCGTGCTCCCGCGACGAGACGCCCGTCCACGGGGTCGACCACGTCGCCCAGCGCGTTGACGGCGACGAGGGCGGCGACCACGAGGCCGTCGGACAGGCGCACGGACGCCGTCCCCACCCCGCCCTTCATCGCGTGCTCCATGCCCCACAGCTTGCCGACCGTCGCGCCGGCTCCCACGCCGACGCTGCCCTCGGCGAACGGTCCGCCCGTCGCGGCCCGCGCGGCCGCGTAGCCCGACGCCGCGTCCGGCCGGATGCGTCCGTCGCCGACCGCCAGGTCGAACAGGATCGCGGCGGGCACGATCGGCACTCGGGCCGGTCCCGCCGCGAAGCCGCGCCCGCGCTCCTCGAGGTACCGCACGACGCCTGAGGCCGCGTCCAGCCCGAACGCGCTCCCGCCCGAAAGCAGGAGGCCGTGCACCACGGGCACCATGTTGACGGGATCGAGCAGCTCGGTCTCGCGCGTGCCCGGCGCCCCCCCGCGGACGTCGACGCCGCACGTCGCGCCCTCCTCGGCCAGCACGACCGTGCAGCCGGTCGGCCGGCGCGTGTCGGTGAAGTGGCCGACCGCGAGGCCGGGCACGTCCGTGAGGCCCCCGGCGGGAGCCGCGCCGGGCGCGGCCTCGCGCGACGCCTCGGTGACGATCGGGACGGCCAGGCCCGCCAGCGAGAGCGCGAAGGACCGACGGCCCAGCGAGGGAGCGTCCATGGATCACCTCGGGATCGGCCTTGACGGCCGCCGCGCGCATGCTACGCTTTTCTCGTGCCGTCGACCCCGTGAGGGCGGCGAGCACGGGAGACGTCGCGCGCGCCGAATCGAACCGCCCGTCGCCTGGATCCGTGAGCGGACCGGGACGCTGCCAGGGCAGCCCTCTCGCCATCCGCACGATTCCGACGACGCCGGTTCGTGAGGCGAGCCGACCAAGGGCTCCCGAAGGAGTTGGCGATGAGCGCGCGTTCCGCCGAGCCTCCCCGCGACGAGCGGCCCAAGACCACCGTCCTCACCTTCCGCGACAAGCATCGCCGCGGCGAGCCACTTTCGCTCGTCACCGCCTACGACTTCCCGACCGCCCGCGCGGTCGATGCCGCCGGCGTCGACGGCATCCTGGTCGGCGACTCGCTGGCCATGGTCGTGCTGGGCCATCCCAACACGCTGTCGGTGACGATGGAGGAGATGCTCCACCACGCGCGCGCCGTGAGCCGCGGCGCCAGGGGCGCGCTGCTCATCGGCGACCTGCCGTTCCTCAGCTACCAGGCCGACGAGGCGGAGGCCGTGCGCAACGCCGGGCGCTTCCTGGCCCAGAGCGGCATGGACGCGGTGAAGCTGGAGGGCGGCAAGGCGTTCGTGCCCACCATCCGCGCCATCGTGCGCGCCGGCATCCCCGTGCAGGGGCACATCGGCCTCACGCCCCAGCGCGCGAACGCGCTGGGCGGCTTCCGCGTGCAGGGCAAGCGCGCGGACGAGGCGCAGGCGCTGCTCGACGACGCACGCGCGCTGGAGGACGCAGGCTGCTTCTCGATCGTGCTGGAGGCGGTGCCGGACCGGCTGGCCGCGTTCATCACGCAGAAGGTCCACGTGCCGACCATCGGCATCGGCGCCGGGCCGGGCACCTCAGGGCAGATCCTCGTCCTCCACGACCTGGTCGGGCTCACCAGCGGGCACACGCCGAAGTTCGTGCGCCGCTACGCCGAGCTGGGTGCTACCGTGACGCGCGCCGTCGAGGCCTATCGCCGCGACGTGGAATCGCGCGCCTTCCCGACGTCCGAGGAGTCGTACACGATGGCCGACGAGGAGTGGGACACCTTCCGCGCCGGCGCGGGCGAGCGGCGGCCGCGGCCGGTGCAGGCCCGCGCCCGTTGAGCCAGCCCCACCTGCGCGTCACGATCCTGGGGACCGGCGCGCTGGCCACCTTCTTCGCCGCCCGCCTCGGGCGCGCGCACGCCGTGGCCGTCGGTGGCACCTGGAGCCCGGCCCTCGACGCCTTGCGCGCGCCCGGCGCCTGGATCGAAGGCGAGGAGCCGGTGCCGGTGGCGGCCGGGCCGGTCGAGTCCCTCCCCGGACGGGCCGACGTCGTCCTCGTCCTCGTCAAGGCCCAGCACACCACGGCCGTCGCCCCCGTGGCGGCGCGCGCGGCCGGAGCCGAAGGCGTCGTCCTGACGCTCCAGAACGGCCTGGGCGTGCGCGGGCTGCTGGAGGCCGCCGTGGGACCGGGCCGGGTCGCCGCCGGCGTCACCGACCTGGGCGCGACGCTAGTGGGTCCCGGACGCGTGCGCGCGTTCCCCGGGCGTGTCGTGCTCGAGAGTCACCCGCGCGTCGCACCCTTCGCCGACGCGCTGCGCGCCTGCGGGATCGACGCGGAGACCGTGTCGGACCTGCGGCCGCACGCATGGCGCAAGCTCGCGGTGAACTGCGCGCTGAACGCGCTCACGGCGCTGCTCGACGTCGACAACGGCGCCGTGCTCGACGACCCGGCCCGGCGGCTGCTGGTCGAGCGCGCCGCTCGGGAGGTGGCCGCGGTCGCCGGCGCCGCGGGCGTCGCGCTGCCGGGGGACGCGGCCGAGGACGCGCTCGCGGTCGCGCGGCGCACCGCGGGCAACCGGTCCTCCATGCGGCAGGACCTGGCGCGCCACGCCTCGACCGAGATCGAGTTCCTGAACGGCGCGATCGCCCGCGAAGGGCTCCGCCTCGGCATCGCCACCCCCGTGAACGCGTGGCTCGCGCACGAGGTGCGCGAGCGCGAGCTGGCGGCGGCGTCGTCGTGAAGGAGGTCGCACGGGTGGCGGACGTGCGCGCCTGGCGCGCCGCCCAGGCCGGGTCGGTGGGCCTGGTCCCGACCATGGGCTACCTGCACGCCGGCCACGTCTCGCTCGTCGACCAGGCCCGGCGCGACAACGACCGCGTCGCCGTCAGCCTCTTCGTCAACCCGACGCAGTTCGGCCCCGCGGAGGACCTCTCCCGCTACCCGCGCGACCTGGAGCGCGACCGGACCCTGCTGGAGCGCGCGGGCTGCGACCTGCTCTTCGTGCCGACGGTCGAGGACATGTACCCGCACGGGCCGGGGGCGAGCGTCGACCCGGGAGACGTCGCGCAGCCCCTCGAAGGAGAGCGGCGCCCGGGCCACTTCCGCGGCGTGGCCACGGTCGTGCTGAAGCTCCTGAACATCGTGCAGCCGACGCGCGCCTACTTCGGGCAGAAGGACGCGCAGCAGCTGGGCGTGATCCGCGCGATCGTGCGCGGCCTGGACGTGCCGGTCGAGATCGTGGGCTGCCCCACCGTCCGCGAGCCCGACGGACTCGCGCTGAGCAGCCGCAACAGCTACCTCGATCCGGACGACCGGCGCGCGGCGCCGGTGGTGCACCGCGCCCTGGTGGCCGCGCGCGCTCTCTGGGAGCAGGGCGAGCGCCGCGCCGACGCCCTCCGCGAGGCCATGCGCCGCGTCCTCGCGGAGGAGCCGCGGGCGCGCGTCGACTACGTCAGCGTGGCCGACCCCCTCACGTTCCGCGAGCTGGACGTGCTCGCGGGCCCGGCGCTGCTCTCGATGGCGGTCTTCGTCGGCCGGGCCCGCCTGATCGACAACCTGGTGCTCTCCTAGCGCAGCATCTGGCAGGTCTGCGCGCACTCGCCGTTCTCGACCGGCGGCTCGCTTCCGTCGAGGGTGTAGCAGATCCTGCCGGAGGAGTCGCCGCAGAAGCCGCGGACGCCCGTCCGTCCGGGCTGGATCGGCACCACCGTGTAGGCGAACGTCGACATGCTGGACGGGGACCGCTGCGAGCCGCCTTCCTCGCTCGGCGGCGCGCCCGGATGGAAGCGGCGCTTGTACCCGCTCTTGTCCATCCCGGTCGCCAGCGGGGGGTCGAGGAACGTGGGGCCGCTGTAGCCGGGGATGCAGCCCGCGGGCGTCCCCAGGCACTCCAGCGTGTCGTAGTAGCCCGCGTTCGAGCTCGCGTACGCCGCCTCGGCCGAGATGACGCTGCGGATGTCGCCGATGGCGCCCGCCTCGTTGGCCGAGACGCGCGCACGCAGCAGCGACGGGATGGCGATGGCCGCGATGATGCCGATGCCCGCGCATCCCACCAGGGCCACCACCACGACGATGATCACGGTCAGCAGCGTCTTGGAGCCGCCGCCCCCACCGCCCCCGGCGCTCCGGGCGCCGGTCGGGACGCTTGGCCCGCCCGCGAGGGGCGTGCCGCAGCGCGCGCAATACGAGGTGCCGACGGGGTTGGGCAGCTGGCACTGCGGACAGGTCATGGCCACTCCTCTCGCGGCGGACGACGCCGCATGGACTGTTCCCGGGGGCCTTGCGCTGACGGAGTTGCGCGCATGCTAGGAAGCAGGCCGCCGGCTGTCAAGCATCGAGCCCATGCCGAACGCCGCCACGGCGGCCGCCATCCCGGCGGCGAACGGCAGCCAGGCCCGCGCGGCGTGGCCTGCGAGCGCCCACAGGGAGAGCGTCGTGACCACGACCGCGGCCACCACCGCCGCCCGCGCGGCGCGCGCGCCCGCCCGCCGGTCGAGCAGACCCCACAGCAGCGGCACGAAGAGCGCCACGGTCATGACGCCGTAGAACGCCTTGAGCGCGTCCGCGACGGAGGGCAGCGCCAGCGCCAGGCCGATCCCCAGCAGGCCCGCGCCCACCGCGGTGAAGCGGCCGACGCGCAGCAGGCGCGCGTCGTCGGCCCCGGGGTCGACGAAACTCTTGTACAGGTCCTGGCTGAGCGACGTCGACAGCATGAAGAGGACCGCGTCGGCAGTCGAGATCTCCGCGGCGAACAGCGCGGCCAGGCCCAGGCCGCCGATCCAGGGCGGGAGCACCTCCGCCAGCAGCTTCGGCAGCGCCAGCTCCGGGTGGTCGAGATCGGGTCGCGTGGCCCGGGCCGCCATGCCGAGCAGGGCGGGCACGAACGCGAAGGCGGCCAGCACGGCCGCGTTCCAGAGCACGGCCGCGCGCGCCGACGACGCGGCGCGCGCCCCGTAGGTCTTCTGCACCAGGCCCGGTGACACCGCGAACGACGGCACGAACGTCACCAACAGGCCCAGCAGGAGCGCGCCGTCCATCCCGAAGAAGCTGCCGTAGGACGGGTCCGCCCCGCCCGCTGCCCGCAGGCCCGCCCAGCCGCCCGCGGCGCTCCACGCGAAGGGCACCGCGACCAGGAAGCCGACGACCAGCACCGCCAGCTCCAGCAGGTTCACCCACGCGGCCGCCAGCAGGCCGCCCGCGCTGAAGTAGGCGATCATCACCAGGCCGCTCACGAGGCAGCCGACGGGCTTGGGCAGGCCCGCGACGACGTCGAGCGCCCACGCCATCGCGATGAGCTGACCGGCCAGGATCGACAGCGTGCCCACCCAGAGGATCGCCGCGATGAGCCCCCGGACCGAGCGGTCGAAACGGGCCTCGAGGTAGTCGCCGACCGTGAGGAAGCCCCGCTCCGCCGCCAGGCGGTGGAGCCGCGGAGCGACCACCAGCCCCAGGAGCACGCAGCCCAGCGCGGCGGAACCCGACCACCACCAGGCGGACAGCCCGTGCCGGTACGCGAGCCCGGCCGCGCCCACGGTCGAGCCGGCGCCGATGTTGGCGGCGAGGAGCGTCGTGAAGACGAGGCCGGTGGAGAGCTGCCGCCCGGCCACGAAGAAGTCCCCGCTCCCGCGCACGCGCCGCGACACGTAGAGGCCGGCGGCCACCAGCAGGCCCGCGTAGACCGCGAGCAGCGCCAGCGTGACGGTCATGCGCGCGCGGTCAGACGCGGACCAGCGGGTCGAACAGCTTGCGGTGCTCGTCCAGCGCGAAGCGGTCCGTCATGCCCGCCAGGTAGTCGCACACGACGCGGTGGATGCCCTCCTGGGGGATGCGCGCCTGGTGCCGCGGCGGAAGCTGGAGCGGCTCGCCCGCGTAGACCCCGAACAGGTCGCGCAGGATGCGGCCCGCCTTGTCGCCCATGCGCACCACGCGGTAGTGGCGGTACATGTTGCGGTAGAGGAAGTCCTTGAGCTCGCGCACCATGGCGGCCATCTCGGGGTCGTAGCCGACCAGCCGCCGTCCCGCCTGCCGCACGTCAGGGACGCAGCCCACGCGGGCGTCCGCGAGCTGGGCCAGGGTCGCGGCCAGGAGGGCCCGCGTGCAGCGGTCGATGATGTGGCGCACCACCTGGTGCCGCACGAGGCGGTCGTCCTCCAGGCCGCGGCCCGAGACCGCGTCGTGGGCCTCGCGGAACAGCCGGACGGAACGGATCTGCTCGACCGTGATCAGGCCGGAGGTGAGGCCGTCGTCGATGTCGTGGTTGTTGTATGCGATCTCGTCCACGAAGTCGACGAGCTGCGCCTCCAGCGTGGGCGCCTCGCCCGGCGCGTACTCGGCGGGCGCGCGGGCGTCGCTCTCCGGCTGGTGCTTGATGATGCCCTCGCGCACCTCCCAGGTGAGGTTCAGGCCAGGGAACTCGGGATAGCGGCGCTCCAGCAGCTCCAGGATGCGCAGCGTCTGGCGGTTGTGCTCGAAGCCGCCATGGTCGCGCATCAGCTCGTCCATGGCCTTCTCGCCCGAGTGGCCGAACGGCGTGTGGCCCAGGTCGTGCCCGAGCACGAGCGTCTCGGTCAGGTCCTCGTTGAGGCCCAGCGTCCGCGCGACGGTGCGGCCGATCTGCGCCGCCTCCAGGCTGTGCGTGAGGCGCGTGCGGTAGTTGTCGCCCTCGTGGTTGACGAAGACCTGCGTCTTGTACTCGAGCCGGCGGAAGGACGAGCTGTGGACGACGCGGTCGCGGTCCCGCTGGTAGCGGGTGCGGAGAGGGTGCTCCTCCTCGGGGTAGCGGCGCCCGCGGCTCTGCGCGCTGCGCATCCCGTAGGGTGCGAGCCGGTCCTCTGCCTGCTCCAGCGTCGCCCGATCGTAGAGCATGACCGCCATGCGCCTGGATTCTACCGCCCGTTCGCGTCATACGAGGCCCCGCCGCCGAGCGGGCGCGCGCGAACTACAATAAGATTCCCGGCGGCGCGCCCGGTGCAGCGCGCCTTTTCTATTCAGGCCATGACCCAGAAGATCCCGGTCGGAGTCCTGGGCGCGACGGGCGCCGTGGGACAGCGCTTCATCCAGCTCCTCGCGGACCATCCCTGGTTCGAGGTGGCGGAGCTGCTCGCGTCGGACCGCTCGGCCGGCAAGAGCTACCGCGAGGCGTGCGTCTGGCGCCTGGCGACCCCCCTTCCCGAGCGCGTGGCCTCGATGACGGTGCGCGGCCCCGAGGACGCGCTCTCGGCGCCGATCCAGTTCTCCGGCCTCGATTCGAGCGTCGCGGGCGAGCTGGAGGCCCGCCTGGCCGCGCGCGGCCACGCGGTCGTCTCCAACGCTCGCAACCATCGCATGGCGGACGACGTGCCGCTGCTCATCCCCGAGGTCAACCCCGACCACCTGGACGCGCTCGCCGTCCAGCGCAAGCGCACCGGCGCCGGGTACGTCGTCACCAACCCCAACTGCAGCGTGATCGGACTGGCCATGGCCCTCGCCCCGCTGGACCGCGCGTTCGGCCTGGAGTCGGCGGCCGTCGTCACGCTCCAGGCCCTCTCGGGCGCGGGCTATCCCGGAGTGGCCTCGCTGGACGTGGCCGACAACGTGATCCCCTACATCGGGGGCGGCGAGGAGGAGAAGATCGAGGCGGAGCCGCGCAAGATCCTGGGCCGCTTCGCGGCCGGTGCGTTCACGCCCGCGGACTTCACGCTCTCGGCCTCGGTCCATCGGGTGGCGGTGAGCGACGGGCACACCATGGCCATCTTCGCCCGCCTCCGTTCGAAGGCCTCCGCGGCCGACGCGAAGCGCGCGCTGGCGGGGTTCCGCGGCGAGCCCCAGGACAAGGAGCTACCGAGCGCGCCGCGCGCGCCGATCCACGTCCTGGACGCGCCCGACCGCCCGCAGCCCCGCCTGGACCGCGACCGCGAGGGCGGGATGGCGGTCTCGGTGGGCCGCGTGCGCGAGGACGGCCTGTTCCAGCTCAAGCTGGAGGCGCTCGTCCACAACACGATCCGCGGCGCCGCGGGGGCCGCCATCCTGAACGCCGAGCTGCTGCGCGAGCGGGGCCTGCTGCCGTGATCGTGATGAAGTTCGGCGGGACCTCCGTCGGGTCCGCCGAGCGCATCCGGGGCGTGGTCGAGCGCGTCCGCGAGCGGGCCTCGCTTCGCCCGGTGGTGGTGGTGTCCGCCCTGTCGGGCGTCACCGACCTGCTGATCCGCGGAGCGGGCCTGGCTCTCGAGCGCAAGCCCGGCCCCGAGGAGATCGTGCTGGAGCTCAAGACCCGCCATCGCGAGGTGGCGACCGAGCTCACCACGGCGGGCGATGCGCGCCTCGCCCTCTTCAACCACATCAGCGCCGTGCTGGCGGAGCTGAGCGCGCTCTACGTCGGCGTGCACAACCTGGGCGAGCTGAGCCCCCGGTCGCTCGACGCCATCTCCGCCATGGGCGAGCGGCTCTCGCACGAGATCGTCGCCGCCGCCATGAACGAGCAGGGCCTCTCGGCCCGGGCCGTGGACGCGCGCGGCGTGCTCGTCACCGACGACTCGTTCGGGCGCGCCCTGCCGCTCCCGGACGAGACCGAGGCCCGCGTGCGGCAGACGCTGCTGCCGCTGGTGAAGGAGGGCCAGGTGCCGGTCCTGCCCGGCTACATCGCCGCCACGCGCGAGGGGATCACGACGACGCTCGGCCGCGGCGGGTCCGACTACTCGGCGTCGGTGATCGGCGCCGCGCTGCCGGCCGAGGCCATCCAGATCTGGACGGACGTCGACGGCATGCTGACGGTGGACCCGCGGGTCGTGACGACCGCCAAGGTGCTGCCGGAGGTGAGCTTCGCCGAGGCCGCGGAGCTCGCGTACTTCGGCGCCAAGGTGCTCCACCCGGCCACCATCAAGCCGGCCGTGGAGAAGGGCATCGCGGTCGGCATCCTCAACACGCTCAACCCCGAAGCACCCGGCACGCTGATCACCGAACGGACGAGCCAGCCCGAGGGCGGCGCGCGCGCCATCGCCTTCAAGAAGGGCATCTCGGTCATCCTGATCGCGCAGCCGCGGATGCTGATGGCCTACGGGTTCGTCGCGCGCGTGTTCGAGGTGTTCGACCGCCACCGCACGCCTGTCGACCTGATCGCGACGTCCGAGGTCTCGATCTCGCTCACCGTCGACGACGCCGAGCGGCTGCCCGCGATCGAGGCCGACCTGGCGCCGCTGGGCGAGGTGCAAGTGCTGCGCGGGATGGCGATCGTGTCGCTGGTCGGCCAGGGCTTCGTGCGCCAGGCCGGCCTGGCCGCGCGCATGTTCGGCGCGCTGGGCGACATCAACGTCGTGATGATCTCCTTCGGGGCCTCCGACGTGAACCTGTCGTTCGTGGTGGCGCAGGACAAGGCCGAGAGCGCGGTGCGCCGCCTGCACCGCGAGTTCTTCGAGAAGGGGCGCGCATGAACGTGGCGCTCGCCGGTCACGGGCAGATGGGCCGCGAGGTGGACGCCGTGCTGCGCGAGCGCGGACACTCCCCAGTCCCCGTGCTCCGGGGGGGCGGCTTCCCCGCCGGCTGCCCCGTCGGCATCGACTTCACCGCGGCGGACGCGGTGGTGCCGAACGTCACGCGCGCGCTGGCCGCGGGCGCCCGCTACGTGGTGGGCACGACCGGCTGGGACGCGCAGCGCGACGAGGTTCGCAAGCGCGTCGAGGAGGCGGACGGCGGGCTCGTGTACGGCTCGAACTTCTCGGTCGGGATGAACCTGTTCTACCGCATCGTGCGCGAGGCGGCCGCGCTCATGGCCCGCTTCGCGGACTATGACCCCTACGTGCTCGAGCGGCACCATCGGAAGAAGAAGGACGCCCCGTCGGGCACGGCACGCGTCCTGGCCGACATCGTCGCGTCGTCGGGCGGGCCTCGACGTGAGGCCATCACCTCCCTCGGCCCGGAGGCGCTCGGTGGCCCGCAGTTCAACGTGGCGTCGGTGCGCGCGGGCGGGATCGTCGGCGACCACACGGTCGGCTTCGATTCGGGCGGCGACGAGATCCTGCTGGAGCACCGCGCGCGTTCCCGCCGCGGGTTCGCGCTGGGCGCCGTCCTGGCGGCCGAGTGGATCGCGACGCGCAGCGGCTTCCACGCGTTCGACGCCGTGCTCGACGACCTCCAGAAGCGCGCGGACTAGCGGGCCAGGATCAGGTCCGCCGCGCGGCGGCGCAGGCGCGCGCGCTCACGCCCATCGCTGCTCCTGCTCGCCGCGTGAAGGTACTGCACCGCGACCTGGCGCTTGTGGACGGGTGGCGAGGTCGCCACCTCAGGCACGTCGCCCAGGGGCGGTACCGGGCCGCAGGTCCTTAGGGTGACCGGCCAGCAATGCATGTCGGATCCTCCGTCTGTATCAGACGCTCGATCATCCTCGGGAGTCCGGTCAGGTACGGACATCTTTCGGGTCCGTGACGTCTTTTGACACTGAAGGCGAGCGCGTGACGGCTACTGCTCCGCAGGGAGCTGTTTCGCTTCCCTACGCCAGTGCCTTCTTCAGTAGGGAGATCTGCCCCGCGTGGTAGAGCTCGTGCTGCACGATCCCGTGCAGCATGTAGTAGAGCGTGTAGTAGTCGGGGTCCTTGCCGGGCGTCTTCTCCAGCAGGCGCGCGTCCGGGCAGGCCGCCACGGCTCGCACCAGCGCGTCGTGGGTCTGCTTCAGCGCCTCGATCGTGCGCTCCCAGGCCCCGGCGGTGGTCGGGCCAACGTCGGGCCAGTCCTCGTGCGGCAAAGGCTGCACGACCTCGCCCGCCAGGCGGCGCCGGGCCGCGTCGTCCCACACCGCGATGTGCCGCACGATCTCCCAGATGCTGTGGGCGCCCGTCAGCGGCCTCGCCGCGGCGCCCGCGGCCGTCAGGCCGTCCAGGATCTCGAGCACCGCGGGCCCGTGCCACGCCTCACCCTCGAAAGCGCGACGGAGCTGGTCGGCGATGCGCGACGTCTCCGAGCCGTTCATCATCCCTCCTCGCGGGTGCGCAGCGGCAGCGTCAGCAGGTCCGAAACAGGGCCCAGGTGGCGCAGCTTCTCGGGGTTCACGACGGACCGCACGCACCGCACCGCTCCACCCTCGATGTCGAGCGCCACCACGCTCACGATCCGCCCCTCGGCATCGAGCACCTTGGCGCCCGGCTGGCCGTTGACCTCCACGCGCACCATCCGCAGACCCTTCAACGCGAGCTTGCCGAAGATCCCCGCCAGGAGCCGTGCCACCGGGTCGGCGCCCAGGACCGGACGCGTCACCGCGGTGGCCCTGCCTCCGCCGTCGCCGTAGAACGCGGCGTCCGCCGCCAGCAGCTCCACGAAGCCGTCCAGCTCGCCCCGCTGGCAGGCCGCGAAGAAGCGCCCGGCGATCTCCTCCCGCTGGGCGGGAGACGCATCGAAGCGGTGCTTCCCCGCCCCGACGTGCCGCTTCGCGCGTGTGAGGATCTGCCGGCAGTTCTCCTCGGTCTTGCCGACGACGCCCGCGATCTCGCCATACGAGTAGTCGAAGACCTCGTGCAGGAGGAACACCGCACGCTCGACCGGCGTCAGCGCCTCCAGGATCAGCAGGAAGGCCATCGACAGCGACCCGGCCAGCTCCACCTGGCGGGCCATGGCAGGCTCCTCCTCCCCGATCACGGGCTCCGGCAGCCACGTCCCGACGTAGGACTCGCGGCGCACGCGGGCCGAACGCAGATGGTCGATGGCCAGCCGCGTGGCGACGGCGGCCAGGAAGGCCTTGGGGGACTCGACGACCGTGCCTTCCTGGCGCGTCCGGTGGAGGCGCAGGAACGCCTCCTGGACGATGTCCTCCGCCTCCGCGACGCTGCCCACCATCCGGTAGGCGATCGCGAAGGCCAGGCGCCGATAGGACGCGTGCTCCGTTTCCGGTGTGCCCTGGGCGGGCACGCTTGCGTGTTCGGGCATCAGGGAGAAGACGAACGGCCCTCGTCCATTGTGACATCCCGCCCCGCGTGTCACGGGCCGCCACGCGATTTCGTCATGGAGTGAGGAGGAGGACGGCCATGAAGATCGCGGTGGCGGGAGCAACGGGACGGGTCGGGCGGCACGTCGTCGAGGTGCTGGAAGGCCAGGGACACGCGGTGGTGCCCATCT
>JAICEW010000144.1 GCA_025923995.1 Vicinamibacteria bacterium | reverse complement strand
TCCTTGATCGTGCCGCCGACCCGGTAGACCCGCCCCTTGGGCGGGCTGACTTCTCGGGGCTTCGGGCGCGGATCGTCCGGATGGGGAATGTCGTGCTGCGGCGGCGGTGGCGGTGGCGGCATCGGGGTCGCGGCCGGCTCCTCCAGGATCGGCTCCGGAAGAGCCTCCGGCATCTCGCCGTCGCGCAGGCCGGTCATGGCCGTGCGATTCAGCGACTGCCACTGCGACCACGTCGCCCACAGGCCGGCGCAGGACAGCAGGCCGCAGAAGGCGAGCGACCCGAGTGACGCGACCATCATGCCGCGGCCCGCGGGCCCGCGCGGCGCCATGACAGCCGACGCGATGGCGGCCACGAGCGTCAGGACCGCGAGTCCGAGCGCGCTGGCAAGCAATACGCCGAGCCGGGACGCCAGCGCCGCCGGGTCGGGGGACGACCCGTTGAGCCACGCGAGCGTCGACAGGAAGAACGCAACGAAGCCGCCCAGGAGGACGACCAGGACGAGCGAGATGCCGAGCAGCACCCAGCCGGCGAGTACGCTCGCGTCCGGAGCGGACGACCTCGAGCTGCCGACCGCCGTCGTCAGGAAAGCGGACCCCGTGAGGAGCGCCGCCGCGACCAGGCCCACCACCAGCGGCACCAGCGTCTCCACCGAGCCCGCGGCGATCGCAGCCACCCCGCCGCTTCCCGTCAGGGCCATCCCCTCCAGCACCGAGCGCAGGATGAGCCCCGCGCAGCCGATCCCCGCCGCGAGCGGCAGCAGGCACAGCGCGATCGCGCCGGGCGCGGCCCACGAGCGGGCCGCGCCGCGCCTCTGGAAGCGCAGCACGAGCAGCCCGACGAAGCAGAGCAGGCCGAGCACCGCCACGCCCAGCGTGCCGGCCAGCGCGACCACCCCCATGTGGCGCACCGAGAACATGCGCGGAGTGTATCCCGTCCGGTCGATCTCGCGCCGCGAAGCCGCGAACGCGCGAGCGCGTTGCGCGTCAGGGCACGTCGAAGTCCACGGTCGCGGTCGCCAGGCGCCCTCCGCTGTGGCGGGCGACGACGGTGAGCTGGTAGCGGCCCTTCTTCGGCGCGGGCGCCTGGTTCGCGACCTCGACGCTCGGCCGCGTGCGCAGGTCGGCGTAGCGCTCCTCCGGCAGCTTCATCGCGATCGACTTGGCGAACAGGTAGCGCTCCCCCACCGTCCGGCCCTGGTCGTCGCGCAGCAGCGCCTGCACCGCGATCTCGTTCAAGTACTGGCCGCCCTCCGCGCGAAAGTCGAGGATGTTCGTCGGGAGCATCACGGCGACGTTGAGCTGGCCGGCCTCGACCCAGGGATCGATCCCGAGGCCCTCCGCGGCGTAGAGGTCGGGGAAGCGCAGCGCGGCGGCGAGCGCGCGCTCCGTGCGCGTCAGGTCGCTCAGCCACTCGTACCCCCGCCGGTAGCGCAGGTGGAGGCCGGGGCGCGAGACCTTGAGCTCGATGGGGTAGAAGCGGCCCTCCTTGCGCCCGCCGGGCGGGGCGTAACCGATCAGGTAGTAGCCGCTCGCGTCCCTGGCCGCAGCCTGCATGCCTCGCGCCAGGTCGTTGGTGTTGATGGATGCGGTGCCGCCGGTGCCGTCCGCGATCGAGTAGAGGATGTCCTGCGGCTCGCGCACGGCGCGCTGCCGGATGTGCTGCGCGGCGCCCAGCCGGATGAGCCGGCTGGGCACGCGCTGGGAGCCGGGCACCGCGTCGCTGACGAGCCCGCGCGCGTCGACCGTGTACACCGAGACCTGGGACCGGTTGGCCTCGTCGACCAGCGCGCGCAGCAGGCCGTTCGAGTCGAACTGCGCCCCGACCCGGAGCGCCGTGTGCGCCTCGGAGGGACCGGCCTGCATCGCCGAGCGCCCGGAGCCCATGGCGGACCCGCTGCCGCAGAACGCCTCCACCACCGAGGCCGCGATGGACTGCGGCTGCATCGGGTACCCGGCGGAGTAGAGGACGACGTGCTTGCGGCCGGGGATGGGCGCCAGGTACCGGGCCAGGGCGCCGAGGCCCTCGGTGGTGGTCGTCAGGCCGAGCCGGACGTCCTCGACGTACGCGCGCGCGACTCCGGCCGCGTTCTTGTCGGCGCCCGTCGTGCCGTCGCAGATGCGCTCGACCTGATCCACCAGGTCCGACAGCGCCGCCTCCTCGCTCGCGGCCGTGGGCTTGAGCGTGTCGAGCGCCGCCACGAAGCGGTCCACGTCGTCGGTGAAGGACTGCCGGACGCGCAGGCCCCGCTCCAGCGACACGAGCATGAGCCGCGTCCCGGGGTCGAGCCCGCCGCGCGCCATCGACACGATCGCGGCGCGGGTGGGGACCAGCAGCTCGAGCGGGAGGCCGGCCAGGTCCACCACCACGACCAGGCTCAACGGGGCGTTCGCGGCCGTGTCCGCGGGCGCCGCCTTAGTGTCGCTCCCGGCAGCGGGCGAAGGGGCCGGCAGGGACTCGTCCGCCGGCCGCGCGACGGCCGCGACGAAGCGGACCCGCTCGATGCGCTGGGGCTTGCCGTCCTCGAGGATCGTGATCTCGTCCCGGCGCAGGTCGTCCACCCGGCGTCCGTTGGCGTCGATGGCGACCAGGTCGATCACCACGAGGTCCGCGCTCGTCCCGAAGACCTGCGGGCCCTGGGGCGTCGCCGCCGGCGGCGCCGCGGCCAGCAGGACGAACGCGGCGAAGGAGGCCGGTGTCGCGAAGGGCATGCCCGTGACCTTCCATTCTCGCGGGGCGGCGCTCACGCACCCTCGAAGGAGCTGCCCCTCCGCCGCCGCGTCGACCCCGAAGAGAGAGGGCGCCCCCGCGAACGGGAGCGCCCCCGGCCAAGGGGCGGCTCGCGCGACCGCGAGCCGCCTCCAGGGCCGCTTGGCTAGAAGACGAACTTCGCGCTCAGCGTGATGATGCGTCGGCCCCAGCCGTTGGCGGTGGTGCCACCCGGGTTCTGGCCGAAGCTCGCGCTGGTCATGTTGGTCATGGCGGTGCTCAGGTTCGTGCTCGCTCCGTAGTTGTCCTGGTTGAAGGCGTTGAACGCGTCGGCACGAACGATGAGCTGCCGCTCTCCCAGCACGTAGAAGCGCTTCAGGACGCTGAGGTCGGTGGTCCAGTAGGGGGCGAACCGCTCGTTGTTCCGCGGAGCGCTGCCGTCGCCGAGGCTGTTGGCGAGCGGCAGGTTGTTGGTGCCGAGCGGGACGCTGTAGCAGCCGTCGTTGGTGAAGTTCCGGTGGTCGGAGTCCCAGGTGACGCCGCAGGAGCCGTTGATGTTGGGGCGGTCGGAGCCGGTGGTGCCGTCGCCGTTGGAGTCGACCCCGGTGCCGATCGTGAACACGCGGCCCGACTGGTAGGCGGTGATGCCCGAGACCTGCCACCCGCCCAGGATGTGCTTCAGGATGCCCGACTTCGGGCCCGGGATCTCGTAGAGGTAGTTCACCACCAGGCGGTGCGGCACGTCGAACTGCGACCGGCTCCACTCCGCCTCGTAGTTGAACATGCTCTGCGGCCGTTGGCTGGAGCCGTCCGTGCCGGTCTCGCCCAGCGACGCGTCGTTGTTGCTCATGAACTTGCTGTAGGTGTAGGACGCGCCGAACTGCAGGCCGTGCGACATCCGCTTGATGGCGGAGAAGTACACGCCGTTGTACTCGCTGCGCGCCTCGACGTCGTTGCCGGCGGGCCCGACGTAGGCGGGGATCAGGGTGCGCACGCCGAACTGGGGGAACACGCGGCGCGACTGGACGCTGGGGATGGCGTTGGGGTTCCGGGTCGACGCCACCAGCGCCGCCTGCGCCGGAGTCAGCACGCTGGGGTTGGCGTGGATCTGGTTGATGCCGTGGCCGGACCTGCTGCCGGTGTAACCCGCCTCCAGCACGAAGTCGCCGACGTCACGGCCGATCGAGAAGCTCCAGAACTTCGAGTCGGGGTTCTGGGTGTCCTCGGGGGAGTTCGTCCAGGCGTTGAGCGGGTTGAACACGGGCGTGCCGCCCGCCTGCAGGAGGTTCGGGTAGAGGTCGTTCACGTTGTTGACGCTGGCCGTGTTGACCCGCGGGAAGTTCGACCCGTTGACCGTGAGCAGGTTGTAGAAGAGCACGTCGTAGCCGATGCCGAAGCCGCCGCGGATGACGGTCTTGCCGTCCCCGATGAGCTGGTTCGACGAGCGCGGCGACCAGTTGAAGCCCACGCGCGGCGCCCAGTTGTTGGTGTCCTTCTTGACCTCGGGCGGCACCTCGGCGGCCAGGCTCTGCGGATCCGTCGCGCCGAACATGCCGAGCGGGACGGTCGACAGCTCGTAGCGCAGGCCCAGGTTCAGGGTCAGCTCCGGCGTCGGACGGAAGTTGTCCTGGATGTAGAAGGCGTTCTGCCACTGGCGCGCGTCCCAGCTGGCCGTCTGCAACGCCTGCTGGACGTTGAACGCCGAGTTGTTCATGTAGTCCTGCAGGTTGTTGAAGGTGAAGTTGCCCTTCGAGTTGAAGTCGGACTGGTTGTAGGCCTTGTTGTAGCGGATGTCCACGCCGAACTTCAGGGTGTGGCGCCCCGTCGTCCAGGTGGCGGTGTCGTTGAACTGGAAGGAGTCGGTGATGCGGCCCTGCGGGAAGTTCGACAGGCCGCCGATCGTGAACAGGCCGCTGATGAGCGCGGTCGGGCTGGTGGGGTCGTTCTCGGGGAAGGTCAGGTCACGCTTCACCCACGAGAAGCGGAACTCGTTCACCACGTTGGCGCTGAAGATGCGGGTGTGGCTCGCCGCCAGGTTGGTGTCGTTCAGGTCCTGGCTCCCGCAGAAGGTCGCGCCGAAGTTGCAGTTGCTGATCGCGTTCACGTCCTGGCGCTTGTTGTAGTACGCGCGCAGCGTGATGCTGTCGTTTTCGGTCAGCCGGTGGTCGATGCGGCCGTTGAAGGTGTGGTACCGGCTCGGATTGACGATGTTGACGTTGGTCTGCCCGGTCTGGATCGGCACGCCGTTCACCAGCACGTTGGACAGGTTCCGGAAGGTCGGGTCCTGCGCGTACACGTCCGACAGGAAGCCCAGGCGGTCCAGCACGGCCTGCCGGCTCCCGGCCGACTGGCCCGGCCGCAACGGGACGCCCGCCAGGGCCGCGAAGCCGGCCTGGGTCGGGATGCGGACGGTGGCGCCGGGATTGGCCGCCGGGTTGTCGTCGTCGAGCTGGTAGAGCGCGAAGAAGAACGTCTTGTCCTTGATGATGGGGCCGCCGATGCTGAGGCCAGCCTGGTGGCGCGTGTACTCGGCGGGCTCCTCGAGGCCGTTCGCCTTCTCGGTGTTGGTCAGCGACGCGAGGTCGTTGGTGCGGAAGTAGTCCCAGACCTCGCCGCGGAACTGGTTCGAGCCGGACTTGGTGATGACGTTGACCTGTGCTCCGCTGTTGCGGCCGAACTCGACGCTGTAGGCATTCGTCTGCACCTGGAACTCGGCCACCGACTCGGGCACCACCTGCGAGGTCGAGATGGTGACGCTGATGTCGTTGTTGTCCGAGCCGTCGATCATGTAGTTGTTGTTGCGCGAGCGTTGTCCGTTGGCGGCGAAGGTGCCCTGCCCGGTCACGCGGCTGACGTTGGGCGCGGTGGCGATCAGATTGTTGACGTTCCGGTCGGCCGAGAGGGGCAGCTCGACGGCCTGGCGAGTGGTGCTGGTGGTGCCGATGGTCGCGGAGGTCTTGTTGAGCTCGACCCCCGCAGCCTCGCCGACGACCATGATCGTCTCGCCCACGGCGGCGACCGCGAGCTCTGCGTTCAGCGTCACCTCGGTCGCGGAGACGAGGCGGACGTTCGGGTACTCGACCGTGTTGAACCCTGCCAGCACGACCTTCACCGTGTAGACGCCGGGGTCGAGCGCCGGGATGCGGAAGAAGCCCGCCGCATCGGTCACCGCGGAGCGGGCGATGTTGGTGTCGACGTTCGTGGCCGTCACGACCGACCCGGGCACGACGGCCCCCGTGGTGTCCCGGACGTTGCCGGTGATGGCTCCACGCGTGATCTGCGCCTCGACCGGAACTGCCAAGAACAGGGCGCCGAGAACGACCACGGCTGCCCTCAAGCCGGGCGAGAGTCTCATCGGATTGATCCTCCTTAACTCGCTCGAACCCCGAGCCGGAAATTGCCTCAGACCCCTCAACGGGATGTCGCAGCGCGACGCCCGGCTACCGAAATCGCTCAAGCGTTCGTCTGGCCCGCCGGGTCTGATCGGCAGTGCGTTGAGCAAGTCGCATGCCTCGATGGTCAGAGTCGATAAGTACTTTGTTATCAGATCGATCTGTAGAGGAGGGGGCCATCCAACTGTCTGGATTAATCCAAGCGCTTGGATCTCGCCGCTCGGTCGACGCAACCTTGGCGCGAAGGGCCGGAGTGCTTCGGATCGAATCCCGCGTCGCAGTCTTGCGAGCGGGCGAGTGCTGGGCCGCGCAAGTACGCGGCGGGCCTGGGTTCGAGCGCGGCCCGCTGGTTGCAGTGGGCTGGGCCGACGGTCCTTCGAGAGAGGAGCCCCTGCGATGTCGCACACACTCCGGCCTGCGTTCGCCGTGGCCGTCTTGAGCCTGACCGCCTGCGAGGGCCGGAACCCGGTCGAGCCGATCGCGACGCCGACCACGCCCGCGACCGTGGCCGCGCAGCCGACGCCGCAGCCCGCGCCCACGCCTTCGGAGCCGGCTCCGCCAATGCCGACCAACCATCCGCCCACGGTGACGCTCACCGGGGGCGAATCGTGCCATCCGGGCGTGGGCCGGCCATGCTCGGTCGAGTTCCAGGCAGAGGTCCGCGACCGCGACGGGGACCGCGTGCGCCTCGAGTGGCAGGGCTGCACGTCGGGGACGGGCGTCACCGAGCTTTGCACCATCGATCGGCCGGGCGACGTCACGGCCATCGTGGTCGCGACGGACAGCCAGGGCGCGACCACACGCGCGACGGGCACGGCCCGGGGCACGAACCTCTCGCCCGTCGTGAGGATCGGTCCGCACCGTCCGCCCGATCCGGCTCCCGCGAACACGTTCTACTCGATCGTCGGCGATGAGCCCTACGATCCCGACGACTGGACACCCTACATGAACCTCGCGTGCCCCCATGCCCGAGTCAGCGCCACGGGACCCTGTCGGGCCTCCCTGGGGCTTTGCGGCGGTGCTGGCGACGCGTTCGACATCGACCTCCGCACGCTGGCCGGTCCGGGCACCTGCGTCGTGGAAGCGACCGTGACGGACCCGTGGGGCGCGGTCGCCCGCGACAGCTTCTCGTTCCGCGTGCTCGCGCCCTGACGGCGGGCGTTGGCGGCGCTGCTCAGAACGAGACCGCCAGCCGGAGGCTGGGGCCCCTGTCGAACGCAGGCTCGAGCGCCATCTTCGGGCCCCGACGGGTCTCGACCGCCTGCCAGCGCTCGGGGCCCTTGACGGCGCCGATGACGCCGCCGATGACCGCCAGGGCGGGGACACCGATCGCGGCCTGGACCCCGGGACCGAGCATGCGCGTCTCCGGCCGGCCCGCGCCCTGCCGGTGTGACAGATTGGCGAGCCGTCACGGGCCGGTTCTTGCGAGTCCACGGTGCCCGGCCGACAATGCCCGGGTCATGGAGCGCTACGAGTCGCGGGTGGGCCCCGACGGGCGCGCCGTCGTGCGCGTGCCCTGGCGCGGGCCGGCGCTGCTCGCGCACTCCATGTACAACAAGAGCACCGCCTTCACGCGCGAGGAGCGCGAGACGTTCGGGCTGAACGGCCTGCTGCCGAGCGCGGTCAGCACGATGGAGCAGCAGGCCCGGCGCGTCTACGGCAACATCGTGCGCAAGACAGACGCGCTCGAGCGCTACATCGGCCTGGCCGCGCTGCACGACCGCAACGAGATCCTCTTCTTCCGCGTGCTGGCCGACCACCTGGAGGAGTTCCTGCCCATCGTCTACACGCCGACGGTGGGGCGCGCGTGCCAGGAGTACAGCCGCATCTTCCGCCGCGCGCACGGCCTGTGGATCACGCCCGAGCACCGCGGCCGCGTCCGTGAGGTGCTGGCGGACGCGCCCTTCGAGGACGTGCGGCTCATCGTGGTGACGGACAACGAGAGCATCCTCGGCCTGGGCGACCAGGGCGCAGGCGGCATGGCCATCCCCGTCGGCAAGCTCGCGCTCTACACCGCCGCCGCCGGCATCCATCCCGCGCACACGCTGCCCATCAGCCTCGACGTCGGCACCGACAACCAGGCGCTGCTGGACGACGACCTGTACCTCGGCTGGCGCCATCCGCGGCTGCGGGGTGACGCGTACGACGCGCTGGTGGACGAGTTCGTGGAGGGCGTGCGCTCGCTCTTCCCGCGCGCGCTGCTTCAGTGGGAGGACTTCCGCAAGGGCAACGCGGTCGCGCTGCTCGAGCGCCATCGCGACCGCCTGCCCTCCTTCAACGACGACATGCAGGGCACGGCCGCGATGGCGGCGGCCGGCGTCCTGGCGTCCGGCCGCGCCAGCGGCACCGCGCCGCCGGACCAGCGCGTCGTGATCCTGGGCGCCGGCGCCGCCGGCGTCGGTATCGCACGGCTGCTCCAGTCCGCGCTGCGCGCGGCCGGCGTCGAGGGCGAGGCGCTGTTCCGCGCGCTGGCGCTGGTGGACATCCAGGGGCTGCTGCTGGAGGAGCCCGCCATCGAGCCCTTCCGGCGCGGCCTGGGATGGCCCGCGGAGCTCGCGCGCCAGGCGGGCCTGCGCCCCGGCGGGCCGCAGGACCTGCTGGCGATCGTGCGCGCGCTGCGCCCGACGGTGCTGATCGGCGTGTCCGGCGCCGCCGGGGCCTTCCGCGAGGAGGTCGTGCGCGCGATGGCGGAGGCGGTCGAGCGGCCGGCGATCTTCCCCTTGTCGAACCCCACCAGCCAGGCCGAGGCCACGCCGGGCGATCTCCTGCGCTGGACCGACGGACGCGCGCTGGTGGCGGCCGGGAGCCCGTTCGACCCGGTCTCGATCGGCGGACGGACCGTGCGCATCGGGCAGGGCAACAACGCGTTCATCTTCCCCGGCGTCGGCCTGGGCACGCTCGTCGCCGAGGCACGGACCGTCACGGACGGCATGTTCGCCGCCGCGGCCGCGCGCCTCGCCGAGCTCGTCTCCGCGGAGGACCTGGCGGCGGGCAGCCTGTTCCCGCCCGTCTCCCAGCTCCGCCGCGTCACCACGCAGGTCGCCGAGGCGGTGGTGCGGCAGGTCCTGTCCCAGGGCAACGGACGGGCACTGCGCGACGACGAGGTCGCGCCCGCCGTCGCGGCGATGCAGTGGGAGCCCGCGTATCCGGTGCTCGAGCCGGCGGGGAACGCATGAGGACCCTGCGCGTCCTGGCGCTCCTGCTGTGCGCGGGCCCCGCGGGCGCGACCGAGATCTGGTCGAGCGGGCGCGCCGCGCTCCGCATCGGCGGCGAGTTCACTGGCACCGTGGCGCCGATCGACCGCGGCTACTTCAACGACTCCGACTACGGCCAGAACCTGCTCCGGCAGGCGCGGCTGAGCCTCAGCGTGGAGCTGGCCGCGGGCGAGCGGTTCGGGCTGCTGGCCGAGGCGCGCGCGGAGAACATGGAGAACCCGCGGCTCTACGCGCTCTACCTGCGCGCGCGCCCGTGGGCGGGCAAGCGGTTCGACCTGCAGGCGGGGCTGATCCCGCCCGTGTTCGGCCGCTTCGCGCGCGCGGGCTACGGCGCGGACAACCCGCTCATCGGGGACCCTCTCGCGTACCAGTACCTGACGACGCTGCGCGCGAACGTCCTGCCGCCCGGCGTCGCCGAGCTGCTGCGCGTGCGCGGCAACGGCTGGCTCGTGGGCTACGAGGGCTACCTGACCGCCGAGTCCGGGCTGCCCATGATCGCGGGCCGACGCTGGGACACGGGCATCGAGGCGCGGGTGGGCGGCGAGTCGCTCCAGGTGGCGGCGGCCCTCACGCAGGGGACGCTCTCCCAGCCGCGCGTGCGCGACGACAACGACGGCAAGCAGGTCTCGGCGCGCGTGGGGTGGCGTCCCGCCACCGGGCTGATCCTCGGCGCATCGGGGGCGGCGGGCGAGTACCTGGAGGAGTCGGCGCGGGAGCTGCTGCCCGAGTTCGCGCGCGGCCGCACGTTCCGCCAGCGCGCGCTGGGCGCCGACGTCGAATACGCGGGCGGGCACTGGGTCCTCCGCAGCGAGGCCGTCTGGACGGGGTGGGACGCGGCGGCGGCGAGCGCGCCCCTGCTGGGCGAGACGCTCACCGCGCTGGCCTGGTACGTCGAGGGCAAGTACGTCCTGCTGCCGGGCCTCCACGTCGCCGCCCGCTACGACCGCGTGCACTTCGGGGACGTCACGGGCCCCGACGGCCCGGCCCCCTGGGAGGCGCCCGTCTGGCGCATCGAGACAGGGCTCGGCTTCGCGGTCACGCGCCAGGTCCGGCTCAAGGCCGTGTACCAGCACAACGAGCGCGACGGCGGCTTCGTGCGCGAGAACGACCTCATCGCCGTGCAGGGGGCCATCTGGTTCTGAGGCGCCTGCGGCGGGTCGGACGCGTGCTCGCGCTCGCGGCGCTGGCTCTCGGCGCCGCGGGTGCGGCGCAGGCGCAGCCCGGGACCATCCGGGGACGCGTGGACGTCCGCCGCGAGAGCGCCCCGCCGCCCAGCCGGCCCAGCGTCTCGGAGCTGGGCCAGCCGCGCGCGAGCGAGCCGATCGACCGGCGCCGCAGCGTCGTCTACCTGGAGGCGGCGCCGCAGGGAGCGTTCGAGGAGCCGGAGCGGGCGCGCGTCGTCCTGGACCAGCGCAACCAGACGTTCGTGCCGCACGTGCTGGCCATCATGACCGGGACGACCGTGGACTTCCTCAACTCGGACAGCACCTACCACAACGTGTTCTCCCTCTCGAAGCCCAAGCGCTTCGACCTCGGCCGCTACCCGCGCAGCCAGGTGCGCTCGGTGCGGTTCGACCGGCCGGGCGTGGTGCGCGTCTTCTGCGACATCCACTCGCACATGAGCGCGTTCATCCTCGTCTTCGCGCACCGCTACTTCGCCGTCACCGAGCCGGACGGCTCCTTCCGCATCGACCGCGTGCCCGCGGGCGGCTACAGCCTGGTCGCCTGGAACGAGGGACAGGAGCGCGAGACGCGCGCGATCCAGGTCCCCGCGGGCGGCGCGGTCGAGGCCGACTTCGTCGTGCGATGAGGCCGCCCTCCGCCTTCCTGGCCTCGCTGCGGAACCGGGTCTTCCTGGCCAGCGCGGTCGTGGCCGTGCTCTCGATCGCGTTCGCGCTCCAGTTCGTGACCAACCGCGTCGCGGGCGAGGCGGAGGCCGAGCTGGAGCGCGGCCTCTCCGACGCGGGCTCCCTGCTCGAGCAGCACCTGGCCTCGCGCGCGGAGACGCTCACGCTCGTGGCGCGGCTGGTGGCCGACCTGCCGAAGCTGAAGGCGGCGGTGGAGACGGGGGACCCGCCGACGGTCCAGCCGATCGCGGACGAGTACCGGGCGCAGGCGCGCGCCGACTCGCTGGCGGTGTCCGACGGCGAAGGGCGGCTGCTGGCGCAGAGCGGGCTGGCGGAGACGAAGCTGGCGGCGGGCGGCCAGCCGCCGGCGGAGCCGCGCACCACCTACCGCGCGGTGACCGGCGGCGTGCTGCAGGTGGTCACCGTGCCCATCACCATCGGCGCCCAGCCTCCCGAGGTGCTGGGCGCGCTGTCCGCCGGCTTCCTGCTCAACCGCGCGCGCGCGGCGGAGCTGGGCGCGCTGACCCAGAGCGACGTCGCGATCGTCCTCGACGGCCGCGTCGTCGCGTCCACCGTCACGGAGACGCGCGAGCGCGCGCTCGAGCAGGCGTCGCTCCCCGGCGGCGACACGCCGACCCGCCTGGACCTCGAAGGAGGCGACTTCCTCACGCTGGCGCGGCCGCTGGCCGCTCCCGCGCAGGGGCCCGCGCCGGTGGCCGTGATCCTGCGCTCCCGCACGGAGCGGCTGCACTTCCTCCGCACGTTCCGCGCCGGCCTGATCGCGGCCGCGCTCATCGCGGTGGCGATGGGCGTCGTCCTCAGCTACCTGGTCGCGCGCACGGTGACCCGTCCGCTGGCCGCGATCACCTCGGCCATGCGCGAGATGGCCAAGACCGGCGACCTGGGCCGCCGCATCGCGCTCTCCGGGCGCTGGGACGACGAGGACGCGGTGCTGCTGGTGGGGACCTTCAACACGCTCACCGAGGCCGCGCTGCGCTTCCAGCGCGAGGCTTCCCTGCGCGACCGCCTCTCGGCGCTGGGCCGCCTGTCGACCGTCATCGCGCACGAGGTGCGCAATCCCCTGATGATCATCAAGGGCTCGCTGCGCTCGCTGCGGCGGGCGAGCCTGCCGCCGGCCGAGGTCGAGGAGGCCGTGAAGGACATCGACCACCAGGTGGTCCGGCTCAACCGCATCGTGGACGACGTCCTGGACTTCGCCCGGCCGGTCCGGCTGGAGTACGCCCCGGCCGACCTGCTCGCGCTGTGCCGGGACGCGGCGGGGGCGGCGCTCAGCGGCGAGGGCGCGCCCTCCCTGCGCATCGACGGCGGGGAGGGGCTGGGACCGGTCGTCACGGACGCCGACCGGCTGCGCACGGCCCTCGTCAACGTCCTGGGCAACGCCCGGGAGGCGGTCGCGGCGGCGGGGACGGCGGACGGGGCACCGATCGTGCTGTCCCTCGCCCGGCCGGCGGCCCGGCAGGTGGCGATCACGGTCGAGGACCGTGGGACCGGGATCGCGCCGGCGGATCTGCCGCACGTGTTCGAGCCGTACTTCACCACGAAGCGGACCGGGACCGGGCTCGGCCTGGCGATTGCAAAGAACATCGTGGACGCCCTCGGAGGAAGCCTGACCGTGACCAGTGAAGTGGGCCGTGGCACGTCGATCACCCTGCAGGTCCCCGAGCCGTGACGCGCGCGTCCATCCTGCTGGTGGACGACGAGGAGGGGATCCTCAAGACGCTCGGGCGCGCCCTGCGCGAGGAGGGCCACGAGGTCGTGGCCGTGACCCGCGCGCGCGAGGCCGAGCGCATCATGGCCGCGCGGTCGTTCGACCTGCTGGTCGTCGACAACCGCATGCCCGAGCGCACGGGCCTGGAGATGATCCGCGACCTCGGCGCCGGCACGCCGGAGACGGAGCGGCCCGAGGTGGTGATGATGACGGCCCACGCCACGATCGAGAGCGCGATCGAGGCGATGAAGCTGGGCGCGTTCGACTACCTGCAGAAGCCGTTCGAGGTGGACGAGCTGCTGGTGGTGGCGCGCCGCGCGCTGGAGCACCAGCGCCTCCGCACGCAGCACCGGTACCTGCTCTCCGAGCGCGACGAGGAGTTCAACCACTACGGCATCGTGGGACGCAGCCGCGCCATCCAGGAGCTGATCCGCAAGCTGGAGCTGGTCGCGCAGAGCAAGAGCACGGTGCTCGTCACCGGCGAGACCGGCACCGGCAAGGAGCTGGCCGCGCGCGCCATCCACGACCGCAGTGCGCAGCGCCAGATGCCGCTCATCAAGGTCAACTGCGCGGCCATCCCGGAGACGCTGCTGGAGTCGGAGCTGTTCGGCCACGTGAAGGGCGCGTTCACCGGCGCCATCACGGGCAAGAAGGGCAAGTTCGTGCTGGCCGACGGCGGCACCATCTTCCTGGACGAGATCGGGACCATGAGCCCCGCGCTGCAGGCCAAGCTCCTGCGCGTGCTGCAGGAGCGCGAGGTGGAGCCGCTGGGGTCGGAGCAGACGCTGCAGGTGGACGTGCGCGTGATCGCCGCCACCAACCGCGACCTGCGGCGCATGGTCACGGAGGGCACGTTCCAGGAGGACCTGTTCTACCGGCTGTCGGTGATCCCCATCCAGATCCCGCCGCTGCGCGAGCGGCGCGAGGACATCCCGGCGCTCGTCGAGCACTTCGTGCGCAAGCACCAGCAGCGGACGGGCAAGCGCATCGACCAGGTCTCGGACGACGCGCTGGTCGCCCTGCACGCGTACGACTGGCCGGGCAACGTGCGCGAGCTGGAGAACACGATCGAGCGCGCGGTCGTGCTGGCCACGACGCCCTTGATCGGACCCGGCCAGATCCAGATGCTCGGCGCCTCGGCGCAGGCGCCGTCGGGGCTGCCCTCGCTCAACCTGCGCCAGAACGTCGAGTGGGCGGAGAAGGAGACCATGCGCCGCGCGCTCGAGCGCGGGGGCGGCGTGAAGAAGGAAGCGGCGGAGCTGATGGGCATCAGCCAGCGCGCGCTCAGCTACTACCTCGCGAAGTACAGGATCGAGTAGCGCGTCTCCGCGGTGGACAAGCGTCTCGGAACGGGACCGGAGCCGGTCTCGTAGCGGGATGAGATCGTCACCCATCCGGGTGATCACGTTTCAGGCTCCGTAATCCGCTTACCGCGGCCGTAACCCGAAGGGCCCTCCGAGGGGTGCAACGCCCCATTTCCCCGCGGGCCGACGCAGGCACGCGCCTTGCTCTTATGGGCGCCGTGCGTCGACTCCTGCTACCGATGACCCTTGCGCTCTTTGTGGGTGCGAGCCCCTCCCCCGCAGACGCGCCGGTCAAGTCTTTCGAGGTGGCGGCGTCCCGCTACAAGTTCGACCCCGAGAACCTCGAGGTCGACGAAGGCGATCGGGTGGTCCTGAAGATGCGGTCCGTCGACGTCGCCCACGGTCTGGCGGTGAAGGAATTCAACGCCCAGGCCGCCATCCCGAAGGGTGGAGAGGTCGTGACGCTTGAATTCGTGGCTTCGAAGGCGGGAACCTACGCAATCGAGTGCTCCGAGTACTGCGGCCGCGGCCACAAGGGCATGAAGGGCCAGCTCGTGGTTCATCCGAAAGCAGCCGGGCGTCGCGATGCTCGCCGCGACGCCCGGCCCTAAGCCTCCCCGTGGAGTAGAGGCGTGACCCGCCGCCTGGCGCTGGGCCTCGGTGTGCTCGCCGTCGTGCTCGTGGGCGGATCTCTCGCGGTCGTGGCCTGGCGCGGCCGCAACCTGGGCCCGGTGGAGCGCGGCTTCCGCGTCGCGCAGTCCCATGGCTGCTTCACCTGCCACGGCCCCGGCGGCCTCAAGGGCTACGAGGACGACGGCCGCGTCGGCAGCGTGCCGCCCTTCACGCCGGACGCGGTGCGCGAATACGCGAAGACGCTCGACGAGATCCGCGAATGGATCCTGGACGGCATTCCGCGGCGGCTGCGCGACGAGCCGCCC
>JAICEW010000143.1 GCA_025923995.1 Vicinamibacteria bacterium | reverse complement strand
GTGCCGAGCAGGTCCCAGGTGGTGGTGCTGAGGACGAGCGCGTACACGCCGAGGTCGGTGCCCACGATGGCCGCGTAGGGCTTGGCCGGCACGAAGGCGGCCGAGCGCAGCGCGCCCGGGTTCAGCGCGGGCAGGTTGCTCGTGATGTTGCTCCAGGTGGCGCCCGCGTCGGTCGTGCGGTGGACGAGCCCGGCGGCGTTCGCCACCACCACCTCCTGCCAGTCCTCGGGGTTCATCCCGATGCCGACCACGGTGCCGCCACCGGGGTAGGTCGTGGACTGGGTGAGCGACCCGCTTCCCGTCGTGCGCAGCCAGATCTGCGCGCCCACGCCGACGTAGACGACGTCCGGGTTGTCGACGCCCAGGCGCCGGCCGCCGTAGGCGATCGCGTTGCGCGCGACGGCGCCCGCCGTGCCGATCTGCGTCAGCGTGTCACCGCGGTTCGTCGACTCGTACGCCCCGTTGCCGCCGCCCAGGATGAGCCGCGCTCCGGCGATGTCGTTCACCTTGACCGGCGTGTAGAACTGCGTGGTGAACGGCGCGCCGCTGACCACGGTGAGGGTCGGGATCTGGGTGGCCTGCAGGACGTTGGCCGAGTTGTAGATCCGCCGCCGGAACTGCTGCAGGAACTGGAAGCTGCTGTAGCGGGTCGACTGGCCAGGCGTCGAGATGTCGTCGACGCTCACGTCGCCGCCGTCGGCCGTGCTGATGCTGGCCCACACCTGGTCGTCGGGGATCTGCTGCTGGGGCGTCCCGTTGTCCTGGGTTCCGCCGAAGACCGTGTTGGTGTTGGTGTCGAAGGCGATGCCGTGGAACTCGGTGCTGACCAGGTTCCCGATCAGCGAGACCCAGATGCCGGTGTTGTTCCCGGGGATGGTCCGCTTGTACACCCCGCCGTCGTCGCCCTCGATGACGTCGCCGTTGGCGTCGATCACCATCACGCGCGAGTCCGCGTGCGGCGCGGAGGTGTTGGCGGTGCCGCCGCCGGGCTGGCCCAGCGCGTTCGAGTGCGTCAGGTGCTGGGCCTGGTTGGCCGGGGGCAGGCTGGCGTCGATGCGGAACAGCCGCCCCGAGAAGTCGACGGCGCCGACGTCGTTGGGGAAGGGGCTGTTCTGGCGGTCGCCGCCGATGTAGACCACGTTCGGGTTGGCGCGCGAGGCGACGAACGAGAGGTGGATGCTGGCCTGGCCGCCCGGGTGGATGGTCGGCGCGGGCAGTGTCAGCGAGGTCCAGGTGCCGCCCCCGTTGCCCGAGCGGAAGATCCCGGAGACGGACCCGCCGGTGCAGATGGCGACATAGACGTTGTCGACGCTCCCGACCGAGATGTTGACGTTGGCGGTGCCATCGGTCAGCTGGGCGTTCATCACCGCGTCGCTGACGCGGACCCAGTTGACGCCGGTGTCGGTGCTCTTGTAGATGCCGTTGGCCGCACCGGCCAGCGTGACGCTCGTGTACAGGGTCGCGTTGTTCGAGGGATCGCCGGCCAGGAAGAGCGAGCGCCCGAGCGGCAACCCGCCCGTGCCGTTCACGCGGGTGAAGGTGGCGCCGGTATCGGTGCTGCGGTAGATACCGATGTTGTTGACGTCGGCCACGCCGTTGAAGTTGTTGACGGCCCCCATCAGCACCGCGCCGCGGGCGGCCACGCCGACCACGTTGCGACCGGCCATGCCCGAGAGGACGGTCCAGTTGGTCCCGCCGTTCGTGGTCCGGAGCATCCCGATGCGGGCACCGCCCAGGCTGCTGAAGCTGCTCGACCGTCCGCCGCCGGCCACGAGCGTGTTGTTCGTGGCATCCGTCGGATCGAACCGCAGCGCGTCGCGGCCGATCGAGAGCGAGCCGAACGTGTCCGTGAGAGGCGTCCAGACGGGGCTGGCCGCGGTCGCGTTCGTCGTGCGCCAGAGGCCCCCGTTCACGGCGCCGAGGTACAGGATGTCCGGGTTGGTCGGGTGCGCGGCGAGCGCGTTGATGGCTCCGGTCACCGGCCGGTTGGGGATGCCTTCGAGCTGGCCGTTGTGGCTGGGACCCGGACCTTGCAGCGCCCAGGGACCGCCGATCACGTCCGGCTGGTTCGGCACCCAGACGGACTGCTGCTGCGTCAGGGCCGGCGTGGCGGCGGCGAGGAGCGCGGCGGAGAGGGCGATGCGGTGCAGGAGTCTCGGCATGGCGTTCGTTCTCCAATGGGTCATGTCGGTTCTCCCCTACGGCGCGACCGGGCCGCGATAGGACGGGTCGCGGAGCTCGTGCGCCCAGGCCGGCGCCCCGCTCGCGAGGTCGAACGCCTCCACCCGCTGGGGCACGCGCTGCCACCCGGCCCCGGTCCGGTGCTCCAGGACCTGCTGTGCCACCAGCACGCGCGCGCCGGCGACCTCGAAGCCGGCCGCGGCGGTCGGCGCCCTCAGCGTGGCGATCGGGCTGCCGAGGTCGAGGGCGATGACGGACCACTCGTGGGACCGCTCGAGCGGCTCGCCGGGAAGCTCGCGGCTGAGCAGCACGTGGCCTGTGGCGGCCGAGCCCCGCTGCAGCTGGAAGCCGGCGGGCATCGCGACATCGGGCAGCGCCGCCGCCTGCGCCGTCCACCGCTTGAGGACGACCCCGGCGGGCCCTTCCTGCGTCGCCGCGTAGAACGAGCCGATGCGCAGGGGACGCTCGCGGAAGGCCCCCGCCTCCGCGGCGACGGCCAGGGAGGCCGGCAGCGGCTCCGGCCCCTTGAGCGGCTGCGCGGCCGCCGCCGTGGCGCGGCCCGCGTCCAGGTCCACGACCACCGCCCCTTCGGCGCGCCGCGAGCCGTCATCTCCCTCGAGGTAGGCCCCGCGCATCGGCCGGAACTCGAAGGCCCACTCGAGCCGGGCCTGCGGGCCCGTCTGCTCGACGCGGATGCGGAACTGCGTCTCGCCCGTGTCGTCGAGCGGCGCCGAGACGCCCTCGGGCAGCGCGATCGTCGCTTCGGCCAGGCGCTGTCCCGTGGCGGCCGAGAGGACGACGAGGCGCAGCTCCCCCGCGGGCGCCGCCACTTGCCCGAGCAGCCGGACGCCCTGTGCCGCGAGGGGGCGCACGTCCTCGGGGGACGACCAGGTGCGAGCGCCGGTCGTCGCGGCGTAGGCCGCGAGGCCGCCGGGCGTCCTCAGGAAGACGGCATCACCATGGACCACGGCTCCCCTTGCGATCTCGGACGCATCGGCGATCGCGACGGCCAGGAGCCCCGCGAAGAGGGCTGTCGCCAGGACTCGCATGTCTCACGCTCCGTTTCAGACTGAAGGCGGCGGAGAAGGCTGCCATAGACCCGGCGCCCCCCGCAAGAGCGAAATGCGACATCGTGATCCACCGTCCAACCGGCTGGACAGCGTATTCCGGGTATGCTGGACGCATGGACCTGGTCGTCGGCAAGCGCCTCGAGCGCTCGGACCACTGATTCTGAGACGCCGTCCGCCGGTTCGCGCCCCGCGTCACGCTGGACGTGGGCACGGGCGACGGCCGGCTGCCGCTGGCCTGGGCGCGTGAAACGCCCGAGCGCCTCTTCATCGGCGTCGATTCGAACGCGGCCGGTCTGCGCGAGCTGTCGGGGCGCGCGGCCCGCGAGCGCCGGTCGAACGTCGCCTACGTGCGCGCGGCCGCGGAGGCGCTCCCCGCGGAGCTGGACGGGATCGCTGATCGCGTGACCGTGGTGCTGCCCTGGGGCAGCCTGCTGGCCGCGGTCGCGCTGCCGTCGATGGCGGTCCTGCGCGGCCTGCGCCGCGTCTGCCAGCCGGCAGCGCTGTTCACGGTCGTCCTGGGCAGCGACCCCTCGCGAGACCAGGTGGAGCTGCGGCGACTGGGTCTGCCGCCGCTGGATGCGCGCACGCTCGGGGCGCGCATCGCGCCCGGCTACGAGGCGGTGGGACTGCGTGTCGCAGGCGTGCGCGTGATGTCGGCCGCGGACGTCGCGCGCTTCCCCAGCAGCTGGGCCCGCCGGCTCGCGTTCGGAGGCACGCGCGTGTTCGTTCAGGTGACGGCGCGCGCGGTGTAGGCGCGGAAGCGCGGCAACAGCGCCCCGCAGGCCAGCACCGCCACCACGCAGAGCACGCCGCCGGACACGACCGAGGCCTGCACGCCCCACACGGCCGCGACCGCTCCCGCCTCGACGTGCCCGAGCAGCGGCCCGCTCAGGTAGCTCACCATCTCGATCCCGGCCAGGCGGCCGCGCAGCGTGTCGGGGATGGTCTGGTTCCACATGGTCGAGCGGAAGATGCCGCTGATGGCGTCCGCGCCGCCCGCCAGCGCCAGACAGAGAAGCGCCGGCGCCAGCGTGCCGCAGAACCCGAACCCGACGATGGCGACACCCCAGGCGGTCGCGGCCAGCATCACCGCCAGGCCGTGGCGCTGGACTCGCGGGGTCCAGCGCGCGGTGAGGCTCGCCACCAGCGCGCCGACCGCGGGCGCCGCGTACAGCACGCCCAGCACGCGGGGACCGCCGAGGCGCTCGGAGAGCGCGGGGAAGAGTGCCAACGGCATGCCGAAGACCATCGCCACGAAGTCGATCACGTACGTGCCGACCAGCTCCTGCCGGCTGCGCGCGTAGCGGAACCCCTCGCGGATGCTCTCGAGCGTCGGGCCCTCGCCGCTGCCGCTGGTCGGATGGGGCCGGATCAGGCGGACGGCCAGGAACGAGAAGGCGTAGGTCGCGACGTCGAACGCGAACGTCGTGCTGAGCCCCGCGGTCGCGATCAGCACCCCGCCCAGCGCCGGGCCCGCAATCATGCCGACGCTCCCGCGGAACGTGCCGAGCGCCGCCGCGGCCGGGATCTCGCCCGGATCGACGAGGCGCGGGGTCATCGCCTCCAGCGAAGGCCGCTGCAGCCCGTTGAGCGCGGAGAGGACGGCGGCCGCGACGTACAGCGGCCAGACGTGCGGATCCGGCAGCGCCGCGTTGACGGCCAGCAGCGCGCTCCCGACGGCCAGCCCCACGTCGGTCACCAGGACCATGCGCCGGCGGTCCACCGTGTCCGCGAGGGCGCCTCCCACGAACGCGGTGGCCAGCAGCGGCACCAGCTCGGCCAGCCCCAGCAGGCCGACCGCGAGGGACGACCCCGTGAGCTGGAAGACCTGGTACGGCAGCGCCACGTACGTGACCATGCTGCCCAGGAAGGACACGAACTGGGCGGCGTAGAGGAACCGGTAGTCGCGGTGACGGAACGGCCGCAGATCCATCTATTTCCGCGTCCTCGGCCGCGCACGTCGAGATGCCGAGGCGCGGCCTGCGGGTCTCATGGGCGTCGGATTCTACGCGGCCGGCTTCTTGAATTCCCCTAGGGCAGCTGGTCGAAGCTGGTGATCAGCCGGTGCGTCCCGGCGAGCGGGAGCGTGTCCGAGCGCGAGCACAGCGCCGTCTGCAGCCCCGCGGCGAGCGCCGCGTCCAGCTCCGCTCCCACGTCGGACACGAAGAGGATCGTCCCCGTCGCCAGGCCCATGGCTTCGGCGATCCGGCGGTAGCTGTCGGCCTCGGTCTTGAAGCCGCTGGTGGTGTCGAAATAGGCCGACAGCCGCGGAGTCAGGTCGCCCGCCTGCGTGTGCGCGAAGAGCAGCTGCTGCGCACGCACGCTGCCCGACGAGTAGATCGCGGCCGGACGGGCCGCGGCCTGCCAGCGTGCGAGCGCCCGCACCACGTCGTCGTAGACGCTGGCCTGGAGCTCGCGGGCAGTGAACCCGATCTCCCAGATGCGCCCCTGCAGCGCCTTCAAGGCGGTCGTCTTGCGGTCGCGGTCCATCAGCCAGTGCGCGTACGCCGTGATCCCCTCCGGCGTGTCCTCCCAGGCGGGCGGCTGGAGGCCCGCGGCCACGTCGCGCCGATGCTCCTCGCTCAGGCCCCGCACCTCCGAGGCGACCTCGCCGTCTCCGCCGCTGCGCGCCAGGAAGTCGTGGAAGCGGTCGCGCGCGTAGGGGAACAGCACGCGGTACACGAAGTCGATCGGGGTGGTCGTCCCCTCGACGTCCAGCAGGAAGGCGCCAGGGGCCTGGCTCACGAGCCGGCCACCCAGGCGGGCCCGAGACACACGGGCTCGCGGCCGGCCTCGGCTCCGCTGTCGGTGTAGTGCGGCGTCCAGCCCGACGGATCCTGGAACAGGCGGATGGCGCGGATGCGGCGGTCGGCGCACAGGTCGAACCAGTGCCACGTCCCGCGCGGCACGCGGATGAGGTCGCCCGGGCCCACCTCGATCGCGAACACGGGCCCGCCTCGCGGGTGGATGTGGAACACGCCGCGTCCTTCCAGGATGAAGCGGACCTCGTCCTCGTCGTGCCAGTGCTCGCGCCGGAACTTCGCCAGCATCGCCTCCAGCCCCTCGGTCCCCGGGCGCACGTCGATCACGTCGGCGGTCACGTAGCCGCCGCTGCGCTTGAGGTCCTCGACCTCGCCGCCGTACGCGGCGAGCACGTCGGCCGACGTCGCGCCCTGGCCGAGCGGCCGCGCGGACCAGCGCTCGTACGCGATGCCCTGCGACCCGAGGAACGCGGCCACCGCGCCGTCGCCCTCGATCGTCCGCCCCTCGTCCGGCACCCTCACGATCGCCATCACGTCCTCCCCTGCATCCGGGCCACGACCTCGAACAGGAACTCGAGCGCCTCCACGTGGCGGCGCGCCTCCGCCAGGTCCTCGCCCCAGGCGTAGAGGCCGTGCCCGCGGAGCAGCAGGCCGTGGCACCCGGGGTACACCGAGAGCGCCTCCGACACCGAGGCCGCGAGGCGCGTGTAGTCCTGCGTGTTGGCGACGACGGGCACGCGCTCCACGTGCTCGTGGGTCGTGACGCCCGAGAGGGCCTTCAGCAGCTCCAGGCCGGTGATCGCGACTTCCCCGGCCGGGGCTTCCTGCGAGAGCACGGTGCCCCAGATCGAGTGGGTGTGCAGCACCGCGCCCGCACCGCGCGCCGCGACCACGGCCAGGTGCAGGGCCGTCTCGTCCGAAGGCCGGCCCGAACCCGTGAGGCGCCGCCCCTCCCCGTCCACCGTGACGAACCGGCTCGCATCCAGCGCGGCCTTGTCCGAGCCGCTCGCGCTCACCGCCAGGCGCAGCGGGTCGCGGGCCAGCACCGCGCTGTAGTTGCCCGCGGTCGCGGGCGCCCAGCCGCGGGCGTGGAAGGCGCGGGCGGTCGCGGCCAGGGCGGCCGTCGCTTCGTCGAAGGAGGGGAAGGTCACGGGTCGAGGTTAGCTCAAGGATCCTTCGAGAGGGTCCTCGTCCCGGGCGCCCGTGGCCTGTTGTCTGACCAATCGCGCGGCGGCGGCAAATTCGTTGTCTTACCACTGCGGCGGCCGGTCGGGCTCAACAGCCCGATTCTGAGCCATTTCGAGGAGATTCTCCCGGAATCGGCGGATCGCGAGGATTGACTATTGGTCTGTCCTGTGAATAAATCCGGCCACGAGGGCTCATGGGATTCCCGGGTCTCGATCTGGAAGGAAAGGTCGCCGTGGTGGTCGGGGCCACCTCCGGCATCGGGCGCGTGCTGGCCCTCGGGCTCGCGCGGGCGGGGGCGGACGTGGTCCCCACCGGGCGCCGGCTGTCCCACGTGGACGAGGTGGCGGGCGCCGTCGAGTCGATGGGACGCCGCACGGTACGGGTGGCCTGCGACGTCACGGACGCGGGGTCCCTCGACGCCGCGCGGCAGGCCGTCGAGAAGGCGCTCGGACGCGTCGACATCCTGGTGAACTCCGCGGGGCGCACCAAGCGCACGCCGACGCTGGAGCTGCCGGAGTCGGAGTGGGCCGACATCCTGGAGACGAACCTCACCGGGACGCTGCGCGCCTGCCGCGCGTTCGCGCCCGGAATGCTCGCGCGCGGCTGGGGTCGCATCATCAACATCGCGTCGCTCGCGTCGTTCGTCGGCCTGTTCGAGGTGGCCGCCTACACCGCGAGCAAGGCGGGCGTGGCGGGGCTGACGCGGGCCCTGGCCGTCGAATGGGGACCCCGCGGCGTCAACGTGAACGCGATCGCGCCGGGGGTGTTCCGGACGGACTTCAACCAGGCGCTGCTCGACGGGACGGCCCGGGGCCAGGAGTTCCTGACCCGCACGCCCCTGGGACGCTTCGGGTCGATCGAGGAGCTGCAGGGCGCCGCCGTGTTCCTGGCCTCGGACGCCGCCAGCTTCGTGAACGGCGAGGTGCTGGCGGTGGACGGCGGCTTCCTGGCGAGCGGTGTGAACCGCTAACACCGTTGAAACGAGGTATGACGACGCCATGGCCCTGAGGATCCGCGACCTGGTCGCCCGCGACATCCGCTTCCCCACCTCGCGGCAGGACGACGGCTCGGACGCGCTCAACCGCGGGGACTACTCCGCGACCTACGTCGTGCTGGAGACGAGCGAGGGCCTGTCCGGGCACGGCCTCACGTTCACCAACGGCCGCGGCAACGAGATCGTGGTCGCGGCCGCGCGCGCCCTGGCGCCGCTCGTGGTCGGGCGCGAGCTGTGCGACATCACCAGGGACATGCGCGGCTTCTACCACTCGCTGGCCCAGGATGCGCAGCTGCGCTGGCTGGGCCCCGAGAAGGGCATCCTGCACATGGCCACGGGCGCGGTGGTGAACGCGGTGTGGGACCTGTGGGCCCGCCGCGAGGGCAAGCCGCTGTGGAAGCTGCTGGTGGACCTGACGCCGCAGCAGCTGGTCGACTGCATCGACTTCATGTGGATCACGGACGCGCTCACGCCGCAGGAGGCGGTGGCGCTCCTCACGGCCCAGGAGGCCGGCAAGGCCGCCCGCGAGGCGGAGATGCGCGAGAAGGGCTTCCCCGCCTACACGACCTCCGCCGGCTGGCTCGGCTACTCGGACGACAAGGTGCGCCGGCTGTGCGAAGAGGCGGTCGCGGCCGGCTGGACGCACCTCAAGATGAAGGTCGGCAAGGACCTGGATCAGAACGTGCGGCGGGCGTCGCTCATCCGCGAGATCCTCGGCCCCAAGGGCACGCTGATGATGGACGCCAACCAGTGCTGGGACGTGCCGGAGGCCATCGAGCAGATGAAGGCGCTCGCGCGCTTCGATCCCTGGTGGATCGAGGAGCCCACGAGCCCCGACGACGTCCTGGGCCACGCGGCCATCGCCAGGGCCATCGCCCCGCTCAAGGTGGCGACCGGCGAGGCCTGCCACAACCGCGTGATCTTCAAGCAGCTCCTCCAGGCGCAGGCCATCTCGTTCTGCCAGGTGGACTCCTGCCGCGTGGGCGGCGTCAACGAGGTGCTCTCCATCATCCTGATGGCCGCGAAGTTCGGCGTGCCCGTGTGCCCGCACGCGGGCGGCGTGGGGCTGTGCGAGTACGTGCAGCACCTCTCGATCTTCGACTACATCGCCGTCAGCGGCTGCCTGGAGAACCGCGTCTGCGAGTACGTGGACCACCTGCACGAGCACTTCGTGGACCCGGTGCGCATCGTGAACGGACGCTACGCCGCGCCCACGCAGCCCGGGTACAGTATCGAGATGCGTCCCGCCTCGATCGAGGAGTACGAGTTCCCCAAGGGAGCCGCGTGGCGCAGGTGACGACGACGGCGGACGCCGCCGCCACACGCACGCGCGTCGGGCACGTGCGCTGGATCGTGTGCGCGCTGCTGTTCTTCGCCACCACCATCAACTACGTCGACCGCCAGATCATCGGCATCCTCAAGACCACGCTGGTCGCCCAGTTCGGCTGGCAGGACGAGCGCATCTACGCCGCCATCGTGTTCTCGTTCCAGCTGGCCTACGCGATCGGCCTGCTGCTCGCGGGCCGCGTCATGGACCGGCTGGGGACGCGCCTGGGCCTGGCGCTGGCCGTCCTGCTGTGGAGCGTGGCGGCGATGGCCCACGCGGTCGCGCACTGGTTCCCGTGGCTGCGCATCCCCACCATCAACCTTGACGCCACGACCGGCCTCTCGGTCGTGCTGCTGGGAGGCGCCGCCGCCGGCTTCGCGCTGATGCGCTTCCTGCTGGGCCTGTCCGAGGCGGGCAACTTCCCGGCCGCGATCAAGACGGTCGCCGAGTGGTTCCCCCGCAAGGAGCGCGCCTTCGCGACCGGCATCTTCAACTCGGGCTCGAACGTGGGCGCGGTGCTGACGCCGCTCACGGTGCCCTGGATCGCCGCCAACTGGGGCTGGGAGTGGGCGTTCATCCTCACCGGCGCCACCGGGTTCGTCTGGCTCGCCTTCTGGCTGCGCAGCTACCACCCGCCCGAGGAGCACCCGCGCCTCACTCCCGAGGAGCGGGCCCACATCCGCAGCGACCCGCCGGAGAGGCTGACGCCCGTGCGCTGGGCCGCGCTGGTGCCGCACCGCCAGACCTGGGCCTTCTCGATCGGCAAGTTCATGACCGACCCGATCTGGTGGCTGTACCTCTTCTGGATCCCGGACTTCCTGCACCGCAACCACGGCCTGGACCTCAGGTCGATCGGCCTGCCCCTGATCGTCATCTACCTCGTGGCGGACGTGGGCTCGATCGGCGGCGGCTGGCTCTCGTCCACGCTCATCAAGCGGGGGATGAGCGTGAACCACGCGCGCAAGATCGCGATGCTCGTCTGCGCGCTGGCGGTGGTGCCGATCGTGTTCGCGTCGCGCACGTCGAACCTGTGGGTCGCGGTCGCCCTGGTGTCGGTGGCGGCGGCGGCGCACCAGGGCTGGTCGGCCAACCTGTTCACGCTGGTCTCCGACACGTTCCCCCGGCGCGCGGTCGGCTCGGTGGTCGGCCTGGGCGGGATGGCGGGCGCCGTGGGTGGCATGCTGATCTCGATCGTGGTGGGCGAGGTGCTGAACCGCACGCACAGCTACGTGCCGATCTTCCTGATCGCCGGCTTCGCCTACCTGGCGGCGCTGCTGGTGATCCAGGTGCTGGCGCCGTCGCTCGCGCCGGTCCGGCTGCCCGAGGAGGCCGCGTGAGGCCCTTCATCCACGACGACTTCCTGCTCCGGAGTCCGCTCGCGGTCGAGCTCTACCACCGGGTGGCCGCGACGCTGCCCATCGTGGACTTCCACTGCCACCTGCCGGTGGACCAGATCGCGGCCAACCACCGCTTCCGCTCGCTCACGGCCATCTGGCTGGACGGCGACCACTACAAGTGGCGTGCCATGCGCGCGGCCGGCGTGCCGGAGCGGGTCATCACCGGCGACGCCTCCGACTGGGAGAAGTTCGAGGCCTGGGCCCGGACCGTTCCCGACACGCTGCGCAACCCGCTCTACCACTGGACGCACATGGAGCTGCGCCGCCCGTTCGGGATGGACGTGCTGCTCTCCCCCGCCACCGCCCGCGACGTGTTCGAGCGGGCCAACGCGCTGCTCGCCCAGCCCGGGTTCACCACGCTCGGGCTGCTGGAGACGTTCCGCGTGGCGGTGGTGTCGACCACGGACGACCCCGTCGACTCGTTGCAGCACCACGCCGCTCTGGCGCGCCGGGAGGACCCCGTCACGCGGGTGTATCCCACCTGGCGCCCGGACCGCGCGCTCGACGTCGACGACCCCGAGGGGTTCGTGGGCTGGGTCGCGCGGCTGGAGGTGGCCTCGGGCCGCGTGGTCTCGAGCCTGGAGTCGTTCCTGGAGGCGCTGGACGTGCGTCACCAGGCGTTCCACGAGCTGGGCTGCCGGGCGTCCGACCACGGGCTGGAGGCGGTGTACGCGGAGCCCTACGCCGACTCCGCCGTCGCTTCGAGCTTCGAGCGGGCCCGCGCCGGGCACGCGCTGCCCGCGGGCGAGGCGCTCGCGCTCAAGTCGGCGCTGCTGCACCGGCTGGCGCTCATGGACCACGCGCGCGGCTGGGTCCAGCAGTACCACCTGGGCGCGCTGCGGGACCAGAACGCACGCCTGCGGCGGGCCCTGGGGCGCGACTGCGGAGCGGACTCCATCGGCGACTTCGAGCAGGCTCGGCCGCTGGGCCGCTTCCTGGACCGGCTGGAGTCCACCAGCCAGCTGGCGAAGACGATCCTCTACAACTCGAACCCGCGCGACAACGAGCTGTTCGCGAGCATGATCGGCAGCTTCCAGGACGGCACGCCGGGCAAGATGCAGTACGGGGCCGCCTGGTGGTTCCTGGACCAGCTGGGCGGCATGGAGCGGCAGATGGACGCGCTGTCCAACATGTCGCTGCTCTCGCAGTTCGTGGGCATGGTGACCGACTCGCGCAGCTTCCTGTCCTACTCGCGCCACGAGTACTTCCGGCGCCTGCTGTGCGACATGCTGGCCGAGGACGTCCGCCGGGGGCTCGTGCCCGACGAACGGCCGCTGCTGGAGCGGCTGATCCGCCGGGTCTGCTTCGAGAACGCGCGCGACTACTTCGGCCAGCCGCTCGGACGGGCCGCCCGCTCCTGAACCTGTAACGCCGCGCCGCGGCGGGCGCCGAATGCAGCAGGAGCCCCATCCTGCACCCTTCTCGCGCCATCGCGCCGGTCGTCCTGATCCTGTCGGCGTCCGCCGCGGGCGCCCAGCCCTACCAGGTCTCGTGGTGGACCGTGGACGGCGGCGGAGGCGGCGCGGCCAGCGGCGGCTCGTTCGTGATGGCGGGGACGGCGGGCCAGCCCGACGCGGGGGGCCCCTTCGCCGGCGGGACGTTCCAGCTGAGGTCCGGGTTCTGGGCGGTCGCCGGCCAGGGCACGACGGTCACGGAAGCGGACCTCGCGATCACCAAGGCCGACGGCCCCGACCCCGTCGCCAGCGGGTCGCTGCTCGTCTACACGATCGCGGTCACCAACCTGGGGCCGGCCCCCTCGCCGTCCGCGACCGTCACGGACCCGCTCCCGTCCGGCGTGGCTTTCGTCTCGGCCAGCCCCGGCTGCGCGCATGCGGCCGGCGTCGTCACCTGCGCGCTGGGACCGCTCGCGCCGCTGGCCGCCGCGACCGTCGACATCACGGTCGCCGTGCCGCCCGGCGCGCGCGGCCTCCTCACGAACACCGCGAGCGTGCTGGGCGGCGCGCCCGATCCGCTCTCGGCCAACAACACCGACTCGGAAGACACGACCGTCGTCCTGCGAGCCGAGGGCGAGCTGGCCCACGGGACCGCACTGCGCGCGGACCTGGCCGCCTTCGGCGGGCTGGCCGACGTCGACCTCTACCGGATCCGCCAGGAGCCCCGCGCGTCGTACGAGATCGTGCTGGACGAGGCGGCCGGCGACGTCGGCCTGGGCGCGGGGCCGATGCTCGACCGCGTCGGCGCGGACGGCTCGACCGTGCTGCAGGCCGCCGAGCCGGTGGGCTCGGGGCCCGCGCGCAGCCTGCGGCTCGTGAACGCGACCTCGGCCGCGGTCGACGAGCAGATGGTCCGGGTGCGCAGCGCGGCCTGCACGTCGGACTGCGGGCCGGACGACACCTACCGCCTGCGGGTCCGGGAGACCACCGCCCGCGTGCCGCGCTTCAACAATGCGGGCACGCAGGTCACGGTGCTGCTGCTGCAGAACCTGTCCGGCGTGCCCGTGGCCGGCATCGTGTACTTCTGGGACGCGAGCGGATCGGCGGCCGGGGAGGAGCCGGTCACGCTCGATCCCCGGGCCTTGCTGGTCCTGAACACCGGCACCGTCGTGCCCGGCGCCGGCGGGTCCATCACCGTCGTGCACGACGGCCCGTACGGCGCGCTGGCCGGCAAGACGGTCGCGCTGGAGCCGGCGACCGGCTTCAGCTTCGACTCGCCCCTCGAGCCCCGGCCGCGGTGAGGGGCAGGCACGCGCTACGCGCCGCCCAGCGCGGCGGCCGTGCTCGAATGAGCGAAGCTAGAACTTGATGCTGGCGGTCCCGATCACGGTGATGCCCGGCGCCAGCGTCGCGCGCGCGTCGGGGCTCACCAGGTAGGCCTTGTCCAGCAGGTTTCGGCCCAGCACGCCCAGCTCCAGCTGCCGCCAGACGAAGAGCCCCGCGCCCACGTCGAGCAGGCTGTAGCCCGGACGCTCCTGCTCCGTCGGACCCGGTTCGTCCAGGCGACCGTAGAAGGCGCCGCGCACCCAGACGTAGCCGCGGTCCATGTCGCGCCGGAGGCGGGCGGTGAAGGTCGGCACCGGGATCGTGTCGAGCGGGGCGCCGTCGTCGAGCGCCTCGCCGTCGAGGGCGTGCGCGCTGAGCTCCAGGCCCAGCTGCCACGGCAGGCTGGCCTGCAGCTCGGCCTCGACGCCGTCGATCTCGGCCCGGCCGCGGTTGCGGAAGAAGAAGAAGTCGGTCTCGGTCTGGTAGCGCTCCACCAGGTCGTCGATGCGATAGTGGTACGCGTACACGGCCGCGCGCCAGCGGGCCGCGGTGTAGCGAATGGCGCCGTCCCACTGCAGGCTGGTCTCCGGCTCCAGGTCCGGGTTGCCGGTGATGAAGCCGCGCCCGGTCGGGCCGCGGAAGTAGCGGTCCGAGAGCGTGGGGTCGCGGAACCCGCGCGCCACCTGCCCCGTGACCGAGAATCCGGAGAAGGGGCCGACCGTCACCGAGGCGAACCCGGAGAACGAGGAGTTGCTCTCGTCCCGGTCGCCGAAGAAGCCGCCCTGGTTGCGGGTGGTGACGTAGTCGAAGCGGCCGCCCGCGGCCAGCAGCAGCACGCCCGTGGCCGGCAGCTCCGCCTGGAGGTACGTCCCGTAGTCGGTGCGGCGCGCATCCTCGGTCGAGAGGTCGTCGGTCGTGCGGTCGATGGCCCCGGCCGAGTTGTAGAAGACGCCGATGTCGTGCGCCTCCAGGTCGAAGCGGCCGTTCACGTCCAGGCCCGCGTCGACCTTCGTGCGGCCGAAGAGCTTCTCCACGAAGCCGCGCACGTGGAAGTCCTTGGCCGCCACGTCCGCGCGCTCGATGCGGCGAGTGCTGGTCGCGGTGGCGGGCCGGTCCTGGTCGGTGACGACCGAGTAGGTGCCGAGGAAGGCGGTGCCCCCCACGCGCGACAGCCCGGCCACGGATGCGCGCTCCCAGCCCAGCGTCAGGCGGTTCGAGTCCTCGGTCGGATAGTAGAAGCGCACCTGCGCGGAGTTGTTGCGCGGCCGCTCGATCTCGCGCCCGAAGTCGCTCTGCCAGCCGGCGCTGAAGACGCCGCCGCCCAGGTCGTGGTCGAGGCGCACCAGGAAGCCCTTGTCCTCCGCGCCGGAGTTGAGCACCTCGCCCTCGGGGCTCTCCCAGTCCTCGAAGTTGCGGTAGTGGCCCTCCACCAGGATGCCGCCGCGGTCGAGCCCGTGCGAGAGCTCCACCATCGCCCTCTGCTGCGGGGTTCCGGTGCCGAGCGCGCCGATGAAG
>JAICEW010000142.1 GCA_025923995.1 Vicinamibacteria bacterium | reverse complement strand
CTCCCCCGGTGGGCCGGGCTAGAATCCCCCTTTGTCACCCTCGCCGATCGGGGGCCGCGGAGGACCGCATGGACGACAAGACGATCATCGACGCTCACGGCGACGTCGAGGGGAAGCTCAAGGGCAAGGACGTGCATGTCCTCGGGCGGTTCCGTGGAGAGATCGAGGCGACCGGCCGGCTGGTCACGGGCGAGGGCTCGAGGGTCGACGCGCACATCGTGGCCGACGCGGCGGAGATCGCCGGCGAGCTGAAGGGCGAGATCAAGGTGCGGAGCCTCGTCCTGCTCGAGAAGGCGCGCATCGAGGGCAACGTCGAGGCGCAGGTGCTGAACATCCGCGAGGGGGCGCAGCTCAACGGCGCGGTCAACACCGGTGGCCCGCCCGCGCGGCCGGCCACACCTCCCAGCCCCCAGCCGGTCGTGGAGAAGAAGCCGGAGGAGGCGAAGGGCGGAGTGCTGGCCTGATGAGCGGTTCCCGGCCGGCGTGAAGCTCGGCGAGCTGGCGCAGCGCCTCGGCTGCGCGCTGCGCGGCGACGGCGACGTCGACGTGCGGCGCGTGGCCGGCATCGCCGAAGCCGGGGCCGGGGACCTCACGTTCGTCGCGAGCGCGCGCTACGCGGCGCAGCTCCAGACGACCGGCGCGTCGGCCGTCATCGTCGCGCCCGGGCTCGAGACCCCGCTGCCGAGCCTGGTCTCGGACAATCCCTACCTGACGTTCGCGCGGGCGGTGTCGGTGCTCCACCCGGACCCGCCGCCCGCACCCGGCGTGCACCCCTCCGCCACCGTCGATCCCACGGCGGAGCTCGGGGAGGGCGTCCACGTGGGCCCGCAGGCCGTGGTGGGGCCCGGCGTGCGCGTGGGCGCGCGCACCGTCCTGCACCCGCAGGTCGTGCTGTACCGGGGCGTCCGGGTCGGCGCCGACTGCCTGCTCCACTCGGGCGTCCAGGTGCGCGAGCGCTGCGTGCTGGGCGACCGGGTGATCGTGCAGAACGGCGCGGTCATCGGCGCGGACGGGTTCGGCTTCGCCAAGGACCAGGACGGGCGCTACCGGAAGATCCCGCAGGTCGGCATCGTGGTGATCGAGGACGACGTGGAGATCGGCGCGCTCACGGCCATCGACCGGGCCGCGCTGCACGAGACGCGCATCGGCCGCGGCGCCAAGCTCGACAACCTGGTCCAGGTCGGCCACTCGGTGACGATCGGAGCGGACTCGGTGCTGGCGGGCCAGGTCGGCATCGCGGGCAGCACGAAGGTGGGCGAGCGCGTGACGCTGGCCGGCCAGGTCGGCGTGGCCGGGCACCTGACGATCGGGGACGGCGTCATCGCGACCGCGCAGACCGGCATCCCCGGCTCGGTCGATGCGGGCAGGCTCGTCTCGGGCTATCCGGCCATCGACAACCGGGACTGGCTCAAGGCCAGCGCGGTGTTCGCGAAGCTGCCGGAGCTGCGCCACCGGCTGCGCGACATCGAGCGGAGGCTGGACGAGCTAGCGCGCCGGCGCTGACGTCTCTGCCTTCGGCTTGACCACGTAGCTGGTCCGGTGGCGGACCTTGAGGTCCTTCCGGTTGGGCAGGTCGACCACCAGCCGGCGCAGCTTGCCGTCGGGCTTCTGGTTGTCGGACACGTAGCCCAGCACGTACTGCGCGCCCAGCTCGTCCAGGATCTTCTGGTAGATGGCCGCCAGCTCGCGCGACTGCGACGGGTTGAAGGTGGCGCCGCCCGTCATGTCGGCGAAGCTCTGCAGCACCGAGCGGGACTTCACCGCGCGCGTGCTGCCGGGCGAGAAGCTCGCGAAGCAGATGGGATAGACGGTCACGCGGCTGGAGCGCAGCAGCTGCATCACCTCGGGCAGCATCAGCTCGCTGCGCGAGTCCTCGCCGTCCGTGAACAGCACCAGCACCTTGCGGCCGGTGGTGCCCTCCACCCGCGAGAGGTACACCGCGATCGCGTCGTACAGCGCCGTGTCGCCGCCTCCCTTGGCCGCGTGGATGCGCTCGTAGAGGCCCTGCTGGTTCTCGCTGTCGTACTTGGAGACGCGGATCTCGTGGTCGAAGAAGATCGTGATCAGCTCGCGCGCGCGGGGGACCGACTCCAGGAAGCGCGTCGCCGCCTCCTGCGAGAGCTTGAGCTGCTCCAGCATGCTCGTGCTGGTGTCGAGCAGCATGCCCAGGTCCAGCGTCAGCACCTCGTCCTGCCCCGGCTCGTGCGCGCGCGCGAACACCTCGACCACCTGCGGGCGCCCGTCCTCCTTCACGATGAAGTCGTCCGCCTGCAGGTCGGTGACGAGCTTCCCGTGCGCGTCCCGCACCGTCACCGTGACGTTCACCATGTCGAGCGCCGACGAGAACGACGGCGGCTGCGGCGTGGGAGGAGCGGCAGCGGCGAGGAGCAGGCTCAACGCGACGGCAGCGGGCAAGAGGTCACCTCGGCCAAGGATGGCCGGATTGTATCCCGGCCGTCAGGGCAGGCGCAGCACGACCTCGAAGGACTGGCGGGCGGCCGCCGGCCGGGACCAGACGAGCTCGTGGCCCCGCGGCTCCTTGGGGCCCTGCTCGATCGAGCCCGGGCGTCCAGGGGATTGGAGAAGGGCCGGACCCGTCGTGGCGCTGGCGGCTCCCGGGTCGAGCATCTCCACCTCCAGGCGCACGCCACCGGCGTCGATGGAGCGGACCGCTCCGGTGCCGGTGAACGGCACGTCCGCGTGCAGGCGCCACTCGACGGCGACCGGGGCGCGCGCCTGGACCTCGTCGCGCACGCGCAGCGTGCGCGCGCCGTCGAATGTGAACGTGCGCGTGACGCGCTCGAGGCCCAGCCCGTCCGGGTAGGCCGCCGCCAGCTCCGCGGCGATGCGGGCCTCGCTCCCCGCCAGCCGGGCCTCCGTGATGCGGATGCCGTCGAGGCGGTCGTAGGGGACGCGCGCCCAGACGTCGTGCTCGCCCTCGACTCCCTGGCCGATGCCCCCGACGGTGAGCGTGTTGTGGTCCCGCGCGGACGGCAGGCCCGCGTAGCCCGTGTCGCCCACGAGGTAGCGGCCCCGGGCCCAGACGATGAAGCTGCCGGCGTCGGGGTGGGCATGGCCGCTCGAGAGCCGCCACTCCGGCACCAGCGGCAGCAGCCGCGCCACGCGATGGCCCTCGGGCGGGCCCGCCTTGAACGCGATCGCGGTCGCGTCGGCGCCCCAGGAGGTGCGCAGGTAGACGACGCCGCTGTCCTCGAAGTGATGGCGCAGCGGGATCGCGTCCATCGGCGCGGCGGCGAGGTCCGGGTCGCGCCAGAGCAGCGTCCAGTACTCCTCGAGGTTCGAATGGCCGGATGCCGCGTAGCGCTCCGCGACCGCCTGCGCCTCCGGGTCGCGCAGCCGCGCCGCCACGCGGTACATCACGTTGTAGTTGCTCTGCAGCGTGCCGCCCGGGTAGACGCGCGGGTACTCCTGGCCGCCCTTGGCACGCGTGAGCGCCCCCTCCCAGATGTCGCCGAAGTCGAAGACGGTCTGGCCGTCCGGGAGCAGCGCGTGGGCCAGGTAGAGCTTCCAGACGCGGTACGGCCCCCGCTCCCAGAGGCTCTCACCTGTCGCGTGCTCCCAGGCGTCGAGGAAGTGCACGAGCCACGGCGTCGAGAAGATCCAGTACTCGAACCCTTCGTAGTAGTACCCGTCGGGGCTCAGCAGCGCGCCCGCGCGGTGGTGGTGGGCGCGCGCGAGCGCCGCCCAGCGGGGCGCGTCCTCGACTTCGCCCAGCAAGGCGAGCGCGGCGACCGCGAGGCCCGCGGTGGGGATGAAGTCGTGGTTCTGGGTGAAGTTGAGCCGCTTGCCGGGGCCCGGGCTGAAGGAGTCGTGGACCAGTCGGGCGTGGCGCGTGAGCGACGCGCGTATGCGGGCCCGCTCCGCCTCCGTCCACTCCGCGTGGAGCAGGTCGTAGGCCCAGGAGATCGCATAGAGAAGATGGCCCGCGGCCAGGTCCACGTTCGGCTTGTTGTACGTGTAGCCCCAGGGCTCGTAGTCGATGGCGGCCAGCGTCCATCGCTTCGCCGCGTCCCGGTACCCGCTCCTGCCCTCGACCGCGTACGCGAGGCTCACCTCCGCGATCGCGAACGCGACGTTGTTCTGCGATCGGCGCTCCTGCGGGCCGGGGACCGGCGGCGGGTCGCCCTTCGTCGCGGCCAGGCCGGCCAGCACGCGCGTCCATTCCTCGCGGTGGGTGGTGCGCGCGCGGACCCGGAGCGCGTCGAGCCCCGCACGCGTGACGAACACGCGTGGGTGCACGCCCACCAGCTCCGGCTTGAGGCGGACCTCGTGACGCAGGAGCGTCTCGAACGAGGGCGGCGCCTCGGCCGGCGCGGCCAGGACGAGCGCGAAGACGAGCGGGGTCACGCGGTCCTCACCGGCACCCGCTCGATGCGGCCCGCGAGCAGCAGGGTCAACACGAGCCCCAGCGGGCCCAGCACGCCCGCGGCCACGAACACGGGCGTGTAGCCGAACGCGTCCACGACGCGCGCGGTGTTCCAGTTGTAGAGCACGCTCGCGATCGCCGCCGCGGTGCCGCCCAGGCCGAACACCGAGCCGACCGCGCTGCCCGGGAAGAAGTCGCTGGGCAGCGTCTGCAGGTTGTTGATCCAGGCCTGGAACCCGAGCAGCACGACGCCCATCAGCGCGAGCGCCGTGACCGGGCTCTCGGCGCGCACCGCGAAGATGCCGGCCGGCGTGAGCAGCGCGCCCGCCGTCATCACGGCCTTGCGGGCGCGGTCGACCGACCAGCCACGCCGGATGAGCTGGCCCGACGCCCAGCCGCCGCCCATCGCCCCGACGCCGGCGGCCAGGAACGGGAACCACGCGGACCAGCCGACCTGCTGGAGGCTGAACCCGCGCGCCTCCTGGAAGTAGCTGGGCAGCCAGAACACGTAGAGCCACCAGATCGGGTCCGTCACGAACCGGCCGACCACGACGGCCCAGACCTGCCGGTAGCGCAACAGCTCGCCCCACCCGGGGTGCCATGCGGGCGCTTCCGACGCCGCGGCCGTGTCCGAAGAGCGGATATGGGCCCGCTCTTCATCCGTGATCCACGGGTGGCGCTCGGGCGCGTGATACACGGCCAACCACAGCGCGAGCCAGAGGAAGCCGAGCACGCCCGTGATCAGGAACGTCGGGCGCCAGCCGTACGCGGACGCGAGCCACGCGATGATCGGCGGAGAGAGCGCGCCGCCCACCGCCGCGCCGGTGTTGAAGATGCCCATGCCCAGGGCCCGCTCGCGCACGGGGAACCACTCCCCCACCGCCTTGGCCGCGCCGGGCCAGTTGCCGGCCTCGCCCAGGCCCAGCACGCCGCGCCAGAAGCCGAAGCTCCAGACGCTGCGCGCGAAGAAGTGCGCGATGGCGGCGCCGGACCAGACGACGATCGAGAGCGTGAAGCCCAGGCGCGTGCCGATCGCGTCGTAGAGCCGGCCGGAGAGCATCTGGCTGACGCCGTAGAGGACCAGGAAGCAGTTCTGGATCGCCGCGTAGTGCGCGTTGCTGAGCCCCAGGTCATGGGAGATCGACGTCTTGAGGACGCTGACCGTCTGGCGGTCGACGTAGTTGATGACCGTCGCCAGGAAGACGAGCGAGATGACGAGCCAGCGAAGCCCCCGCACCTTCATGCCGGGCCCGTCAGCGCATCAGGAGGCCGCCGTTGACCTCCACCGTCTCGCCGCTGAGGTACGACGCGTCCGGGCCGGCCAGGAACGCGACCACCGCCGCCACCTCCTCCGCGGTGCCGGCGCGGCCCAGCGGGACGGTGCGCGCGGTCGCGTCGAACGCGTCCTTCGCGGTGAAGCGGCCGTGGAAGTCGGTGCCGCCGATGAGGCCGGGCGAGACGCAGTTGACCCGGACGCCGTGCGGCGCCAGCTCCTTCGCGATCGCCTTCGTCAGGGAGAGGACCGCGCCCTTCGCGGCCGAGTAGGCCAGCGCGCCCGGCCCCCCGCCGTTGTGCGCGGCCAGGGACGAGACGTTCACGATCGCGCCCGACCCGCGCTCGACCATTCCGGGCGCCGCCGCCTGGCAGCACAGCAGCGCGGTGAGGACGTTCACGTCCATCACCTGGCGGAAGAGCGCCTCGTCCATCTGCGGCAGCGGCCGCCGCGCGATCAGGTCGCCCGCGTTGTTCACGAGGACGTCGAGCCGTCCGAGCCGCTCGACGCAGGCCTGCACGGTGCGCAGTGCCGCGCCCGCGGTCGTGAGGTCGCCCTCGATCAGCTCCGCGCGGCGTCCGGCCCCGCGCACCAGCCGCGCCACCTCTTCCGCGCCCTCGCGGCTCTTGCGGAAGTGGATCGCGACGTCGGCGCCGCGGCTCGCCAGCTCGATCGCGCAGGCGCGGCCGATGCCCGCGCCTGCGCCCGTCACCAGTGCGACCTTGCCCTCGAGCGGTTTCATGGTTATCGCCCCATCCACCCGCCGTCCACGACCAGCACGTGCCCGTGCACGAAGTCCGACGCGGACGACGACAGGAACACCGCGGCGCCCTTCAGGTCCTCCGGGTCGCCCCACCGTCCCGCGGGGATGCGGCCCAGGATCTGCTGGTAGCGCTCGGTATCGGCCTGCAGCGCGGCCGTGTTGTCGGTGCGGATGTAGCCGGGCGCGATCGCGTTCACGTTGATGCGCTTGGCCGCCCACTCGTTCGCGAGCGCCTTCGTGAGCTGCGCCACGCCGCCCTTGGCCGCGGCGTACGCGGCCACGTTGATGCCGCCCTGGAAGCTGAGCAGCGACGCGACGTTCACGATCTTCCCCGGACGGCCGGCCGAGAGCAGGTGCCGGCCCATCGCGCGCGAGAGGCGGAACACCGAGTTGAGGTCCACCTCCAGCACGGCCTGCCAGTCCTCGTCCGAGAACTCCTGCGTCGGGCCCCGGCGGATGATGCCAGCGTTGTTGACCAGCACGTCGAGCCGCCCCGCCGCGGCGACCGCGCGGTCGACCAGGTCGCGCGACGCGGCCGGGTCGCCCAGGTCGGCCGTGACCGGAAAGGCGCGCCGGCCCGCGGCCTCGACCGCGCGGCAGGTCTCGTCCGGCGAGCGGGAGTTGCCGTGGACCACCACGTCCGCGCCCGCCTCCGCCAGGCCGACCGCCATGGCGGCGCCGAGGCCCCGCGACGCGCCCGTGACCAGCGCGATCCGTCCGTCGAGGGAGAACGGCCTCACTGGCCGTTGCCCGTCAGGAAGTCCTCACGAATCGGCGTAAAGATGTCCAGCAAGATCACCTCCTCGTCCAGCATGGTCGCACCGTGCCAGACCCCGGAGGGGAAATGCAACACCGTCCCCGGCCCCACCTCGCGCTGCTCGTCGCCGATCGTGAACAGCACGCGGCCCTTCTCCACGACCGTCATCTGCTCGTGCGGGTGGTCGTGCGCGGGGGTCACCACGCGCGGCTGGAAGCGCAGACGGCAGAGCATGAGGCGATCGCCCACCACCAGCTGGCGCTCGATGCCTTCGGCGATCGGCTCCACCGGGATCACCGTCCAGTCGAGCAGCAGTCCCAGGGCACTCACCGGGCGCGCCCGGCGTCCAGGCCGGACCCTCCCTGCGCGTAGTCGGGCTGCACGTTCACCACCCCGAACTGGCGGTCGTCGCCCTCGCGGATGGCCGCCATCATCCAGAGGAAATTGATCGAGCCCCCGGGCGCCGCCACGTTGGGGTGGTAGCCCTGCGGCATCAGCACGCAGTCGCCCTCGCGGACCACCGCGACCAGCTCCGGCTCCCGCGGGTCCGTGTACACGAGCTGCACGCCCCACGCCGGCGCGGGCATGTCGATGAACAGGTACGCCTCCTCCAGCATCTGCGCGTGCTCGTGGGGAGGCCACGACGTCCAGTTGCCGGGCGCGCTGAAGGTGACGCCGGCCATGATGCGGCCCGCGCGGACGTTCTTGCCGATGAGGACGTTCAGCTCGCGCTGCGCGGGCGCCTGCCCGGCCTGGAAGTGGAGCGACGCGTCCTGCCGCACGTCCGCGAAGCGCACGAGCTGCGCCGGGTAGCGTCCCGCGACGGGCGCGCCCACCTCCGCCACGTCGCAGCCGTCCGGCCCCGGCCGGATCTCGACCACGGACTGCCGCGGCACGTACAGCGCGTCGTAGCGGCCGAGTTCGTACGGGCCGCCGTCCGCGTCGACCCGCGCGGCGCCGCGCAGCACCACCAGGCCGTTCTCGTGCAGGCCCGTCGAGAACCCGACCGCGCCATCGCCCGCGTCCAGGATGGTGCGCGCGTAGCGCAGGTGACGCGCGCTGGTGGGGCCCGGCTCCACCCACACGTGGCGGCCCGGCGCGAGCCGGTCCCGCGCACGACGCAGCGCTCCTCGGTGATGGTCTCCACGGCGACGGTCATGGTGCCTCCTGGGGCTCGACCTCGAGCTGGATCTCGGATCGGAAGGACTGGCCCGGACCCAGCCGCACGTTCTCGGCCTCCCAGGCCCGGCGCAGCGGGATCGGCCCGCGCGCGCCGCGGCCCAGGCGGTCGTCTCCGGACGCGATGAGGGCGGAGCGCACGGGGGCGTCGGGGAACGACGCGGACACGCACAGGGTCCCCTCGGGTCCGGTGAAGCGGTCCGCCGGCTCGGCGTGCTCCTCGCGTGTCCCCGTGACCGGCACCTCGATGCGCACCCGGCGCAGCGTCACGGGCCGGGCGGCTCCCAGCGTCTCGCGGCGGACGAGGCGCCGGCCTTCGAGGCGCCAGCGCACCGTGCTGGTGACGCCGACGTCCTCGCGCGTGCCCTCGCGTCCGCCCACGACCGCCAGGCGGCGCCAGCGCGCGGTCACGCCGTGCCCGTCGGCATCCGGCTCGATGGCGTCCGCTCCGTCCGTCGTGGTGACCGTCCGCCCGTCCGCGAGCTCCAGGAACGTCGCGAGCGCCGGGCTCGCGGTCGCAACCGGCGCCGCGAACCCGGGCAGCCCGTGCGGCACGGGCAGGTAGTCCGCGTACCCGGGCCGGGGCCCGCTGGTGAACGGCACCGCGAAGCGCATCGCCCCCTCGCGCACGATCCAGACCCCGGCCGGACGCTCGCCCGACACGAACGACACGAACCGCGCGACGGTCCCCATGGGCACGCGGTCCGGGATCTCGGCGATCCGTTCGCGCTCGAGCGCGGCGAAGAGCTTCGCCTGCGCCGCGGTCAGCTTGCCGAAGAAGCCCGCGGTCTGCTGCCATTCGCGCTCGCGGCTGATGTACGCGTAGCTGCCGCGGCCGAAGGCGAAGACGGAGAGCAGGTGCGCGTCGTCGCGATAGTCGCGCCGCAGCCAGCGCCAGGCGGCGGCGAAGGCGGCGGCCAGGTCCGGCAGCGGCGCCGGCCGCAGGTCCGGCTCGTCGGCCAGGAACGCGGCGATCTCGAGGCTGTCGAGGTACGACACGACGCCCAGGCTGCGGCCCCAGGGGTATCCGTAACCGTCGGGAGCGACCAGGTCCCAGTAGAGCCGCATCTGCTCGCGCAGGGACGGGCGCAGCCGCTCCTGGAGGTCCTTGCGTCCGGCCAGGCCGGCCGCCTCGTAGACGTAGCGCGCGTACTCGTTCGAGTAGCGGTCGTAGCGCCCGTGCGGCGGCGCGTCGTCCGCGTAGAGGCGGCCGCCCGCGAACGGCTCGGCGGCCCGGTCCAGGAGCGAGTCGAGCGCCGCGCGGTCGGGGCCCAGCCCCATCGTGTCGGCGGTGGCGGCGATGCGGGCGGCGACGCCGAGGTAGTTCTCGGCCTTGCCCTTCAGCTTCCGCGTGGCCGGGTCGTAGAAGCGGTTCGTGTCCACGAGCCGCTTCCAGGAGGCGCGGCCGTCCGCGTCGAGCGATTGCCACACGCGGTTGCGGTCCAGGTCGGCGCCGAAGTGGCGCAGGGCCAGCACGCCGTAGAGCTGCGCGAACGAGTCGCCGCCGCGCGCGTTCTCGATCAGGCCCAGGCGCGCGACCATCGGCGCGACCTCGCGGCCGGCCAGGGTGGGCTCGCCGCTGGTCTCCGCCCAGGCGGCGATCGCGCGCTGGAACGTGCCCCACGAGAACTCACCCGTGGTGAGCGCGCCGTGCACGCGGTCGGGCGGCGGGTCCAGGCTCCCGATGGCGGCGACGTGCGAGCCGAGCTCGCGCCGCAGGAACCCGCGGATCTCGTCGCGCAGCGCGGTGGCCGTTTCGGCCGAGCACGAGGCGGCGACGCCCCAGGCCAGGAGGACGGCGGCGGGCCCCTTCACGCCACGACCGAGGCCGCGAACGCGGGCGCGCCGATGAGGGCGGCCGCCCCGCGCAGGCGCGGATAGTCCTCGGCCTTCACGATCGCGATCTCGGTGTCGCCATGCGACGCGAGCAGCGCTCGCTCGGCCAGGGCGGCGCGCACCGTGGGCTCGATCAGGTCCCAGGCCGTCGTGATCTCGCCGCCGACGTAGATGCGGTCGGGGTCGAGCGCGTTCACGATCGAGGCCAGGCCCAGGCCCAGGTACCTGGCGGTGCTCTGGACGGCGGCCAGCGCCTTGCCGTCCCCTCCGCGGGCGCGCAGGATCAGGTCGTCCACCGTCATGGTGGCGGCCTCGGTCGGGATCGGACGGCCGGGCACCAGCGGACGGCCGAAGTAGCGGCCCAGCGTCGCCAGGTTCGACACGTAGGACTCCCAGCATCCGCGCGCGCCGCAGGCGCAGGGCGGGCCGTCGACGCTCAGCGGCACGTGGCCGAACTCCCCCGCCACGTTGTGGCGCCCGCGCAGGATCTCGCCGCGCACGGTGACGCCGACGCCCACGCCGTCCGACACGCTGACGAACACCAGGTCCGCCGGCGGGTTCGCGTCGCCGCGCGCGGACCACATGAGCGACAGCGCGCAGGCCTTGCCGGAGTTCTCGATCTGGACGGGCAGCGAGGTGGCGCTCGCGAGGGGCCGCCGCAGCGGGACGTCGCGCCAGCCCAGCGCCGGCGCGTGGACCACGGTCTCGCCGTCGCGGTCGACCATGCCGGGGACGACGACGCCGATGCCCGCGCAGCGCCCGAGATCCCGGTGCTCGGCCAGCAGCCGCTTCACGCGCCCGCCCAGCTCCTTGATGAAGCGGGCCGGGTCGTGGTCGGTCGCGAAGCTGCTGATCTCCATCAGCTGGCGGCCCACCAGGTCCGTGATCATCAGGAAGCTGCGCGTGGCGCGGATGTCCACCGCGACCGCGCAGCGGCCGCGGGAGTCCATGTAGAGGAAGGTCGGCTTGCGGCCGCGCGAGGCCTCGCCGGTCGCCCCCTCGTAGACCATGCCCTCCTCGATCAGCTCGTTCACCAGCAGGCTCACCGCTCCGCGGCGCGTCCCCATCCGCCGCGCCAGGTCGGCGCGCGAGATGGGCTGGTGCGTGCGGATGAGCGTGAGCGCGATCTGCCGGTTGATCTCCCGGCCGGTGCTGCGGGTGGCGACGCGGAACGGTCGTGAGCCGGGCTTGCGCATCGTTTGTATTTTCTCGGGACAATATAGCGCCCCGTCGCGGCGTGTCAAGACGGCGAGCCCCTTCGGCGGCGCATGGATAAAGGCCGCTGTCGAAACGGACGAGCCCATCGGCTGGGCTGATGTCTTGACAAGCCGACTTGATGGCCTATATTGTCCCGCCAAAGGACATTAGTCCCAGCGAATGCGTCCGCAACGTCCCGAACGGCCATGCGCCCGCGGGGTGTCCCTCGCGGGCATCGTCCTGACCTCATGACGCGCCCTAAGGAGAAGGCGATGAATCCGAACCGACGACAACGGGCCAGCCGGCTCGCGACCCCGCTGCGCTCCCTGCTGGCGCTGGTGGGCGCCTGGTCGCTGGCGGCCACCGCCCACGCGCAGGCCCCTACCGGGACGATCCTGGGCAACGTCAAGGACAGCACCGGCGCGGCGGTGCCGGGCGCGGACGTCACCGCGACCCACCAGGGCACGCAGTTCTCGCGCAGCACGCGCACGGACGCCACGGGCCAGTACTCGCTGCCGCTGCTCCCGGTCGGCGACTACAAGCTCGAGGTCGCCCTCTCGGGGTTCAAGACCCACTCGCGGACCGGCATCAACCTCGAGGTCGGCCGCAACGCGCGCGTGGACGCGACCATCGAGGCGGGCGGGGTCGAGGAGGTCATCTCGGTCGTGGCCGACGCGCCGCTGGTCGATACCGCGTCCTCGTCGCTGTCGCGCGTGGTCGGCGAGAACGAGGTCCGCAACCTGCCCCTCGTCAACCGCGACCTCTACCAGATGCTGAGCCTGACGGGCGGCGTGAGCAGCAACGACGCGTCCAACTCGCTGGGCGGTCCGGAGCAGCTCACGACCATCAACGGCAGCAGCCGGGCCCAGATCGGCAGCGTCAGCTTCCAGCTCGACGGCGGCAACAACACCGCGGGGCTGCGCGGGACCGGCAACCCGGCGCCGAACCCGGAGGCCATCCAGGAGTTCCGCGTCCTGACCAACAGCTACGCCGCGGAGTACGGCCGCTACCAGGCGGGGATCGTGGACGTCGTGACCAAGTCGGGCACGAACCAGTTCCACGGGGCGGTCTACGAGTTCTTCCGCAACGAGAGCCTGAACGCGGCGCGCTGGACGCCACCCGGGGTGGCCTCGGTCAAGGACCCGCTGGACCGCAACCAGTTCGGGGCCGCGCTGGGCGGGCCGGTCCAGAAGGACAAGACCTTCTTCTTCGCCAGCTACTCCGGCCTGCGGCAGGAGGAGACCTACTACCGCAACACCGCGGTCGTGCCCACGTCGCGCGAGCGGGCCGGCGACTTCTCGCAGTCGACCATCCGGCCGCGCGACCCGCTCACCGGCCAGCCGTTCCCCGGCGGGATCATCCCCACCTCACGCTTCGACCGCGCGGCGCTGGCCATCCAGAGCCAGTACGTCCCGGAAGCGAACCTCCCCAACAACTTCTTCGAGGTCAGCGCGCCCGACCCGCTCGACACCAACGAGGCGACGTTCAAGCTGGACCACTACCTCTCCCCGTCGCACTCGCTGGCGCTCAGCTACTTCTACCAGAAGGGCACCGACACGCAGCCCATGTCGACCAACGGGAACATCCCGTGGGTGGACCGCGACTTCCAGTGGTCGCAGCACAACCTGAACCTGGCCGACACCTGGACGGTCAACTCGACGACGATCAACCAGCTGCGCGCGACGTACACCCGGCAGTTCGGCGGCCGCGTCAACAACCCCACGACGTCGCTGGGCGACCTGGGCTCGAACTTCACGCTCCAGGGCGATCCGACGCTCCCGCGCATCACGGTGAACGGCTATTTCACCGCGCAGGCGATGATCGCCGGGCCCGACGCCGGCAGCGACTACTGGGGGCTCAAGGACACGCTCTCGATCGCACGCGGGAACCACTCCTTCAAGCTCGGCGGCGAGGTCTCGTACGAGACGATCGTGCACGACACGCTGCTCGACAACTACGGCGTGTTCACGTTCAACGGCAGCAAGACCGGCAACGCCTACGCGGACTTCCTGCTGGGCCTGCCCGCGACCATGACCCAGGACGCGCCCATCCGGAAGACCGACAACGGCTGGTACCTGAGCCTGTTCGCGCAGGACGACTGGCGCGTCCACCCACGGGTGACGCTCAACCTGGGCCTGCGCTACGACCTGCAGTTCCCGTTCACCGACCCGCAGGACCGCAAGCTCGCGTACGTGCCGGGCCGCCGCTCGACCGTGTCGCCGACCGCGCCCGAGGGGCTGCTCTTCCCCGGTGACGAGGGCATCCCGCGCGGCATCGCGTCCACCGACTACAACAACGTCGCGCCGCGCATCGGCGTCGCCTGGGATCCCAACGGCGACGGCAAGACGTCTGTGCGCGCGGGCTTCGGGATGTTCTACGGCAGCACCACCGGCAACGAGTGGAACACGACCGCGGACAACCAGCCCTTCACCGTCCGCCAGTCGTTCCCGACCGTGTTCACGCTGTCCGATCCCTACCGGAACCTGCCTGGCGGCGTGGGTCCGTTCCCGTTCGTGTACGACCCGGCCAGCCCGCGCTTCACGCTTCCCGCGCAGGTGTTCGGGCCCTCCCTCGACTTCGTGTGGCCCTACACCTACCAGATGAACCTGACGCTGCAGCGGGAGCTGTTCCGCAACTACAGCATGAGCGCGTCGTACGTCGGCGCGCTGGGCCGCCGGCTGCCCGGCAGCCTCGACCGCAACTACCCCGTCTACACGTCGACCGCGACCGCGGCCAACGTGAACTCGCGGCGTCCCTACCAGCCGGGCGTCATCGGGTCGGCGCGCGTGCTCGAGTCCGTCTTCTCGACCGACTACCACGGGCTGCAGCTGAGCGCCGAGAAGCGGGGAGCCCACTTCTCCGCGAAGGCGTACTACACCTTCTCGAAGGCGCTGGAGGACATCGACTACCAGGGCGGCGGCCTGCCGGCGGTCCAGAACTCGAACCGCCCGGAGCTGGAGCGGGCACGCACGACGTTCGACCGCACGCACGTGTTCGTGGCCTCGGGCGTCCTGCACCTCGACTACGTGAAGAACGGAAGCGCGCTCAAGAAGGCGCTGCTCAACGACTGGACCGTCTCCGCGATCGTCACGCTGCAGACCGGCCAGCCCCTCACGATCACGTCCGGCCAGGACCGCAACCTGGACGGCCTCACCACGGACCGCGCCGACCTCGTCGGGAACCCCGAGCTGGACAGCGGCCGGCCCCGCGAGGAGCGGATCGAGCAGTGGTTCAACACGGCGGCCTTCGCGCAGCCCGCGATCGGTACCGACGGCAACGCCGGGCGCAACATCGTGGAGGGCCCGGGCTATCGCAACGTCGACCTGGGCCTCTTCCGCGACATCAAGTTCGGCGGCGACATGATGCTGCAGCTGCGGGCCGAGGCCACGAACGTGTTCAACATCGTCAACCTGATGAACCCGGGCCTGGGGCTCAACGCCCCGGCCACCTTCGGCAAGATCCGCACCGCGCGCGACATGCGCCGCATCCAGCTCGGCGCCCGCCTGTCCTTCTAGCCCCCGTCGCGGCCGAGGTCGAGGGCGGCCATGAAGCCCTCGATCCCGGTCCAGACCGCGTCGCCGCGCAGCGTGTCATCGTGCCCTGCTCCGGGGACGACGAAGAGTCTCTTCGGTCCGGCCAGCGCGGCCTCGATGCGCCGGCTGTGTTCCACGCGCGTCTCGGCATCGTCCTCGCCGTGGATCAGCAGCACCGGCACGCGGACGCGGGGCGCGGCCCGGACGGGCGATGCCTCGGCCGGATCGAACCCGCCCTGCTCGCGCACG
>JAICEW010000141.1 GCA_025923995.1 Vicinamibacteria bacterium | reverse complement strand
TGTCAAGCGAATTGGTCAGACCTGTAGCCGGGTGGGGGCTTCGTCTTCTTTGATTCGGCCACCTGGTCTCCCCGGACCCCCGCGCCGCAGCGCCCGTGAGAGGATCGCCCGCATGACTTCGCCGCTCGCACCGGCGCCCGCGGCCGAGCTGGACGCGGGCCTGCGCCGCCTCGGCTACGAGTCCTTCCGCGCGGGCCAGCGTGAGGCGGTGGAGACGCTGCTGGAGCGGCGCCGGCTGCTGCTGGTGGCGCCGACCGGCGGCGGCAAGAGCCTCATCTACCAGCTGCCCGCCGTGCTGCTGCCCGGGACGACGGTCGTGATCTCGCCGCTGGTGGCCCTCATGAACGACCAGGTGCAGGCGCTGCGCGCGCGCGGCATCGAGGCGACGTTCCTCGCGTCCACGCTGGACGGCGCCGAGGTGAAGCGGCGCATGGCCGGCATCGCCGAGGGCCGGTACGCGCTCGTGTACGCGGCGCCGGAGCGGCTCGCGTTCCCCGGCTTCCGCGGCCTGCTCAAGCAGGCGCGGGTCCCGCTGGTCGCGATCGACGAGGCGCACTGCATCAGCGAATGGGGGCACGACTTCCGGCCGGAGTACCTCCAGCTCGGCTCGCTCGTCGCCGACCTGCCCCAGGCGCGCGTGCTGGCCTGCACCGCGACGGCGACGCCCGTCGTGCGCGACGAGATCGTGGCCCGCCTCGGCCTGCCGGACGACACGCCGCAGCTGGTGCGGGGCTTCGCGCGGCCCAACCTGCGCCTGCGGGCGCAGGAGGCGCCCGACGCGCGCGCGCGCCACCGGGCCGTGGACACGCAGCTGGCGGAGGCCCTGGGCGCGCCCGGACGCGCCGCCGGCGTCGCCATCGTCTACTGCCCCACGCGGCGCGCGTCGGAAGAGGAGCAGCAGCGCCTCACCCTCAAGGGCTGGCGGGCCGCGCTCTACCACGCCGGACTGCAGCCCCGGCTGCGCGACGCGTCCCAGCGCGCGTTCATCGACGGCGCGGCCGACGTCATGGTCGCCACCAACGCGTTCGGCATGGGCATCGACCGCCCCGACGTGCGCGCGGTCGTGCACCTGGGCCCGCCGGGGTCGATCGAGGCGTACTACCAGGAGGTCGGCCGCGGGGGCCGCGACGGGCGCGAGGCGTTCGGCCTGCTGCTGGTCGCGCCGGGCGACCTGCCGCTGAGGCGTCGCCTGCTCGAGATGGACGGCGGCGACGAGGCGGTCGTCGCCCACAAGTGGAACCTGTTCCTGGAGCTCATGCGCTGGGCGGAAGGCGGCAGCTGCCGGCACGACGCGATCTTGCGCTACTTCGGCGACGAGGCGGAGACGCTCGACGGCTGCGGGCACTGCGACGTCTGCGAGGCGCTGCCCTCGGGGCCGCAGACGAGCGAGGAGGCGACGCTCGTCGTACGCAAGGCGCTCTCCGCCGTCGCGCGCATCCACCGCCGGTTCGGGCTGCAGGCGGCCGTGCACCTGCTGCGCGGCACGGACGACCCACGGCTCGCGCGGTCCGGGCTCGACCGCACGCCCACGTTCGGCGCGCTCAAGGAGCGCTCGGAGACGTGGCTGATGCAGCTGCTCCGCCGCTGCGTCACCGCCGGCTGGGTGGACTTCACGCCGGGCGACCGCCCGGTCGTGCTGCTCACGGAGGACGGACGCGCGGTGATGAAGGCGGAGCGGCCCGCGCGGATGCTGCTGCCCGACGACGCGCCGCGCGCGGCCTCCGGGCGGCACGACCGCACGCGCAAGCCGGCCTCGCGAGTTCCGCCGGCCGAGGGCGATGCCTCTCTCTTCGAGGCGCTGCGGACGCACCGCCTGAACGTGGCGCGCGCGGGCGGCGTGCCGCCCTACGTGGTGGCCAGCGACCGCACGCTGCGCGAGATCGCGTCCTTCGCCCCCCGCACGCGCGCGGAGCTGCTCGCGGTCCACGGGATCGGCGACGCCAAGGCCGACCGCTACGGCGACGGCTTCCTGCAGGTGGTCGCGAGGCACCTCCCGCCGTCTTAGGAATTTCACGGCGGCGCAGGTAAGCTCGCGTATGGAGCTCTCGCAACTCCGCACCTTCCGGGTCGTGGCCGAGACCCTCAACTTCACGCGCGCGGCCGAGCGGCTGTACCTCACGCAGTCCGCCGTCAGCTACCAGATCAAGGCGCTGGAGCAGGAGCTGGGAGAGCCGCTGTTCATCCGCGGCAAGAAGGGCGTGCGCCTCTCGCGCGTCGGACAGGCGGCGCTCGAGCACGCGGTGCGCGTGCTGGACGAAGCGGAGGCGCTGCGGGAGCGCGTCTCGGGCGAGCGCGGGCCCCTGAGCGGCCACGTCAAGGTGGCGGCCGCCACCCAGGCGTTCGTGCACCTGTTCGCGCCGCTGTTCGAGTCGTTCATGAGGACCTACCCCGGAGTGGACCTCACGTTCCGCAGCACGCCCAGCACCGACCAGACCGTGTCGGACATCGTGAACGGGTCGGCCGACGTCGGCTTCGCCGCGCTGCCCGTCTACTTCCCCTCCGCCCAGGTGCAGACGCTGTTCGAGGACGAGCTGGTCGTGGTGGTGGGCTCGGCCCACCGCATGTCGGGCCAGGAGCACGCGACGCTCGTCGACCTCAAGCGCGAGCCGTGGATCCTGCTCGAGCGCGGCGCGTCCATCCGGCGCGCCACCGACGCGTTCTTCCTCGAGGTCGGCATCGAGCCGGCCATGGCGCTCGAGTCGAACGACACCTACTTCATCAAGCTGATGGTCGAGCGCGGCCTGGGCATCTCGCTCCTGCCGGCCTGGGCGGTGCGCGACGAGGTGGCCTGGGGCTGGCTGGCCCGCCTCCCCATCGAGGGGCACGCGCTGCGGCGCCAGGTGGCGGCCGTGTCGCTGGGCCGCTTCCAGCCCGCGGCCACCCGCGCGTTCCTGAAGTTCCTCCTCGACCGCCGGGACGAGCTCCAGTCCATGGCCGAGGGCCGGCCCGCCGTCTGACCGCGGCCCCTCAGCGCATGTGCGCCAGCTCGGCCTCCGACGCGAGCACGCCGAACGCCGGCCACTGCGGGCTGCCCACGATCTCCTGGTAGAGCCCGCGCGCCAGGTCGGCGCGGCCATTCACGAGGTGCCAGGTGGCGATGCCGTAGCCGTACGTCGCGGCGTCGACCGGCGAGGACCCGGCGGCGCGCAGCTCCTCGGCCGTCTTCTGGCCCTGGTAGAGGAGCAGCCGGTTCAGGTACGCGGTGTTCTCGATGACGGCCAGGTCCTTCGTGATGGGCTTGAGCAGCTCGGCCGCCTCCGCCTCCTTGCCCAGCCGGCGGCGCGTGAGCCAGAGCCAGTCCGAGGCGGCGACCAGGCGGTCGGGGTTGTCCCGCGAGACCGCGAGGCACGCCTCGTACGCGCGCTCGGCGCCGGCGAAGTCGCCCTTGAGGTACCGCGCCAGGCCCAGGTGGTACCAGACGTTGAAGTGGAGCGTGCTGGTCGGGATGTTGCGCTCGTTGGGCTGGCCGTCCGGCTCCACCTGGTCCTGGGTGCCCTTGATCAGCTCCGACGCGCGCGTCAGGTCGGCGATCGCCTTGTCGATCTCGCGCACGGTCAGGTAGCGATGCCCGCGGTGGCGCAGCAGCCGCGCGTCACGCGGGTGCTTCGCCAGGCCGCGCGTGTAGATGTCGATGGCGTCGCGGAAGCGGCCCAGGTAGGCCGTGCGCCGCCCCAGCCAGATGATCGCGTCGGCGTCGTCGGGCGCCTTCACGAAGTCCTCGGTGGCGGCGTCGAGCTCCGCGAGCATCTCCTCCTCGCGGTCGGCCGGGATCTCGGGCGCCGCCAGCGGACGTCCGAGCAGCGACGTGGCCTCCGGCACGTCGGCGGCATCCTTCTTCGACCCGCCCGGCTTGAGGTACTCGTCGTACCAGTCGACGTAGCGCTGGTAGCGGTCGACGATGAAGCTGGGGCGGGAGATGTTGTGGTCCTCGCCGGGGTAGATGACGAGCTCGGTGTCGCGTCCGAGGCGCTTCAGGGCCTGGTAGAACTGCTCCGAGTTGAGCAGCGGCACGTTCACGTCGTCGGAGCCGCAGAGGAAGAGCGTGGGTGTCGTGACGTTCTCCACGTGGAACCACGGGGACAGGCGCGTCCACAGCTCGGTGTTCTTCCAGGGCAGGCCCAGCTCGGTCTCCCACTCGTACTGGTAGTGGTCGGTGCCGTAGTCCGCGAAGTAGTTGGACTCGCTGGCGCCCGAGACGGCGGCCTTGAAGCGCCTGGACTTCGTGATCACGTAGTTGGTCAGGATGCCGCCGTAGCTCCAGCCGCCGACGCCGAGCCGGTCGGGGTCCGCGACGCCCATGGCGATCACGTGGTCGACCGCGGCCAGCACGTCCTCCAGGTCCTTGTTGCCCCAGTCGGCCCAGATGGCCCGGCTGAAGTCGCGGCCGTATCCCGACGACCCACGGGGGTTGGCCGCCACCACCGCGTAGCCGGCGGCGGCGAGCATCTGCCACTCCAGCTCGAACTCGGTCGAGTACTGCGAGACGGGGCCGCCGTGGATGCGCAGGATGGTCGGCAGCCTCTTGCCCTCGGGCGCGTCGGGCGGACGGGTCAGGAAGCCCTGGATGAGCGTGCCGTCCTTGCCCTTCGCCTGGAAGCGCTCGACCTTCCCCAGCGTCACCTGCTTCAGGAAGTCGTCGTTGGTATGCGTGAGGCGACGTGACGCGCCGCTCTCCACGGCCGAGAGCTCGAACGGGACGAGCGGCTGGCTCTCGCGGACGACGACCTGTCCGCCCTTGGCCACGTCGAAGTCCTGCACGTCGCGCTCGCCGGCCAGCACCCGCTCGACCGTGCCGCCGGCGACGGGCACGCGCGCGAGGTGGCTGTTGCCGCCGTCCTCGAGCTGGAACAGGAGCGACTGCCCGTCCGCGGAGAAGCGAGGGCTCGCGACGTTGCGGTCGAGCGCGGACGTGAGGGGCTGGGCGGGACCGCCCGCGAACGGCACCACGGCCAGGTGGTTGGGGCCGTACCAGAGGTCCTTGGGATCGCCGCCCGCCAGGAACGCGACGAGGGTCCCGTCCGGCGAGAAGACCGGCGCCTCGTCGGCGCCCGGCAGGTCCACCAGCGTGCGCAGCGCGCCGCCTGTTGCGGGCACCACGAAGACGTTGGTGTTCTGGTTCGAGTCCGGGTCGGCCGTGCGGTTGCTGACGAACGCGATGTGGCGGCCGTCCGGCGACCAGGCGGGCGCGCTGTCGTCGTAGGGGCCCGACGTCAGCTGCAGGCTCGTCTTGCGCGCCACGTCGTAGACGTAGAGGTGCGAGCGCACCTCGCGCAGGTAGCCCTGGCCGTCCCGCTTGAACTGGCGGCGGGTGATCACGATCGGCTTGGGCGGCTCGTCCTCGTCCTCCTCCTCGGCGGCGGGGTCGGGATCGTCGGGATCGGCGTCGGAGACGATCAGCGCCAGCCGTGCGCCGTCGGGCGACCACACGAGGTCCGACACGCTCGCGGGATAGTCCGTGAGCTTCGTCGCCTCGCCGCCGCGGCGGTCCATCAGGTAGACCTGGGTGTGCTTGCCCTCGCGCCCGGCCAGGAAGGCCAGGTAGCGTCCGTCGGGGCTGAAGCGCGGGTGAGTCTCGGGCTTCTTCCCCGACGTGAGGCGCACCGGGGCCCCTCCGGCGAACGGGACCATGTAGATGTCGGTGTCGCTTTCGTCCTCCTTGGCGTCGAGCGTGGTCACGGTGTAGGCCACCCACTGGCCGTCGGGGCTCAGGCGCGGGTCGTCGACCGTCTTCAGCGAGTACAGGTCGTCGGGACGCAGCGTGCGGATCGGGGCGGCCTCGAGGTCGGCCGCGAGGAGGAGCAGGCAGGCGGCGGCGAAAGGACGCATCAGCGTCGTATCTTACGGCGGCCGGCCGCCGCCCGGCACCGGGGGGCGCGGTGCTATCCTCACGCGGCTTGACCGCGAGGTGACGATGCGCGCTGTGCTGCCCGTGCTGCTGGCCCTGCTGCTGGCGGTTCCCGGAAGCTCCAAGGGCGATTCCGACTACGAGACGCTCGCGGTCGACCTGCTGCAGCGTTATCTCCAGATCGACACCACGGTCCCGCCCGGCAACGAGATGCGGGGCGCGCTGTTCTTCAAGGAGGTCCTCGAGCGCGAGGGCATCGCGGTCGAGATCGACGAGTTCGCGCCGGGGCGCGCGAACCTGCTGGCGACGCTGCCCGGCAGCGGCAAGCGGCGACCGCTGATCCTGGCCAACCACATGGACGTGGTGCCGGCGGACCCGGCGCGCTGGAAGATGCCGCCCTTCTCGGGCGCGCGCCAGGACGGCACCATCTGGGGCCGCGGTGCCGAGGACATGAAGGCTGAGGGCATCCTGCAGCTGCTGGCCATGGTGCGCGCGAAGCGCGAGGGCCTCGCGCTCGAGCGCGACCTCCTCTTCCTGGCCACCGCGGACGAGGAGGTCGGCTTCGCCGGCGCCCTGCGCGCGCTCGGCCCCGAGGGCTGGCGCTCCCGCCTCGAGAAGGCGGAGTTCCTGATCACGGAGGGTGGAGAGAACATCCTCGACGACAAGGGCCAGCCCGTCTACTTCGGCGTCGCCACTGGCGAGAAGGGGCCGTTCTGGCTGACCCTCAAGACGACCGGCACGCCCGGCCACGGCTCGCGCCCGATCGCGGACTCGGCGCTCAACCGCCTGGTGCGCGCGCTCGACCGCGTGCGCGAGCACCGCACCGGGCTCAAGGTGCTGCCGTCGGTCGGCCGCTTCTTCCGCGACCAGGCGGCGCGGGTGGGCGAGCCACGCGCCAGCTGGTACCGCGACCTGCCCCGGGCGATCCAGGACGAGAAGGTCGCGCGCACGCTGTACGACGACCGCGAAGTGTCGGCGCTGCTGCGGAACACGGTGTCGATCACGGTGGTCAAGGCCGGCTACAAGACGAACGTCATCCCCGGCACGGCGGAGGCGGAGCTGGACGTGCGGCTGCTCCCCGGCGAGGACCCGCAGGCGTTCCTGGCCGAGCTGCACTCGGTGATCGACGACCCCTCGGTCGAGATCGTGCCGCCGGCGGACTTCCGGCGGCCCAACGCCAGCTCCCCCGACAGCGACCTCTTCCGCGCGATCGAGCGGGTCCTGGCGCGCCACTACCCCGGCGTCCCGGTCACCACGACCATGCTGGCCGGCGCGACCGAGAGCGTGCTCTACCGTCCCCTCGGCATCTCCGCGTACGGGTTCACGCCGCTGCTCACCACCAGCGCCGAGATCGCGACCGCCCACGGCGACGACGAGCGCATCCAGGAGGCGACGGTGCGCCGCTCGGTCGGCGTGTTCTACGACGTCGTGAGGGAGGTGGCTACAGCCGCTCCAGCAGGTGCTCCCGCTGCTCGGCCGAGAGCGAGGTGAGGAGCGTCCGCAGGCTGGCCATCGACTCGTCCGTGAGGGTCTGGAAGTCCTCGCGCAGCGCCTCGATCTGCTGCCACTCGCGCTCCGACTCCGGGTCGTTCGAGACGATGCGGCGCGTCGACTGCAGCAGGTAGCGCGTGGCCAGGCCGAACCCGCGTCCCAGCACGTAGAGGCGCAGGCGGAAGCGCTCCCCCGTCGAGACGAGGAACTGGTGCAGGAACTGGTGCAGGTAGGCCAGGCTGGCCAGCTGCGCCAGGCGGAAGCCGGCGGGCCGCAGCGGCATCACGGGCGCCATGGCGGACACCATGCGCGAGAACGTCGCCATCGCGGCCAGCAGCCGCAGCATGCTGGGCGAGAACTGCTCGATCACGCGGAAGCCGACGTCGAGCAGATGTTTGGCCTCGTCCAGGGATCCCAGCTCCCGGACCGAGAACGCCTCGTCGTAGGTGAGGTCGGCCAGGTCCAGGTGGGACTGCACCCGTCCCTCGATGGTCTTGAGGACGCGCTCACCCTTGGGAGTGAGCAGCAGCTCCCAGTCGCGCCGGACGGCGCGCTCGTTGCGCCTTCCGAACAGGAACAGGACGATCAGCACCGACAGCGCCGACAGCCCGAGCATCCACCACATCGTGAGGCCTGGGGCATGCTAGCACGCGCCGCCGGCGCGCCGACGCCTCTCGTCAGCCGGCGCCCGACTTCACGTCGGCGCGCCAGGCCACGCGCGCCCAGAACGCGACCAGCAGCAGGTAGGCGGCCTGGTTCAAGTAGCCGAGCGCCGGTACCTGCCAGCTGCGCGCCACGAAGACCCGCAAGAACAGCAGCTCGAACAGGAGGTAGGGGACGTAGGCGAGCAGCACCGACTTGTGCAGCGGCGCGACCGGCAGGCGGTACCAGAGAATGAGCGCCGCGATGGCGGTGAAGAGCCACACCGTCCCGTTGAGCAGGCGGGGCTGCAGCTCCTCGAGGAAGCTCTGGTACTCGACCGCCGACCAGGGGAACGCGACGAGCATCGCGAAGGTCACGATCAGCACCAGCAGCATCACGGGGCGCAGCGTCGAGCGCGCGCCGGGGAACGCACGGAAGGTGCGCGCGGCCAGCTCCAGCGCGACCGCGAAGCGAAGCGCGTTGAGGACGTTGGCCTGCACGTACCAGACCTCCGGGGTCCACAGGTCCGGCAGGAAGACGAAGGCGGCACTGAACGCGGCGATGACCGGCAGGTACAGCGCGAAGGCGTACCACTGCCGCCACCGCCCGCGGACGACGAGCCCGGCCAGCGTGAGCAGCAGCAGAGCGACCCCCGCGAGGCCGATGGCCTTCGCGGTGAGCGACATGCGGATCAAGGTTCCGCAACACTAACCCACCTGGCCCTCCGGCGAGCCGGAAAGACTCCGGGCGAGCGGCCACACGGCGCCCGCCCGGGCCCCGCCCAGCCTACGGCTTCGGAGGCGGGTTGATGGGACCCTCGGCGGCCACGACCTCGGTGGTGCGTGCCGGAGCCGACGACTCGGTCTCGAGCCCGCCCCAGAGGCCCTTCATCCCCGCCAGCGCCAGCCACATCAAGAGCAGCACCTGCATCTTCGAAAACCTCCCGCGGCCAAGCCGCAATTCAGGAAAGGAGTATACAGTTCGTGATCACCAATGTATACTAAATGTGGCTCCAGGGAGGTGGGAAGTGACTTTTGAATTGCCGGGGATTGATTTGCTCGTGACCGAGTGGGTACGATCGACCCATCAGGAGGTGCACCCTCGTGAAGCGCCGAATCGATCTCATCGATCAATTTGCCGACCTGGTGGTCGGCGCGGACGACCCCAGGCGTCTCGCCGAACGGACGCTGGAAGTCGTGATGTCGCTCAGCAACGGCCGTAGCGGAGCCGTGTTCACGCATCAGGACGGGAAGGTCACCCTGTTCGCTTCCAAGGGCATCGACCAGCACGTCCTGGACGCCATCCAGACGGTCTGGAGCCGCTTCCGCGAGTCGTTCGCGGCCGGCGAGACGTTCTACGCCGCGGACCTGGCAACCGACCGCCGTCTCAAGGCCAGCGAGCGCGGAGGCGCCGCCAGCCTGGCCGTCGTCCCCGTCTTCGAGGGCGACGACCTGGTCGCGCTGCTCTACGTCGACAGCCTCGATCCCCACTTCTGCACCGCCCAGGACCTGGAGCGGATGAGCAAGTTCTCCCGCATCCTGGCCAAGGCGGTCGGTGACACCGGCGCCCCGGAGCCCCGCAGCGGACGCTCCGAGGCCTGGGAGACGTACCTGGAGCGCACGCCCGTCGAGGACATGGAGCGCGAGAAGCTGCTGCTCCTGCTCAACCGCAACGAGTGGAACATCGCGCGTGTGTCGCGCCTCATGGGCGTGACCCGCCGCACCATCTACCTGCGGCTCCAGCGCTACAACATCCCGCGCGAGCGCGTCCCCAAGACGCGGCCGCGCGCTGCGCGGGCCTAGCCGAGCGCACCCACGTCGTCGCGTCCACCCGCCTGTGGGCGGGTGGACGCACATCCTGGCGCGCGCTCGCCGTCTGCTAGAATCGCGGCAGGAGCCCTCCCGCCCAGGATGAACCCCGAGCGACTGCTACGCGAGGTGGAGAAGCGCCTGTCCGGCGTGGCGGAAGGCGTCCGCCTCCAGGTCCTGGACGCACTGCGGGACGAGGTCCGCCGCGAGCGCCGGCGCGCCCCCGAGTTCCCCGCCACCGTCGAGAACGAGCGCGAGCGGCGCGTGGAGGCGGAGACGCTGCGCGACGTGCTGGAGGCCATCAGCAGGCAGGCACGCCTGGAGGAGACGATCGAAGAGGTCCTCAAGCAGCTCGCGCGCATCGTCTCGCTGGACTCCTGCTCGCTGGCGCTGGTGGACGGGGGCGGCACCTTCCGGATCATCTCCGCGCGTGGCTTCGGCGAGACCGACGTGGTCGGACGCTCGTTCCGCGACCCGCTCTCCGACGCCATCCTCGAGGGACGCTGGCCGGTGTCCATCACGGACGTCCGTGAGGACGCGCGCTTCGTGCCCATCGAGGGCGCGGACCTCATCCGCTCCTGGGCCGGCATCCCGCTGCAGGTGGAGGGCGAGGTGATCGGGCTGCTCTGCATGGACCGGCACCGCGTCGAGCCCTTCGACGAGGAGGACCTGCACCGCGCGCGCGCCGTCGCCTTCTCGGCCGCGTCCGCCGTACGCAAGGCGCAGCTGCTGGAGCAGGTCCGCCGCTACGCCACGCTGATGGAGCGTCTGGTGGAGGTGGACCAGGCGGTGTTCGCCGAGAAGCACCCCGACGACGTGGCCCACCTGATCCTGGAGGGCGGGCTGCGCATCGGCGACTACGAGGCGGGGCTGCTGGTGCTGGCGGACGGCGGCAGCCCGCGGGTGGCGGCGGCGACGGGCGTCTTCGAGCCGATGCACGGCCGGCCCGCGCCCACGGGCCTGCTCGTCCGCGAGACCTCGCGCATGGCCGCGGCCGACGTGGCGCCGGACTGGAGCGGTCTCCCCTCCGCGGACGCGCTGCTGCTGGTGCCCCTGGCGACCGGCGAGACGGACGTGGGCACGCTGGTCCTGCTCGACCCCGACGGCGAGACCGCGGACGACCGGCTGATGGGCGCCTACGCCTCACGGGCGGCCGCCGCCTACCTGCACGCCGTCCGCCTCGCCCGCTGAGCGAGGCTATACTCCGTCTCTTTCCAGGGTGTCCCTGCGAATCGTCGAGGTGTGCTGATGGCGAAGCTCCGATTCGTGCTGTGCGCGCTGCTGCTGGGTCGGGCCCTCCCCGCCGCGGCGGAGAAGGCCCCGGTCTACGCCCTGACCGGCGGGCGCGTGGTGACGGTGTCCGGGGCGGTCCAGGAGGGCGCGACCGTCGTCCTGCGTGACGGCGTGGTGGAGGCGGTCGGCACGGGAGTGAAGGTCCCCGCGGACGCGCGCGTCATCGACGCGAAGGGGCTCACCGTCACCCCCGGCCTCATCGACGGGTTCGGGGGCATCGGGCTGCCGTCGCCAGCGCCCCGCGGCGGAACAGGCGGCGCCGCCGCCACCCCGCGCGACAACCCGCTCGCCCCCCAGACGCTGGTGATCGACAAGATCCGACCAGCCGACGCGCTGAAGGCGCGCGACAACGGGTTCACCACCGCGCTGGTGGTGCCGCGGGAAGGCGTGCTGCCAGGGCGCAGCGTGCTGCTGAGCCTCGCGGGCGAGACCGCCGACCAGATGGCGTGGCGCCAGCCCGCCGCGCTGCACGTGCACATGAGCACGCTGACGCGGCAGTACCCGGGCTCGCTCATGGGCACGGTCGCCTACGTCCGCCAGGCCCTCTACGACGCGAAGCGGTACGCCGAGGTGCGGACGGCCTACGAGAAGTCGCCGGTCGGCAAGAAGCGGCCGGCCTACGACGCGGGGCTCGAGGCCTGGGGCGACGTCCTCGCGGGCCGCATCCCGCTGATCGTGACCGCCAACCAGGAGAACGACGTGCGCCGCGCGCTCGCGTTCGCCGACGAGTTCAAGGTCAAGGTGATGGTGGCCGGAGGGCTCAAGGCGGCCCGCGTGGCCGACCTGGTGAAGACCCGCAAGCTGCCGCTCCTGCTCAGCGTCAACTTCGACCCGCCGCGCCCGGCGACGTTCTTCGGCGGGGGCGACGAGGACAAGGACCGCCGCGAGATCGAGGAGGCGGAGCGCGCCCCGGCCGAGCTGCACAAGGCGGGCGTGCCGTTCGCGCTCGTGTCGGGCCACGCGCCGAACGCGCTGGCGGGCGTGCGCAAGGCGATCGAGCGGGGGCTGCCGCGCGAGGCCGCCCTGCGCGCGCTCACGCTGGGCGCCGCCGAAGCGCTCGGGATCGCGGATCGCACGGGCAGCCTCGACGCCGGCAAGGCCGCGAACGTGGTGCTCTGGTCCGGCGACCCGCTCACGAAGGACGCCAAGGTCAAGATGGTGTTCGTCGACGGCCGCTTGTACGAGCCCGACGCCGCGCCCGGCGGCGGCCGGCTCGACGAGGAGAAGAAGGCGGACAAGCCGGAGGGGGCCGACACGCCCGCGCCGGCCCGCGCGTCGCTGCCGCCCACGCCGCCGGCCCGCGATGCGTCCTTCGCCATCATGGGCGCGACGATCCTGACCGCCGGCCCGCAGGGTACGATCGAGAAGGGCACGATCCTGGTCAAGGACGGCAAGATCGCCGCGATCGGGGACAAGGTCGAGCTGCCCAGCGGCCTGCCCGTCGTCAACGCCACCGGCCAGTTCGCGATGCCCGGCATCATCGACGCCCACTCGCACACCGCGGTCGAGGGCAACGTCAACGAGTGCACCGACAACGTCACCGCCGAGGTGCGGGTGGCGGACGTGATCGACCAGCACGACGTCAACGTCTACCGGGAGATCGCGGGCGGCGTCACGGCCGTGAACGTGCTGCACGGCTCCTGCAACGCGATCGGGGGACAGAACGCGGTGCTGAAGATGCGCTGGGGCCAGCCCTCCCCGGCGGACATGGTCATGAAGGAGGCGCCGCGCGGCATCAAGTTCGCGCTGGGCGAGAACCCCAAGCGCGCCAACTTCAACCTGCCGGGGCAGCGCCGCTATCCGGGCACGCGCATGGGCGTCGAGGCGCTGATCCGCAAGTCGTTCGAGGAGGCGAAGGCCTACAAGGCCGAGTGGGCCGCGCACGAGCAGAAGGTGAAGGCCGCCGGCGCCAAGGGCGAGAAGCCGGCCCCGCCCCGGACCGACCTGCGGCTACAGGCGCTGGTCGACATCCTGGACGGCAAGGTGCTGGTGCACGCGCACTGCTACCGCTCGGACGAGATCCTGATGCTGATCAAGGTCGCCGAGGACGAGGGCTTCAGGATCCGCACCTTCCAGCACGTGCTGGAGGGGTACAAGGTGGCGCGCGAGATCGCGAAGCACGGCGCCGGGGCGTCCACCTTCTCCGACTGGTGGGCCTACAAGATGGAGGCGCACGACGCGATCCCCTACAACGCGGCCGTGATGGCGAGCAAGGGCGTCAGCGTCTCGCTCAACTCGGACTCGGACGAGCTGGCGCGCCGGCTCTACTGGGAGGCGGCCAAGACCGTGAAGTACGGCGGCGTGTCCGAAGCGGACGCCATCAAGATGATCACCGCCAACCCGGCCTGGCAGCTGGGGATCGACAAGTACACGGGCACGCTCGAGGTGGGCAAGGACGCGGACATCGCGATCTTCGGAGCGCATCCCTTCTCGCCCGACGCGCGGGTGGAGATGACGCTGGTGGAGGGCCAGGTCGTGTTCGACCGGGAGCGCGACGTCGCCGCACGCGGAGCGGCCCCGGCGGGAGGTGCGCAGTGAAGCGCGCGGTGCTGGCGCTGCTGGCGGCGGCCGCGGTGCTCCCCGCGAGCGCGCAGGAGCGGACGCTCGTGATCCGGGACGCGCGCATCGTGCGCGTGGACGGCCCGGTGATCGAGAAGGGCACGGTCGTGGTCACTGGCGGCCGGATCACGGCGGTGGACGCGGGCGCGTCCGTCCCGCCCGGCGCGGCCGTGATCGAGGCCGCGGGCAAGACCCTGTACCCCGGCCTCATCGACGGGCTCACGACGCTCGGCCTCACCGAGATCGGCAGCGTGGCCGGGTCCGTGGACACGACCGAGGTGGGCGACATCAACCCGCAGGCCAAGGCCTGGGTGGCGGTCCACCCGCACAGCGAGCTGCTGCCGGTCGCGCGCGCCAACGGCATCACCGCGGCCCTGGCCGCGCCCGCCGGCGGGCTGCTGTCCGGGCAGAGCGCGCTCATCCGCCTGGCCGGCGACACGCCGGAGGCCCTGGTGGTGAAGGCGCCGGTCGCGGTGCACGCGCTCTACCCGACGGGACGGCCGCCCTTCGACTTCGCGCGCATCTTCGACGAGCCGGAGCTGAAGACGTTCGAGGAGCGCCAGAAGGACAAGCGCAAGAACCAGGAGAAGGACCTGCAGCGGCTCGCGAACCTGCTCGAGGAGGCCAAGGCGTACGCCAGCGGCGTGGCGGCGGCCGCGGGCGGGTCCGGGTCGGCGCCGGACGCGGTGCTGGAGGCGCTCGCACCCGTGGCGCGCGGCGAGGTCCCGCTCGTGTTCCGCGCCGACGACGAGGACGACATCAAGGGCGCGGTGAAGTTCGCGGGCGAGCGCGGGCTGAAGCTCGTGATCGCGGGCGGCCTCGGCGCGTCGCGCTGCACGAAGGAGCTCAAGGAGCGCGACGTGGCGGTGCTGCTCAACGTCGACCGCCTGCCCGCGCGCGAGACCGACCCGTACGACACGGCCTACGCGAACCCGGCGGCGCTGCAGCAGGCGGGCGTCCGCTTCGCGATCGTGTCCGACGACGCGTCGCAGTCGCGCAACCTGCCCTACGAGGCGGCCATGGCGCGCGCGTTCGGCCTGTCCGCCGACGCGGCCCTTCGTGCGATCACGCTCTCGCCCGCCGAGATCTTCGGCGTGGCCGACCGGCTGGGCTCGATCACGGTCGGCAAGAGCGCGAACCTGTTCCTGGCCACCGGCGACATCATGGACCACCGCACGCAGGTCACGGACGTGATCGTGGACGGCGTACCGCAGTCCATCGAGACCCGCCACACGCGGCTGTATCAGCAGTTCAAGGACCGTTAGGTGAGCGGGGGGGCGCTGCGCCGCGCCCCCCAGACCCCCCGCTCGCTCCGCCGACATGAAAGTCGGCTGCGCTCGCTGTCCGTGGTTCAGCCAGGGCGCTGCGCCGCGACCGCTCAGTCGGCGCGCCGGATCTCGGCCAGGCCGCCCAGGTACGGGCGCAGCGCTTCGGGGACGCGGACCGAGCCGTCCTCCTGCTGGTGGTTCTCCAGCACGGCGATGAGGGTCCGTCCGACGGCCAGACCGCTCCCGTTCAGCGTGTGCAGGAAGCGCGGCTTGGCCTTGGGCTCGGGGCGGTAGCGCAGGTTGGCGCGCCGCGCCTGGAAGTCCGTGCAGTTCGAGCAGGACGAGATCTCGCGGTACGCGTCCTGGCCCGGCAGCCAC
>JAICEW010000140.1 GCA_025923995.1 Vicinamibacteria bacterium | reverse complement strand
GCCGCGTCCAACCTGCGGGCGCAGGACCGCATGCGGACGCTGTCGGAGCCGTCGCAGATCATCGTGCCCGGCCACGACCCGGACGTGTTCACGCGGTTCAAGCCGGTCGCGGAAGGCGTCGTCGAGATCGCGACGCGCCGCTGACGCCGCGGCGAGTGGCCATGGCCGTCCGGCCCGAAGTGGCCATTGGGGGACGCCGCCCACGCGGCCACGATCGACGCGTGAGCCTCTTCCTTGCGATCGCGCTCGTCGCCGGTGTTCCCGACGCCTCCGCCGTTCACGACTTCGACTTCCAGGCCGGCGACTGGCGCGTGGACCACCGCCGCCTGAAGCCGGGCACGCAGGAGTGGATCGAGTTCGACGGCACCGTGAGCAACCGGCCCCTCATCGGCGGCGCCGCGAACCTCGAGGACCATGCCCTGGACGCGCCGAGCGGTGCGTATCGCGCGGTCGGGCTCCGCGCCTACGACGCGAAGACCGGCGAGTGGGCCATCTGGTGGCTCGACAGCCGCTACCCTTCGCTGCTCGGCGCGCCGGTCAAGGGCCGCTTCGAGAGCGGCGTCGGGCGCTTCTACGCGGACTACGAGCAGGACGGCCAGCCGATGCAGGGGCGCTTCCTCTGGTCGGACATCACGTCCACCTCGGCCCGCTGGGAGCAGGCCGCGTCGTCCGACGGCGGGAAGACGTGGGCGCCGAACTGGATCATGCAGCTCCAGCGCGGGACCCGATCCGCCGACACGGCGACTGCGCTCGATCCCGGCGCGCGCGGCTTCGACTTCCTCCACGGTGACTGGCGCATCCACCATCGCTACCTGCGGATCAAGGACGGCCGGCGCGACTGGCAGGACAGCGAAGGCACGATGAGCTGCCGTCCGGTCCTGGGCGGCAGCGGTAACGTCGAGGAGCACGCGATCCACCTGACGAGCGGCACCACTCGCGCGGTGGGGCTCCGCTCGTACGATGCGAAGGCCGGGGGCTGGTCCATCTGGTGGCTGGACGGCCGCGCGCCGCACGACATCGACGCGCCGGTCCAGGGACGGTTCGAGGACGGCGTCGGCACGTTCTACGGCGAGACCACGATCGACGACAAGCCGACGCGCGTCCGGTTCGTGTGGTCGCGGATCACGCCGACCTCCGCGCGTTGGGAGCAGGCCTACTCGACCGACGCCGGGAAGACCTGGGAGACGAACTGGGTGATGGAGCTCCGGCGCGCGCCGTAGGTCAGCGATCGCCCAGGAGCGCCTGGACGTCGGCGTAGGGCATCGTGCCTTCGGACAGCGGCTCGGACGCGCCGTCCTTCAGGAAGGACGCGGCCAGCGAGCGGATCCGGCCGAGCGCGGCCTCCGCGAGGTCCGATCCCGCGCTGAGGCGCCGCACGCCCAGCGACTCCAGCTCGGCCGCGCGCGGCAGGCCGGCGCGCACGAGCACGTTGACGGGCAGGCCCGCGCCCGCGGCGATCGCACGGATCTCCTCGCGGTCCACCAGGCCGGGCACGAACAGCCCGTCGGCGCCGGCCGCGCGGTAGCGGGCCGCGCGCGCCAGCGTCTCCTCCACGCGCTTCCCAGGCGGCGCCAGGCCGAACAGGTAGACGTCGGTCCGCGCGTTCACGAAGACGCCCGCGCCCAGTCGGCCCTTGATGCGCTCCACCTTCGCGCACAGCAGGTCCGGGCCGCTCGAGCCGTCCTCGAGGTTGATGCCGACCGCGCCCGCGTCCACGACGGCCGCGATGGTGTCCGCGACCGCCGCCGGGTCGCTCGAATACCCGCCTTCGCAGTCGACCGTGAGCGGCACGCGGACGACGCGCGCGATGTCCCGGACGGTCGTGAGCAGCAGCGGCACCGGCAGCAGGTCACCGTCGGCGTAGCCGTGGCTCCAGGCGACGCCCGCGCTGGTGGTTGCGATGGCCCGCGCGCCCGCGGTCTCGATGAGACGCGCGCTGCCCGCGTCCCAGGCGTTGGCCAGGATCAGCAGGCCCTCCTGGTGCAGGCGGCGGAACGTCTCGGCGTGGGTCATGCGAGTCCTCAGCCCGAGCGCGCCCAGAGGTGCTGCGCGGCGTAGGCGCGCCAGGGCCGCCAGGGCTCGGCCCGGCGCAGCAGCGCCGCCGGCGTCGGCCGCATGCCCCGGCGTCGCGTGGCGCCGCGCAGCAGCCCGATGTCGCTGGCGGGGAACGCGTCCGTCTCGCGCAGCGCGCGCAGCGCGATGTACTGCGCGGTCCACTCGCCGATGCCCCGGATCGAGCGCAGGCGCGCGATGGCCTCCTCGATCGTGCCGAACGGGCGGAACAGATGAGGGTCGCCCTGCGCCGCCGCGGCCAGCGCCTTGAGCGCGTCCCGCCGCGCGCCCGGCATGCCGAGCGCGCCCAGGTCGGCGCCGGCCACGCGATCGGGCGATGGGAACACGCGCGACACCGGGTCCGTCAGCGTCTCACCGCACAGCGCGACCAGCTGCGAGGCCAGCTTGCGCGCGGCGCCCACCGTGACCTGCTGGCCCAGGACCGCGCGCACCGCCAGCTCGAAGCCGTCCCATCCGCCGGGCGCGCGCAGGCCCGGCCGCTGCGCGACGAGCGGGGCCAGGAACGGGTCGCGCGAGAGGTGCGCGCCGATCGTCTCGATGTCCGCGCCGACGTCGAACACGCGTCGCACGCGCGCGAGGATCGCGGGCACCGCGCGCACGCAGGGGAAGCGGACCGTCACCGCGAGGTTGTGCCTTTCCGGCTCGTGCGCCACCTCGACCGTGCCCGTCTTCCCGTCGTGCGCGACCGTGCGCCGGTAGACCCCGCCCGCCACCTCTTCGACGCCGTCGATCGCCCGGTCGGCCAGGTAGCGCAGCATCGCGTCCCAGTCGTAGGGCGGCTTGTAGCGCAGGCGCAGCGTCACGCCCGCGGCCGCGTCCGGCGCGCCCGCGGCCGTGCGCCGGCGGATCGCGCTGGGCGGCCGGCGGAACATCCTCTTGAAGGTCTCGTTGAAGCGGCGCACGCTGCCGAACCCCGACGCGAGCGCGACTTCGGCCATCGACATGCGCGTCTCGTGGATGAGCTGCTTCGCGAACAGCACGCGGCGCGTCTGGGCCACGGCGATGGGCGAGGCGCCCAGGTGCTGCTGGAACAGCCGACGCAGCTGACGACCGCCGACGCCGAGGCGCTCCGCCAGCGCGTCGACGCCGGCTTCGCCGCCGTCGAGCCCTCCGTCCGCGATCAGGGCCAGCGCGCGGGACACGGTGTTGGAGGTCCCGCGCCACGACGCAAGGTCGGGCGCCGTCTCCGGCCGGCAGCGCAGGCACGGGCGGAAGCCGGCCTCCTGCGCCGCGGCGGCGGAGGCGAAGAAGCGGCAGTTCTCGAGCTTGGCGCCGCGGGCGGGGCACACCGGCCGGCAGTAGATCCCGGTCGTGACGACGCCGACGAAGATCCGGCCGTCGAACCGCGCGTCGCGGGTCTGGAAGACGCGGTGGCAGGCCTCCCGATCCAGCAGGTCCATCGCTCTCCAAGGTCTCATGTTTGGCCCCGAAACGCTCGCGGTTTTCGGACCCGAACGGTGGCGGGGGCGCGGGGGGAACGGCGTGTTGTCCGGTACGCGCGCCGCGGGTGGGCGCACGGAGGGCTCATGGCTGCGCCGCCGTCGGTTCCCCTGCTCGAGTACCCCCGCTGGCTGCGAACGTCTCCCCACCCCGGGGCGGAAGCGCCGACGGGCGAGCTGACGGAGGAGTGGTACGCGGCGATGCGAGCCCTCTTCCACACGGATGAGGATCGCCAGCTGCTGGAGGGCCTGATCACCCGCAGGGTCACGGTCACCATGTACGACTCCATCCAGTTCACGGACCTGATCTACCGGAACGGGGGCTGGACCAGCCACGGCTGGCACGCCGGGGGCTGTGCGAGCTCGAGGAGCATCGAGATCGCCAGGAACAAGTCGGTCGCACGGGATGCCCGTACCCTCGTCCACGAGGAGCTCCATACCTGGCAGAGCCCCTACTTGAACACGCGAGACGCCGAGCTGGCGGCCTACGTGGAGGAGGAGGCCTGGGCCATCGCGCACGAGCTTCCGGAGGTCGACGATCTGCGGAAGACGAACGAACACGGCGAGCTCGAGCCCGACGCCGAGAAGATCCGGGCCATGATCGATCGGGACTACCCCGGCATGCTGGCTCCACCCAGCGAGGGCGGCGTGCCGGAACGGATCATCAGTGTCTCGCCCGATCGGACGACGGTGACGATCCGGACCGAGGACGGCAGGGAGTACACCCGCGCGCCCCAGGAGGGGGACGTCGTCCCGCGCGACCGTCGGCTCTTGACCCCGCCACACGGCCACGTGGTCGACCTGCGGCGGCTGTTGTGACGACGTCCCTGGTCCCAGGCACGGAGGCGAGATGACCCAGCGCATGCCGGACCGCGATGACGACCGCACGGTCGTGACCGTGGGCGAGACCGCGGTCGAGGTCACGCTCGACGACGCCCGCGCCATGCGGGACGCGCTGCTCGCCTACCTGGGCCGCAGCGGCGACGAGGACCGCGAGCGCCTGGCCGGCTGGGCGCGGGGCGGAGTTCACATCGAGTCCGACGGCGTGGTGTGCCTGGGCCCCTGGCAGCTCTCGGGGGAGGGGGACGGGCTGGTGCTGCGCTTCCGCGAGCCTCCGGGGCCCCATTACGGCCGGACCCACGTGGCTTCGGTCGTCAAGGACGGCGGGGGCTGGGCTGTCACGGACCTGGTGACGGAGCGGATCCGACCCCGCCGCTGACGCTGCGCCCTTGCCTTAAAAAAGTCCCAGGAAAGGTGTCGCGCCGCGGGTTGACGCGGTCCCCGGACGGACGTACCGTCGCGGCTTAGCGCGCGCGAACTCCAGGGGGACCCCGATGCCCGTGCAGCCTTTCCGCCCGCAGTTCATGAAGATCGGCGTGCTGACCGCGGCGCTGCAGGAGCTGACGCCGCGGGAGGTCCGCGACAAGGACCCGGACCGCGCGATCGAGGAGTGGGCCGCGTTCGCGCGCGAGGTCGGCGCGGACCACATCCAGCTCTCGGCCGCGCTGCACCCGACCGAGACCGACGTGCCGCCCGAGGCCATGCTCGATCCCGTGGCCAACACGCTCGACCTGCGGCAGCCCTTCGACCGCGATCGCGCGAAACGCGCGAAGGCGGCGCTGGCGGGAAGCCGCATCGGCCTGTCGGACATCGGGTACTTCGACAACATGCTCCACGACGACGCGGCCGTGCGGGGCAAGAAGCACGAGTTCATGCGGCGGGTCATGGACGCGGCCGTGCTGCTGGAGACGGACGCCGTGTGCGGCTTCGTCGGGCGCAACCAGAAGCGCTCGATGGACCAGAACCTCGTCGACTTCGCGGAGTGGTTCGTGCCGCTCCTGAAGTACGCGAAGGAGCGCAAGCTCACCTACCGCGTCGAGCAGTGCCCGATGCCGGGCTGGACGACCTCCGACAACTTCCACAACAACATCGCGTACGCCCCGGGGGCCTGGATCGCCCTGCATCGCATCTGCGAGAAGCACGGCGTCGGCGACCAGCTCCGCATCCACTACGACCCCTCGCACGCGATCCTGATGGGCCAGGACACGCGCTCGCTGTTCCAGTACCTCAAGGACGAGGGCTACGGCTTCCTGATCGGCGGCTTCCACGTGAAGGGCCAGGTGATCGACTCGCGCGGCGTCGCGGCCTGGGGGTACGGCGGGCAGACGATGGAGCGGGGCGACTGGAAGGACGGAGAGGCCTCCGCCAACCCGGCCGACCAGCTGAACGCGTGGAAGAAGCAGACCGTGCTGTGCGAGCACGAGCTGCCAGGCACCGCGAAGCACGACCCGCTGGCGTACCTGCAGAACCGCAGCGTGGACTGGCTGGACCACCAGCTGGCGGCGCGCGAGCTGCTCACGCTGGACGTGCCCAACACGCACCTGGTGGTCGAGCACGAGTACCCCAAGGCGCGCGTCCAGGAGAAGGACCGCCTGGCGCCGGTGCTGGCCGGATCGATCGCGTTCACGCGGCGCATCGACGAGGCGGCGGCGTGCATGTACGCGCTGCAGCACGAGGTGCTGGCGGCGCAGGACATCCCCGCCCAGGGGCGGGGCCGGGAGGCCTACCGCAGTTGAGCCACCGGGGCCCCCGTCTCCTCGCCGCGGCGCTGCTGATCGTCACCGCGTGCGCGACGACGCCGTCCGACACGCTGGCGGCGCCGCCCCGGCTGCTGGTCGTGACGGTGACCAAGGGCTTCCGGCACGACTCGATCCCGACCGCGGAGAAGCTGGTCGAGCGGCTGGCCACGACCAGCGGCGCGTTCACGGTCGACTTCGCGCGCACGGACGAGGAGCTGGCGCGGAGGCTCGGTCCCCAGGGCCGCGGCGCGTACGCGGGCGTGGTCTTCGCGCACACCTCCGGCGACCTGCCCATCCCGGACCCCCAGGGCTTCCTGGACTGGATCGCGGCCGGCCACGCGTTCGTGGGCACGCACTCGGCGAGCGACACCTTTCCCGGCTTCGGGCCCTTCCTCGACATGCTGGGCGGCCACTTCCTGCGCCACGGGCCGAACCACGTGAAGGTGGACCTGCTGGTCAAGGACGCGGCGCACCCGGTCGCGAGGTCCGTGCCGCAGCCGCTCGCGGTGCTGGACGAGATCTACGAGTTCGAGCGCTACGACCCCTCGCGCGTCCGCCTGCTCCTCTACGCCGCCAGGCACCCGGAGACGGGCGCGCCAGGGGAGTTCCCGCTCGCGTGGACGCGCGCGCACGGCAAGGGCCGCGTGTTCTACACCGCGCTGGGCCATCGCGACGACGTGCTCACGAGCGACTGGTACGGCGCGCACCTGCTGGCCGGCATCCGCTGGGCACTGGGGAGCTGATGCAGATCCTGCAAAAGGCGAAGACCTACGACGTCTGCATCGTCGGCTCCGGCGCCGGTGGCGGCATGGCCGCCAAGGTCCTGACCGAGGCGGGTGCTACGTGCGTGCTGCTCGAGGCGGGTGCGCCCTGGTCGTCGGAGACGGACGCCAAGATGTTCGCCTGGAGCTACGACTCGCCCCGTCGCGGGGCGGGCTCCCGCCTGCGCCCGTTCGGCGAGTTCGACGGCTGCATCGGCGGCTGGGACATCGAGGGCGAGCCGTTCACCGTCGCGCCCGGCAGCCGCTTCATGTGGTTCCGCGCGCGCATGCTGGGCGGGCGCACGAACCACTGGGGCCGCATCTCGCTGCGCTTCGGGCCCTGGGACTTCAAGGCGCGCAGCCGGGACGGGCTGGGCGACGACTGGCCCATCGGCTACGAGGACATCAAGCCCTACTACGACAAGCTCGACCGGCTGGTCGGGATCTTCGGGTCGATGGAGGGCATGGAGAACGAGCCGGACGGCATCTTCCAGCCGCCGCCCGCTCCGCGCGCGCACGAGCGCCTCATCAAGAAGGCGTGCGACCAGCTCCAGATCAAGTGCGTCCCCTCGCGCATGTCGATCCTCACGCAGCCGCTGAACGGCCGCGCCGCCTGCCACTACTGCGGACAGTGCGGCCGCGGGTGCTCGACGCACTCGAACTTCTCGACGCCTTCCGTGCTGCTGCCGCCCGCGCTGGCGACCGGCAAGCTCACCATCGTCACCGGCGCCATGGCGCGCGAGGTCCTGACCGACGCGGAGGGGCTGGCCACCGGCGTGTCCTACGTCGACACCGCCACCGGCCAGGAGAAGCAGGTGCGGGCGAAGATCGTGGTCCTGGCCGCCAGCGCCTGCGAGAGCGCGCGGCTGCTGCTCAACTCCAAGTCGCCGCGCCACCCGGCAGGGCTCGCCAACTCGAGCGGCATGGTCGGTCGCTACCTGACCGACACGCTCGGCACCGGCGTCGGCGGGCAGATCCCTGCGCTCGAGGGGATGCCGTCCTACAACGAGGACGGCATCGGCGGGATGCACATGTACGTGCCCTGGTGGCTCGACAACCGCAAGCTCGACTTCCCGCGCGGCTACCACATCGAGCTCTACGGCGGCCGCAACATGCCGAGCTACGGCTTCATGGGCGGGATCCATCGCCTGACGGGCGGCGGCTACGGGCAGAAGCTCAAGGACGACTACCGCCGCCTCTACGGCTCGTTCGTCTGGCTCTCGGGCCGCGGCGAGATGGTCCCGAGCGAGGGCTGCTACTGCGAGATCGACCCCAACGTCGTGGACCGCTGGGGCATCCCGGTGCTGCGCTTCCACTGGAAGTGGTCCGAGCACGAGCTGAACCAGGCGCGGCACCACAACCGGACGTTCGTGGAGATCATCGAGAAGATGGGCGGCAAGGTCACCAGCGCCATCCCCGACCGCAACGCCGACCACGGCCTGAAGGTCGGCGGCGAGATCATCCACGAGGCGGGCTGCACGCGCATGGGGGACAGCCCGCGCACGTCGGTCCTCAACAAGTGGTGCCAGGCGCACGACGCGAAGAACGTGTTCGTGGCCGACAGCGGCCCCTTCGTGAGCAACGCGCACAAGAACATGACCTGGACCATCCTCGCCCTGTCCATGCGGACGAGCGAGCACATCGCCGAAGAGCGGAACAAGGGGAACCTCTGATGGCCGAGCTCGGCAGACGGTCCGCCCTGCGCCTGATCGGAGGCGCGCCCCTCGCGGTCGGCTTCGGCCTCAGCGCCGCCGCGGCCGAGACGGCGCACGCGCACGCGCTCAAGGCGCTGGCGGCGGGCGCCAAGGGTGCTCTCTACAAGCCGAAGTTCTTCAGCCCCCACGAGTGGCAGACCGTCCGGGTGCTGGTCGACCTCATCATCCCCCGCGACGCGCGGTCGGGCGGCGCCACCGACGCCGGCGTGCCGGAGTTCATGGACTTCGTGATGACCGACCCGCAGGAGGAGGCCCGCTCGCGCGAGTGGCGGCAGACCTCGATGCGCGGCGGGCTGGCCTGGATCGACACCGAGTGCCGCGAGCGCTTCGGGGCGGACTTCGTCTCCTGCACGGAGGCCCAGCGCACGCAGCTGCTGGACGAGATCGCGTACCACAAGGGCGACACGGGCCCGGTGCTCGACGAATACGGCCGCATCCCGATGCGCCATGGCGCCGAGTTCTTCAACTCGTTCCGCGACCTCACGGCGTCGGGGTTCTGGAGCAGCAAGATGGGCGTCGAGGACATCGGCTACGTCGGCAACCGGCCGGCGTCGTGGGAGGGACCGCCTCCCGAGGTGCTGCGCAAGCTGGGGCTGGACACATGAGCCTGACGACGTACGGACGGCGCGAGCTGCTGAGGCGCCTGTCGATGGCCGGGATCACCGCGGCCACGTCTCCCGCGTGGGCGCGCGCGCTCGCGTCCCTCGCGTCGGCGGACGAGACGCCGGTGCCGACCGGCGCCGGCTGGAAGCCGAGCGTCCTGAGCGCCGAGCAGGACCGCACCGTGAGCGCGATCGCCGAGGCCATCATTCCGACCACGGACACGCCCGGCGCCGGCGCGGCGTTCGTGAACCGCTACGTGGACGCCGTGCTGGCCGACGCCGAGCAGTCGGACCGCTACGAGTTCCTCCGCGGCCTCAAGTGGGTCGACCGCCGCTCCCAGTCGCTCTTCGGCAAGGGCTTCGCGGACGCGACGCGCGAGCAGCAGGACGCGCTGCTGACGCTCATGAGCACGCGCGACGAGGACGTCGATGCGGACCAGGTCGCACGAGACTTCTTCGAGGACATGAAGGCGAAGACGATCGTGGGCTACTACACGTCCGAGGTCGGCATCAACGAGGAGCTGAAGGACGGCGGGCCCCTGATGTTCGTGGGTGTCCAGGGCTGCACGCACATCGAGCACGGCGCCCCGCCGGCGCCGGCACCGCCGCCGCGTCCGGGGAAGCGAGGCTAGCTAGCCATGGCCGAACGCGAGGTGTTCGACGCTGTCGTGGTCGGCTCGGGCGCGACGGGCGGCTGGGCGGCCAAGGAGCTGACCGAGGCCGGCCTCAAGGTGGCGGTGCTGGAGGCGGGGCGCAAGCTGGACCCGTCCGTGGACTACTCCGAGCACAAGCTGCCGTACGAGATGCCGCTGCGGGGCTTCCGGTCGCCGCACGCGCTGGAGAAGGAGCAGGAGGTCCAGAGGCTCTGCTACCAGTGCGACGAGTACGCGAACCACCTGTTCGTGAAGGACACGGAGAACCCCTACACCACGCCGGCGGACCGGCCCTTCGCCTGGATCCGCGGGCGCCACGTGGGCGGCAAGTCGATCATGTGGGGCCGGCAGAGCTACCGCATCAGCGACTACGACATGAAGGCGGCCAGCCGCGACGGGTTCGGCGTCGACTGGCCGCTCACCTCCGCGGAGCTGGCGCCCTACTACGAGCGCGTCGAGCGCTTCGTCGGCATCAGCGGGCAGGCGGAGGGGGTGCCGCAGCTCCCCGACAGCGTGTTCCTGCCGCCCATGTCGCTCAACTGCGGCGAGCAGATGGCCCGCCAGGTGCTCAAGGAGAAGTTCGGGCGCACGCTGACCATCGGCCGCACCGCCATCCTGACCGCGCCTCTGCGGGACCGTCCGGCCTGCCACTACTGCGGGCCCTGCGGCCGCGGGTGCCAGACCGGCTCCTACTACTCGAGCCCCGCCAGCTCGCTGCCGGCCGCGGAAGCCACGGGGCGGCTGACGCTCGTCCCGAACGCGGTCGTGAGCCACGTCGTGCTCGACGACGCCGGCCGCTGCCGCAGCGTGAGCTACGTCGACCGCCTCTCGCGCGCGCAGCGCGAGGTGTTCGGCAAGACGGTCGTGCTGTGCGCGTCCACGCTGGAGAGCACGCGCATCATGCTCAACTCGCGCTCGGAGCGGCATCCGAACGGGCTCTCGAACAGCAGCGGCGCGCTCGGCCACTACCTGATGGACCACATCATGGGCGGCGGCGCCCGGGGCCGGATGCCGGTCGGCAGGAAGTACGTGGACGACCGCGCGCGCCGTCCCAACGGCATCTACGTGCCGCGCTTCCGCAACATCGCGGACAAGCACCCCGACTTCCTGCGCGGATACGGCTTCCAGGGCGGGGCCTCGCTCGAGAAGTGGGGCCACGCCTTCGCCATGCCCGGCTTCGGCGCGGCCTTCAAGAAGCGCGTGCGCGACGAGCAGCCCTGGATGATGAACTTCAGCGGCTTCGGCGAATGCCTGGCCCGCTACGAGAACTTCTGCGAGCTGGACAAGCATCAGAAGGACGACTGGGGCATCCCCGTCCTGCACATCAGCGTGGACCACTCGGACAACGAGTGGAAGATGCTGCAGGACATGGCGGACACCGCGGAGGAGATGTTGCGGGCCATGGGCGCCGAGGACGTCAAGGGACGCACGAACATGGCCATGCCGGGCCTCACCATCCACGAGGTCGGCACCGCGCGCATGGGCGACGATCCCAAGACGTCGGTCCTGAACCGCTGGCAGCAGGCGCACGAGGTGAAGAACCTGTTCGTGATGGACGGCGCGGTGTTCCCCAGCTCCGCCTGCCAGAACCCGACGTTGACCATGATGGCGCTGGCCTCGCGCGCCTGCGCCCACCTGGTGGACGAGTACAAGCACGGCAACCTCTAACGGGGGATAGCGATGAACGCGCACGACGCCAAGAGTCCGGCCACCGTGCCCCTCAGCGTCATGATGTTCCTGGAATACGTGATCTGGGGTTCGTGGCTGCCGCTACTGTCGCTCTATCTGGCCGAGACGCTCAAGTTCTCGGGCGGCCAGGCCGCCTGGATCTTTGCCACGCCCGCAGTCGCATCCGTCTTCGCGCTGTTCGTGGGCGGGCAGATCGCAGACCGCTACCTCTCAGGCGAGAAGGTGCTGCTGGTCTGCCACGCGATCGGAGGCGTGCTCATGTTTGCGATGGGCGCGCAGTCCGCGTTCGGACCGTTCTTCGCGCTCATGCTCCTTTACCAGCTCGTCTACGTGCCGACGCTGTCGGTGACGAACTCCATCGCCTTCCACAACCTGGTTGGTCGCGAGCGTGAGTTCGGCCGCGTGCGCCTGTGGGGAACCATCGGCTGGATCGCCGCGTCCTTGCCGTTCTACTTCATCCTCAAGGGCAAGACGGGGGCCGAGCTGGAGGCTGCTCGCGGCGCCATCTTCACGGTGGCCGGCCTCGCCTCCTTCGCGTTGGCCGGGTTTTCGTTCGCGCTACCCAAGACGCCGCCGTCGCAGAAGTCCGGAGGCGACGCCAACGCGCCGCTCAAAGCGCTCAAGCTCCTGGCAGTACCTGCCTTCGGTGTGCTGTTCGCCGTTACGCTGATGGACGCGATGGTGCACCAGGCCTACTTCCAGTTCACGGGGCTCTTCCTGGCCAAAGCCGGCCTGCCTGAGCACGTGATCATGATCGCAATGAGCATCGGCCAAGCCGCCGAGATCGTGACGATGGCGACGCTCGCGTTCTTCCTGAAGCGCCTGGGCTGGCGGAAGATCATGGCTTTCGGCATTCTCGGCCATGCCGCGCGATTCTTCATCTTCGCGCTTGGCGAACCGGTGTGGCTCATGGTCGGCGTCAACATCCTCCACGGCTTCTGCTACGCGTTTTTCTTCGCGTCCGTCTACATCTTCGTGGACGAGTACTTCCCGCGTGACTCGCGCGCCTCGGCCCAAAGCCTCTTCAACCTGCTGATCCTGGGCCTCGGCCCCTTCCTGGGAGCCTTCCTGTGGGGCGAGGTGCAAAACGCCTACACCACCGCGGCTGGGCTGGACTTCCACAAGCTGTTTCTGTTCCCGGCCGCTCTAGCGGTGGCGGCAGCAATCATCCTGCTGGTCGCGTTCCATCCGAAGGAGCAGGGCAGCGCGCAGCCCGAAAGGAGCGCGGCATGAGGCGCGTGGCTCTCTTGGCGCTCCTTCCCGCGACCGTCATGGCCGAGCAACAGTGGCCGCAGCACAGCCGGGAGCGACCGGCGCCTGCCGTGGTGACGCCGGGCGCGGCCGTCTCGACGCCCGCGCCGTCGGACGCGATCGTGCTGTTCGACGGCAAGGACCTGTCGAAGTGGCGCACCAGGAAGGACAAGAGCCCCGCCGGCTGGAAGGTCGAGAAGGGCTACTTCGAGGTGGTGAAGGGCACGGGCGACATCGAGACCGCGCAGGGCTTCGGCGACTGCCAGCTCCACATCGAGTGGTCGGCGCCGGCGCCCGCCGTCGGCCAGGACCAGGACCGCGGGAACAGCGGCGTGTTCTTCCAGGGCATCTACGAGCTGCAGGTGCTCGACTCGTACCAGAGCGCGACGTATCCCGACGGTCAGGCGGGTGCGCTCTACGGCCAGTACCCGCCGCTCGTGAACCCGGCGCGGCCGCCCGGCGAGTGGCAGTCCTACGACGTCGTGTACCGGCGCCCCCGCTTCGGCCCCGAAGGCAAGCTCGTCTCGCCCGCGCGCATCACGGCGTTCTGGAACGGCGTGCTGATCCACGACGCCCAGGAGCTGATGGGTCCCACGACGAACAAGGTGCGCACGCCGTACTCCGCCCACGCGGACAACTTGCCGCTGTCCCTGCAGGACCACAGCCACCCGGTCCGCTTCCGCAACGTCTGGATCCGCGAGCTCAGGGAGTAGCGGCCCGCACCGGACTCGTCGAAGCCGGCGCTCCCTTCCGATCAGTCAGCTGGCGTGTGGAGATGGCGCCGATTGGGCTGAACGCTGCGGAAAGGCGTCTGTCCGTCGGGCCCCTCGAGTTTTTTTCAACCGGTCTGTAACCAAGGCCGTGGAACCGGTCACTTCCGGGCAAAGACGTCAGAGCATGATCGGCCGCGTCGCGGAGGGTCCGCGGCGGGCTCGCGAACATGTCGCTCGTCGTGTGCCTGGGAGGCTTCATGCGCTTCTGCTCCATCGGCTTGCGTGCGACGTCCCTTCACCGGCTTCTCACATCGCTGGCGCTCTCCGCGATCGCCGTCCCATCGGCGATGGCCGTCGAGAAGGCCAGCGAGCAGGTGAGCGCGTTCTATGGGAGCTTCTCCCACTCGATTCCGATCGAGGTACCGGGGTTCCGTGGGCTCGAGCCGCGGCTCGCCCTGGGCTACTCCTCGGAGGGTCGCAACGGCTTCGTGGGGGTCGGCTGGGGCCTCGCGGGCTTCAGCACGATCCAAAGAGTGAACGCCGGCCTGGGGTCTCCCGCGTTCGGGACCGACGACGTCTTCCTTGTCGACGGGCAGGAGCTGGTGAAGTGCGTGGCGGGCAGCGTGAGCCCAAGCTGCACCAGCGGCGGGAACTGGTCCACCAAGATCGAGAGCTACCTCAAGATCCAGTTCGACGCGCCCAACAACAAGTGGACGGTCTGGTCCAAGGATGGAACCAGGACTATCTACGCGGCGCTCATCACAGTTCCTCCGAACGCTCTCGTTCCCGGCGGCACCCTGCGATGGGGCGTCACCAAGCGCATCGACACCGACAACAACGAGGTCAACTACTCCTGGAACTGCCCTGCGGGGGATTGGGAGTGCTATCCGGAGCAGGCAACCTACAACGGCTACGCGGTGACGGTCTTCAAGGAGTTGCGCCCGGACGTCCAGAGCTGGGCCGGCGCCAGCGTCCTGGGCCAGACCCGGTATCGGCTCCGCAGCGTCATCGTCTGGGCTCCCTCCCACTCCGCCCACATCCGCGGGTACAAGCTCGTCTATGGCACGAGCCCGCTGACCGGCAGGTCGCTCCTCACCACGGTCTGGAAGTACGGCAGAGACCTCGTTCATGACGGAGCCGGCCTGATCACGGGGGGGACGACCCAAAGCCCAACCGTCCCGGACCATTCCTTCACGTACCAGACCGACAGCCTCAACCACGGCAAGTCTTTCGCGGACTGGGCAGCGCCCCCAACTCCGCCCAACCAGACCGAGCCCGTGACCTGGGCGAACCTCGTCAACGTGAGCACGGCTGGCGACGGCAGCAGCCTCATCAAATACGCCGGCGGCAGCAACTGGAACGCAGGGGCCGATTCCTCCCGTGCCTTGGCGTCGGGAAACGGTTATCTCGAATGGGTCGCGAGCGAGCCCACCACGGCGGACGGGAAGGCAGCGGGGCTCTCGAACGGAAACACCGACGCCACGCTCAACGACATCGACTATGCCCTCGTCGAGCTTCCGGGCGGGGCGCTCTGGGCGGTCGAGAACGGTGCCCCAAAGGGGATCTGGACTCGTGCCCAGGGAGACATCCTGCGCATCGAGGTCAGTGCCGGCAAGGTGTACTACAAGAAGAACGGCAACCTCCTGCTCGAGAGCCATGGCACGCCCTTGTACCCGCTGCGCGTGGACACCTCGATCAGCGGCGTCAACGACCTCATCCAGTCGGTGACGCTCTCGGGCCAGTTGACCTACGTCAACGCCTGGTGTCAGGCCATCCTGATGACGGGCGACTTCAACGGGGACGGGCGGACGGATCAGCTCT
>JAICEW010000139.1 GCA_025923995.1 Vicinamibacteria bacterium | reverse complement strand
ACGAGGCTCAAGCTCTACGCGGCCGAGCTGTTCAAGAAGGACGGCACGGTCTGCCACGCGGCCAACGAGATCGAGGGCTTCCTGTTCGCGGGCCGGGACGCCGAGCGGCGGTACCACGAGACCGGCCGCTTCGACCTGCCCTCGACGGGCGGCTACTACCACTCGCTGCCGGGCGACACGCTGCGCCGCTTCATCGACGCCGCGGCCGAGGTGCAGCGCGCGATGGGCTTCGCGAACGAGAAGGACCACCCGGAGGTGGCGCCGTCGCAGTTCGAGATGAACTACAGCTACTCCGAGGCGCTGGTGGCCGCGGACCAGATCCAGCTCTACAAGCTGCTCTGCCGCCAGGTCGCGCAGAACATGGACCTGACCGCCTGCTTCCTGCCCAAGCCGGTGACGGGCGTGAACGGCAACGGCATGCACACGAACCTGTCGCTGTCGAAGAACGGCAAGAACCTGTTCTGGGACCCCAAGGGTGAGGACGGGCTCGCGGCCCCGGGCTGGGACTTCATCGACCGCGTGCTGGCCAGCGCCACCGACATCTGCCTGATCTTGAACGCGAGCGTCAACGCCTACCGCCGGCTCGACCCGCACTTCGAGGCGCCCAACCAGATCAAGGCTTCGGCCATCAACCGCGGCGCCATGGTCCGCATCCCGCTGGGCAACGAGCGCTCGGCGCGCATCGAGGTGCGGTCGGTGGCTCCCGACGCGAACCCCTACATGGCCATCTACTCGATCCTGCGCACCGGCCTCGAGGGCCCCGTGTCCGACGCGTCGGAGGAGACCAAGCGCAACCGCACGCGCTTCCTGCCCGGCAACATCCACGACGCGCTGCGCATCTTCAAGGCCAGCAAGTTCGCCGCCGGACTTCTCGACGAGGACGTGCGCGACCGCTACGCGGACCTCAAGCAGGCGTCGGCCGAGCGCTGCCCCAAGGAGCTGGGCACCCTCGTGAAGACCGCGGAAGTGCAGTTCCACCACGAGGTCACGAACCAGCACCTCTGGAACATGTTCTGATCTGACCCGCGACGCACGGGCCGCTCGCGCCGTGGCCGGGCGGGGTGTGGTCAAATGGGCCATGCCCCGCAGCGCCCTGGCGGTCGTGTGGGGAGCGATGGTGCTCGCCATGGGCGTCGCGTGCCGCTCGCAGCGGGTTCCCGCGGCTCCGGCCATCGAGCTGTCGCGGGTCCCGGAGGCGGCGGAGGGCGGCCCCGACCGGATGGCGCCCATCGCGGGCCACGTGACCGGCCACCGGCCGGGCCAACGCGTCGTTCTCTACGCGAAGAGCGGTCCCTGGTGGGTGCAGCCGCTGGCGGACCAGCCGTTCACCGCGATCGGCGCGGACTCCAGGTTCGAGACCACGACCCACCTGGGGACGGAATACGCCGCGCTGCTGGTCGAGCCGGGATACGAGCCTCCACCTCGCAGCGACGAGCTGCCTGCGATCGAGCGCGGCGTCGTGGCCGTGGCCCGAACCGCGGGTGTGGCTCCCACGCAGCCGCGCGCCCTGACGACGCTGCAGTTCGCCGGGTACGAGTGGCGCGTGCGCGACGCGCCGAGCGAGCGGGGGGGCTGGACGAACCGCTACGATCCCACGAACGCCTGGACCGACCGAAGCGGCGCCCTCCACCTGCGCGTCGCCCCCTCCGCGGAGGGGTGGACGAGCGCCGAGGTGATCCTGACCCGGAGCCTCGGCTACGGGACCTACACCTTCGTCGTCCGCGACGTCTCGCCGTTGCCTCCCGTCGTCGTGCTCGGCTTCTTCACCTGGGACGACTTCGCCGGCGACCAGCGCTTCCGCGAGATGGGGGTCGAGGTCAGCCGCTGGGGCGACCCGGGCAACGCCAACGCGCAGTACGTGGTGCAGCCGTACTACGTCCCCGCGAACGTCAGCCGCTTCGTGGCGCCCGCGGGCCCCCTCACCCACACCCTGCGCTGGGAGGTCGGGCGCGCATCGTTCCGGACCGTCCGCGGCGCGCCGCCGGGCGGCCAGGCCCGCGTCGTGGCGGAGCACACGTTCACCTCGGGCGTGCCGCTGCCCGGCAACGAGACGATCCGCATCAACCTGTACGTCTTCGGTCACCCGCCACTGACGCTCCCCCTGCCGACCGAAGTCGTCGTCGAGTCGTTCGAGTACCTCCCGTGACCCCGTGGTCCGCGCGGAAGGGCGGCCTGGCGCTCCTTGCGCTCGCCGCCTGCGGCGCCGCCGAGGCGCTCGACCCGGCGCGTCCCCCGGAGCGCTACCAGCGCGAGGCGTGGGGCGCCGCTGAAGGCTTCCCGGGCGGCGGCGTCCACGCGATCACGCAGGACCGCGACGGCTACCTGTGGCTCGGGACCGAGAAGGGTCTGGTGCGGTTCGACGGGAGGGAGTTCCGTCTCGTGCCCGGCACGGAGTCCGCCGCCGGGGCTCCCGACGTGCGGGGAGTGGTGGCCGACCCCGACGGCGGCATCTGGCTGCGCCCCGATCGTCCCGCGCTCCTCCGCCATCGCGACGGGCGGGTCGAGAGCGTGCCTTTCGCGAAGCACGAACGCGAGGTGGCCCTCACGGCGATGGCGCTCGGACGCACGGGCCAGCTGATGCTGTTCGCGCAGGTCGGCGGCCTCCTGGAAAGGCGGGCCGATCGATTCGACCCGCGGCCCCTGGAGCCGGTCCCGCCCTCGATCGTGCTGTCGCTGGCGGAGACGCCCGAGGGCACGCTCTTCCTGGGCACGCGCGACGCGGGCCTGTTCGTGGCGCGAGAGGGGCGGCTGACGACGCTCGCGGCCGGCCTGCCGGACCGCAAGGTGAACTGCCTGCTGGCGGTCTCCGCGCGCGACGTCTGGGTGGGCACCGACCGCGGCGTCGTGCGCTGGAACGGCGACGCGCTGACCCGGGAGGGCGTTCCGCCGGCGCTGCACGGGCTGACGGCGCTGACCCTCCTGCGCGACCGGGACGCCAACGTGTGGGTGGGCACCAGCGCCGGCCTGCTGCGCGCGAACGCCCAGGGCAGCGCGGCACTGCCAGCCGGCACCGCCGGGGCCGCGGGCGCGGTGACGGCGCTCTTCGAGGACCGCGAGGGTGACCTGTGGGTGGGGCACGGATCGGGAGTCGAGCGGCTGCACGACACGCTGTTCGCGACCTGGACGCGCGCGAGCGGGCTGCCCTCGGAGGGTGGCGGCGCGATCCACGTGGATGGCAGGAGTCGGGTATGGTTCGCGCCGCCCGACGGCGGCCTCGTCGTGATCGACGGCGCGCGCGTCGAGAGGATCGGCGCGCTCGGCGAGGACCGCGTGTACTCGATCGCTCCCGCGCGCGACGGGCTGTGGCTCGGACGCCAGCGGGGCGGGCTCACCCACGTCCGCCTCGACTCGGGCCCGACGGCGCTGCGCAGCTACACCGAAGCCGACGGCCTGGCGCAGGACGGCGTGTACGCGGTGCACGAGGCCCGCGACCGAAGCGTCTGGGCCGGCACGCTGAACCGGGGGCTGAGCCGCCTGAGCGGCGGGCGCTTCGAGACGTTCACGACCGCGAACGGCCTCCCGGCCAACAGCGTGAGCACGCTCCTCGACTCGCGCGACGGAACGCTCTGGGTGGGCACGCCCGCGGGCCTGGCCGCCTGGTCGGGCGGCGCCTGGACGACACGTCGCGTGGCGGACGGCCTGCCATCCGACAACGTGGCCGCCCTCCTCGAGGACTCGCAGGGCGTGCTCTGGATCGGCACGTCGGAAGGCCTCGCGTTCCTGCGATCGGGACGCCTCGAGTCGCCGTCGGGCGCGGCGCCGGCGCTGGGCGAAGGAGTGGTCGGGCTCGTCGAGAGCGAGGGGGGCTGGCTGTGGATGGCGACCACGCGTCGCCTGATGCGCGTGAGGCGCGAGCCGCTGCTCACGGGAGCGAAGCTGGGGGCGGGCGACCTGGTCAGCTACGGCCGGGCCGACGGCCTCGTCGGGCTCGAGGGCGTGAAGCGCCACCGCTCGGTCGCGCTCGACCCCCGCGGACGGATCTGGTTCTCGACCGATCGCGGGCTGTCGATGATCCACCCGCGGCGGGCGCTGGCCGCCCACCCGCCGCCCGTCGTCCACGTCCGCTCGCTCGTCGCCGACGAGCGGGCCATCGCGCTCGGCGGCCCGGCGCGCGTGCCGCCCCGGCCGCAGCGCGTGCGCATCGCCTACACCGGCGTGAGTCTGCAGTCGCCCGCGCGCGTGCGCTTCCGCCACCGGCTCGAGGGCGTCGACGAGGGCTGGAGCGAGCCCCTCGCCGGCGAGGAGGCCGTCTACGCCAACCTGGCGCCAGGCGCCTACCGGTTCCGCGTCACGGCCGCCGGGGCGGACGGCCTGTGGGACGGACCGGAGGCGGTGCTCGCGTTCACGATCGCACCGGCCGCATGGCAGACGGCGTGGTTCCGGCTCGCCGCGCTGATGGCGCTGGCCGGGGTGGCCTGGCTGGCGTACCGCTGGCGGCTGGCCCAGGCGACGCGGCAGCTCAACCTGGCCTTCGAGGAACGGCTCGCGGAACGGACGCGCATCGCGCGCGAGCTCCACGACACGCTGCTGCAGGGCTTCGTGAGCGCCTCGATGCAGCTCCACGTCGCGGTCGACCAGGTGCCGGAGGCCTCTCCGGCGCGGGCGCTGCTTTCGCGGGTGCAGCAGATCGTGGGCCAGGTGATCGACGAAGGCCGCAACGCCGTGCGCGGGCTGCGCTCGACCGACCGCGACGCGGGGGACCTGGGCCAGGCGCTTTCGCGCGTGGCCGAGGAGCGGACCGCGGACGACGCGGCCACGGTGCGCGTGATCGTGGAGGGCACGCCGCGCCCGCTGCACCCGTCCGTGCACGAGGAGCTGTACCGGATCGGACGCGAGGCCCTCATGAACGCGCGGCGCCACGCGCGCGCGCGGCGGATCGAGGTGGAACTGGAGTACGCTCGACCGGCGGTGCGACTCCTCGTACGCGACGACGGCATCGGGATCGACCCGGACGTCCTGCAGTCCGGGCGCGAGGGCCACTACGGCCTCTCGGGAATGCGCGAGCGCGCCGAGCGCATCGGCGGGCGCCTGCGGCTGCTGAGCGCCGCGGGGGCGGGCACCGAGGTCGAGGTCGTCCTGCGCAGCGCGGTGGCGTACGCCTCCCCGCGGCCGGTGCGGTGGGGCTGGCTCTCCCGCCTCGCGCGGAAGCGGAGCGCGGCCAGGCCGGCCGACGCCCCGCACGCCGAGAGCGGAGGCCGGTGAGATGGATCGCGAGGAGGCGCGCATCCGGGTCCTCAGCGTCGACGACCACCCGCTGTTGCGGCAGGGAATCGGCGCCCTGGTGGGCGCCCAGCCGGACATGGAGATGGTGGGCCAGGCGGCCAGCGGCGCCGAGGGGCTCGCGGAGTTCCGCGCGCGCAGTCCCGACGTAACGCTGCTCGACCTGCGCCTGCCGGACATGAGCGGTGTCGAGCTGCTGCGCGCCATCCGCGCCGAGTCCCCCGGGGCGCGCGTCGTGATCCTGACCACGTTCGAGGGCGACGTGGAGATCCAGCGCGCCCTCGAGGCCGGCGCGCGCGGCTACCTGCTCAAGACCATGCCGCCGGGCGAGCTGCTGGAAGCCATCCGCCAGGTCCACGCCGGCCGCAAGCGCATCCCGCCCGCCGTGGCCGCGCAGCTCGCGGAGCACGTGAGTGACGAGGCGCTCACGCCGCGCGAGGTCGAGGTGCTGCGGCAGGTGGCCGAGGGCGGCCGCAACAAGGAGATCGCCGAGCGCCTGTTCATCTCCGAGGAGACCGTCAAGGTCCACGTGAAGCACGTGATGGACAAGCTGGGGGCGAGCGACCGCACCGAGGCGGTCGCCATCGCGATCCGGCGCGGGATCATCCAGCTCTAGCCTCACCCGAAGGAGTTAGGCCACTTCTCCCCGAGCCGGGGATTCGCCGGCAGGCCTGAAGCCGCTAGCCTCGACCGGGCTCACGTTCCGCCCGGACGAGGAGGCTCGAGCTGCAGCGGTTGTTCTCCGGATTCCCGAACGGCTCCGCGGGGTGCGGCCTCCTCCTGCTGCGCTCGACCGTCGGCGTCGCGCTGCTCGCGGGTGGCGCGAGCGCGGCGGGCGCGTCCGCCGGGTCCTGGGCCGGGGCCGCGCTCGCGGGCCTGTGCGGCGGCGCCCTCGTGACCGGCACGCTGACCCCGGCGGCGGGCCTCGTGGCCGCCGCGCTGAGCCTCGCTCGCGTGGTCTCGCCCGTGGCGGGGCCCGACCGCATCGCCGACGGCGCGGCGGCGGCGCTCGTGCTGGCCATGGGGGTGTCCGTGGCGCTCCTCGGCCCGGGCGCCTACTCCGTGGACGCGCGCTTGTTCGGCCGACGCGAGATCGTGGTCCCCCGGGCCCGCCCCACGACGTTTCGCAACGGGACGGGTACCCCGAACGTGTGACCGCGGGCCGCCTCGCCGGCGGTACGCGAGAACAGTCCGATCGCGTGATGCGGCCGAGGTGCGACGCGGCCTAACGTGTCGGCGTTGGCTGGGTGGACATGAGGGGAGTGATCGATGAAGCAAGTCAAGTCGTTCGCGTTGGCTTTCATCCTTGGACTCGCGGGGCCCCTCGCGGCTGGCGATGCTGCGGGCGTGGATGTGGCGAGCGTTGTTCTCGTTCACGGCGGGTTCGTCGACGGCTCGGGCTGGGAACGCGTCTACCGCGCGCTCAAGAAGGACGGATACGCCGTCTCGATCGTCCAGAACCCGACGATTTCGCTGGCTGACGACGTGGCGGTGACGCGGCGCGTGGTCGCGGCCCAGGGCGGGCCGGTGATCCTGGTCGGGCACTCGTACGGCGGTGCGGTGATCACCGAGGCTGGCAACGACCCCAAGGTCGCGGCCCTCGTGTACGTCGCGGCCTTCGCGCCAGACGCGGGCGAGTCGGTGTCGACGCTGATCAAGGACCCCCCGCCCGGCGCGCCGGTGCCACCGATCGTTGGACCGCAGGACGGCTTCCTGGCGCTCGACAGGAAGGCCTTCGCCGCGTCGTTCGCGGCCGACCTCGGCCCCGACGAGGCCGCGTTCCTGGCCGACTCGCAGGTGCCGTGGGGCGTGGGAGCGCTGTCCGGCGCAGTCGGCCAGCCGGCGTGGAAGACGAAGCCGAGCTGGTACCTGGTCGCGACCGACGACCGGATGATCCCGCCCGACGCACAGCGTCTGATGTCGAAGCGCGTCGGGGCGACCGTGGTCGAGGTCAAGGCCAGCCACGCCGTCTACGCGTCGCAGCCGCAGGCCGTCGCGTCCCTCATCCGTCAGGCCGCGAGGGGCGTGAAGCGGGCGGCTTCGAATCACAGATAGGAGAGACGGCCATGGCAGGCGTGCTCACCGACCTGGTTCGCGAGGAAACGCTGGAGAGCACCGGGGGCGCGCGGATCTTCGCGCGGTCCTGGCGCCCCGAGACGAGAGCGAAAGCCGTCGTGGCGATCGTCCACGGCTTCAACTCCCACGGCGGCCAGTACGTCTGGGCCGGCGAGCGGCTGGCCGCGAGCGGCTACGCGGCCTACGCGCTCGACCTGCGCGGCCGAGGGAAGTCGAGCGGCGAGCGCTTCTACGTCGAGGCGATCGATGAGTACCTGGCCGACGTCGACGCGCTCCTGGCCCTCGCCCGCTCGCGCGAGCCGGGGCTCAGGGTGTTCCTGCTCGGGCACAGCGCGGGCGGCGTGATCTCGTCGGTCTACGCGCTCGACCACCAGGCCGAGCTCGCCGGGCTCGTCTGCGAGAGCTTCGCGTACCGGGTCCCGGCGCCTGGCTTCGCGCTGCAGGCGATCAAGGGCCTTAGCCACATCGCGCCGCGGCTCAAGGTGCTGAGGCTCAAGAACGAGGACTTCTCGCGCGACCCGGCGTGGGTGCGGACGCTCGACAGCGACCCGCTCACCGCGGGAGAGAACCAGCCGGCGATCACGGTGGCGGCGATGCAGCGGGGCAACGAGCGGCTCGACCGGGAGATCCCCCGCATCACGCTGCCGCTCCTGATCCTGCACGGGACCGACGACAAGGCGACGCTCCCCAAGGGCAGCCGCCTCTTCCACGAGCGGGCCGGCTCGCGCGACAAGACCCTCAAGCTCTACGAAGGCCACGTACACGACCTGCTGGCCGACACGGGCCGCGAGCAGGTGATGGCGGACATCGAAAGCTGGATCGCGGCGCGGCTCTAGGATGCTGCGGACGGCGATCGGCACTCTCGACGCGCTGCTGGACGCGCACGCCGCGGTCTTGGGCCCGGACGGGACGGCGTACCGGAACCACGCCTACCGCGTGGCGAACCTGTGCCTCGCCCAGGCGGAAGGCCGCCCCGACGACGTGGAGAAGATCGCGATCGCGGCTGCCTTCCACGACATCGGCATCTGGACGGATCGGACGTTCGACTACCTGCCGCCGTCCGTCGAGCGGGCGCGGGCGCACCTGGCCGAGGCCGGACGGACGGAGTGGGTGTCCGAGGTCTCCGCGATGGTCCTGGAGCACCACAAGCTCTCGGCGCTGCGCGGTGGAGGCCTCCCGGAGGCGTTCCGGCGCGCGGACTGGATCGACGTCACGCGGGGCTGGCGTCGCTTCTCCCTGCCGCGCCACGTGGTGCGCGAGGTGCTCGCGGCGTGGCCCGACGCGGGATTCCACAAGCGGCTGGTGGCACTCGGGCTCGCACGGCTGCGGACGCATCCCTTGAGCCCGCTGCCGATGGTGCGCCTGTGACGGACCGGCGCATCCCCCGAAAGGGGAAGGCCGGGCTACGGCTCGCAGCGGTAGCCCAAAAGCCTCCGAACGCGTGATGTGCCGGTCGCGTCCGCGGCGTACCTTCGCGCCATCGAGGAACAGGAGGGACACATGGCTGGACACGGATCGGGCGCGCGGGCGTCGCGTCGCGACGTTCTCAAGGGCGGGGCCGGGCTGGTCGCGGTCGCCGCGTTGCCGCTGGCGGGAGGGCAGGCGGCGGCCGCACCGGCCGCGCCCAGTGCGGGAGGGAGCCTGGTGAACACGATCACGACGAAGGACGGTACGCAGATCCACTACAAGGACTGGGGCACCGGACAGCCCATCGTCTTCAGCCACGGCTGGCCGCTCACGGGGGACGCGTGGGAAGCGCAGATGTTCTTCCTGGCCAGCAACGGCTATCGCTGCATCGCCCACGACCGCCGCGGCCACGGGCGCTCGAGCCAGCCGTGGGGCGGCAACGACATGGACACCTACGCCGACGACCTGGCGCAGCTGTTCGAAGCCCTCGACCTGAAGAACGCCGTGATGATCGGACACTCGACGGGCGGCGGAGAGGTCGCGCGCTTCATCGGCCGCCACGGCACGAAGCGCGTGTCGAAGGCGGTGCTGATGGGCGCGGTGCCGCCGATCATGCTGAAGACGGCGGCCAACCCCGGCGGCCTGCCGATGGATGTGTTCGACGGCTTCCGCAAGGCCTACCTGGCCGACCGGTCGCAGTTCTTCCTCGAGGTGGCCTCCGGCCCGTTCTTCAACTTCAACCGGCCCGGGGCCAGGGTCTCGCAGGGGCTGATCCAGTCGTGGTGGCGGCAGGGCATGATGTCCGGCCACAAGAACGCCTACGACTGCATCAAGGCGTTCTCCGAGACCGACTTCACCGAGGACCTGAAGCGGATCGACGTCCCCACGCTGATCGTGCACGGGGACGACGACCAGATCGTGCCCATCGCCGCCTCGGCGCTGCTCTCGGCCAAGCTCGTGAAGAACTCCACGCTGAAGGTCTACAAGGGCGGCTCCCACAGCCTGGGCGACACGGCCAAGGACCAGCTCAATGCCGACCTGCTCGCGTTCGCGCGGGCCTGAGTCCGGAGGACGGAGGCAATCATGAGCAGACTCGTGACGGGTGCCGCCATCCACTACAAGGACCGGTGGGGTGTCGTGACCGGAGCCTCGTCGGGGCTGGGGCGCGGGCTCGCCGCCCGGCTCGCGGCGAGGGGAATGTCCCTGGTGCTCACCGGCCGCAACCAGGCCCGACTGGACGAGGCGGCGCAGGAGATCCGCCGCGCGTCTCCGCAGGTGACGGTCGAGACAGTCGCGGCCGACCTCGCCGCGCCGGGCGGGGTGTCGACGCTGCTCGCCCACGTCGGCGACCGTCCCATCGAGGTGCTGGTCAACAACGCGGGGTTCGGCAGCTACGGCCCGTTTGCCGACGCCGACCCGGGCCGCGAGGCCGATGAGGTGGCGGTCGACGTGAGCGCCGTGGTGGCCCTGGCCCGCGCGTTCCTGCCTGGAATGCTGGAAAGGCACAGCGGTGGGATCCTCAACGTCGCGTCCACGATCGCGTTCCAGCCCGCGCCCTACCAGGCCGTGTACGCCGCGAGCAAGGCCTTCGTCCTCTCGTTCTCCCAGGCGCTCTGGGCGGAGGCGCGCGCGCACGGCGTGACGGTCACCGCGCTGTGCCCGGGCCCCACTCGCACGGGCTTCGTCGACGCGCTCCGCGCCGACGTGGGGCACACGGTCATCTACCGCCGGCTCGCCGACCCCGAACCCGTCATCGAGGCCGGCCTGCAGGGCCTCGAGGAGGGACGAGCCGTGGTCATCCCCGGCATCCGGATGCGGCTGATCGCCGAGAGCGGGCGGTTCCTGCCCCGCGAGTGGCTCGTCCGCGTCTCCGCCCGGCTCCTCGGCCCCGCCCGCGTCAGCCCGCGGCCGCCGATCGTCGTCCACAACGAGGCCGTGGTCCCGGCCCCGGCCGAGCGTGTCTTCGATCTCCTGAGCGACGTCGGCCGCTGGCCGTCATGGTATCGAGCCTGCCGCTGGGTTCGCGTCGAGTCGACGGACGGGGCCGGCCGACCGGCGTCCTTCCGGTGGAAGGCTCATCCGGTCGAGCTTCACAGCACCGTGGTCGCCGCGGAGCGGCCGCACTCCTTCGCCATCGTCGCGGACGGACGTGGGGTGCACGCGGAGCGTGTCTTCAGGCTTCGCCCCACGCCCGACGGCCTGCGCACCATCGTCGTCAGCCACGAGACCCAGGTCGGGCCGATGCCGTGGCTGGGCCGCTTCGTCCTGGCCCCGCGTCTCTTCAGGACCAATCGGGCGATGTTCGAGGATCTCACCCGGGCCGCGAGCCCCGGGGAGGCGATGCCGGCTGCGGCGGCGCGCGCCTTCGGTCGCGACGAGCTGGCACACCCGTAGGGGCGAGCCGCCGTCCCGCGGATACCAACGGATCGAGGGCTGGACGGGGACTCCAGTGTATTCTCGCGCCATCCATGAGGGGCCTCGTCCTCCCGTTCGTCGTCGCGGTCGCCGCCGCGGTGGCCGCCCAGGAACCCGCGTCACGACCCGCGCCGCTCACCGACGCGCAGAAGGAGCGCTTCCTGCTCCAGGCGAAGGTCGTGAGCCGCCGCTCGGCGCCGCATGGCCTCACCGGCACCGAGCGCGTGACCCTCGCGCTGAACGGGCTCGAGCACGAGGCCCATGTCCAGACGATCGAGGAGTACGACCTCAAGGCCGAGCCGATCGGCAGCGAGATCGACCTCCGCGACAGCTGGCGGTACAACGTGGCGGCCTACCGCCTCGACCGCTTGTTGGGACTTGGAATGGTACCCGTCACGGTCGAGAGGCGCGACGAGCTCAGGGAGGCCTCGTTCACGTGGTGGGTGGACGACTTCCTCATGGACGAGAAGACGAGGCTCAGGAAGAAGGCCGCTTCCCCCGACCCCGAGGCCTGGGAGGGCCAGCTGGACGCCGTGCGGGTCTTCGACCAGCTGATCGAGAACTCGGGGCGCAACGCCGCCCACCTGCTCATCGACGAGGACTGGCGGGTCTGGATGATCGAGCACTCGCGGGCCTTCAAGGTTTCCGGCAAGCTCAAGTCCCCGAAGAGGCTCGGCGCGCGCTGTCCACGCGGCCTGCTGGCAGGGCTTCGCGCTCTCGACAAGTCGACGATCGAGAGGTCGATGGCGGGCGTGCTGGACACACGCCAGGTCGACGCCGTGCTCGCGCGCCGGGACGCGATCGTCCGTCATTTCGACGAGCGGATCGCGGCCTCGGGAGAGGCCGCGGTCCTGTACGACCTTCCGGCTCGCTCGGAGGCGACCGCGACGGCTCGGTGACCGTCCCTTCCACCTCGTAGGACCTCAGTCCGTCCGAGCGGACCTGCGTGCGACGGCCGTCCCTGTCGCTCACCTGGATGGATGCCGTCTCCTGCCACACACCCAGGACCAGGGCGCCGCGATCGGCGCGCGCGCGCGACGTCCGGCCCAGCACCGACACCGTGTAGGGCGTCACTCCGATATCGAGGGACGCGCCCGTCTTCTCGACCATCGTCAGGTGGGGGCCACCCTCGCCGTCCCACGGCACGCACAGTCGCATCACGCCGTTCGTCTTCCGGGCCGCGTTGATCTCCAGGCACGTCGCGGATGCGTACTGCGCGACTCCGTCGATCTCGCCGGCCGTGGCGTCGCGTGGTCCCCATCGCCCCCGCGTGCCCCCGTCCGCATCCTTCACCACGAACCTGCGAGCGGACACCTCGCGCGGCAGCCAGAGGAGGGGCCGCAGGACCGACGCCGCGAGGGCGACCGCCAGCGTCGCGCAGCCGATCGCCAGTCGTCCCTGCCTCCGCTCGAGCGCGGCCACTCGCCTTTCGAGCGCTTCCATCGCTCCTCCTGCGCTTGAGACGCTGGCTCCCTTCGAATGGACGAAGGTATGCTTCCCGCATTCCAAGGAGTCCGGCATGACCGCTCGTCTCCCTCTCGCCCTGGCCGCGGCCGCGACGCTGGCGGTTCCCTGCGCGGCGCATGCCGCCCAGCGTCCCAACATCGTCCTCATGTTCCCGGACAACCTCGGCTGGGGCGAGGTCGGCGTCTACGGCAGCGTGCGCGGCGTCCCCACGCCCAACATCGACCGCATCGCCAAGGAGGGCATCCGGCTCGACAACTTCAACGTCGAGTTCTCCTGCACGGTCTCGCGGGCGGCGCTGCTCACGGGACGCTATGCCATCCGCTCCGCGGCCACGCAGCCCAGCGGCATCACGCAGTGGGAGATCACGATCGCGGAGCTGCTCCGGGACGCGGGCTATGCGACGGCGCTGTTCGGCAAGTGGCACCTCGGAGGAGCGAAGTGGATCGAGGGCCGCTCGCCCGTCGACCAGGGATTCGACGAGTGGTACGGCATCCCGATGACGAGCAACGAGGCCCAGACGACGACCTCGCCCGGCTTCGACCCGTCGAAGACGGAGACTCCGTACATCTGGGAGCAGCGCAAGGGCGGGCCGGCGACGAAGGTCAAGGTCTTCGACCTCGACTCGCGGCGCACGGTCGATCGCGAGGCGGCCCACAAGGGCATCGACTTCATGGAGCGCAGCACGCGCGCGGGCCAGCCGTTCTTCCTCTTCTATCCGATCACGCAGATCCACTTCCCGACGCTCGCGCACCCGGACTTCGCGGGAAGGACGGGCGCCGGCGACATCGGAGACGCGATGGCCGACGTGGACCACAACGTCGGGCTGATCCTCGGGAGCCTCGAGAAGCTGGGCGTCGAGAAGGACACGATGGTGCTGTGGTGCACCGACAACGGCGCCGAGGGTCGTCGCCCCTGGCGCGGCAGCCCGGGGCCCTGGCGCGGCTTCTACAACAGCGTCTTGGAGGGAGGCATCCGCACGCCCTGCGTGATCCGCTGGCCCGGCCGCATCCCGGCCGGACGCATCTCGAACGAGATCGTGCACGAGATGGACCTGTTCCCGACACTCGCCGCGGCCGCCGGCGTCACCAACCTCCCGACCGACCGCGCGATCGACGGCATCGACGTGCTGCCCTTCCTCGAAGGCAGGCGCGAGCGCTCGGGACGCGAGAGCGCGCTGTTCTTCTCGGGCGCGCAGGTCCGCGCGGTGAAGTGGAACGAGTGGAAGCTCCACTACGCGTTCATGCCCGAGCCGCGCGTGAGCGAGCCGCCGCTGATGCGCCTGTTCAACCTGCGGTCCGATCCGCGGGAGGAGACCGACATCAAGGACGTGAACCCGTGGGCGCTCGCCGTCTTCGACCGCATCGTGGCCGAGTACACCGCGAGCCTCGAGCGCTTCCCGAACGTGCCTGCGAACGCGAAGGACCCGTACCGGCCGGCCGCGGCCGCTCGTCAGTCGCGCGAGCCTGGGGGCGTCGCCTCCGGCTCCTGACGCTTCGCGTACGTCGTCCGCGTGACCGACGGTGGCGCGCCGTCGATGCCGTCCCGCGTGGTCTCGATCACGAGACTCCCGGGCGACTCGAGCCTGAGCGCCTGCCGCACCTGCACGCGCGCGCCCGCGACGGGCGACGGGAACTCCGTCGTGATCACGAGCGTCCGGTCCCGCCAGGCGACGCGTGAGCGCTGCGGCGTGGTTGTGTGGCCGAGCATCACGGAGTTGCGCGACTCCGAGCCGTCCAGCGCGTACGTCAGGCGGATGGGAGGCTGCAGGTCGTACGCCGAGAAGTGCGGGTAGTCGACGACGAGCGTGCCCCCGTCCAGTCGGATCGTGAGCGGCGAGCCCCAGCCGCTGCCCATGGTGCCGCTGCGGAAGGCGACGTCGCCGGTGGCGGCGACGGTCGGCACCTCCGGCTCCGCGTCCACGCGCTCCCAGGTCCCGCGGAAGTCGGGACGTGTCCCGATGTCTTCGGTGGCGGCAGCCAGGAGCAGGGCCAGCAGCAGTGGCGTCATGAGGCGGGATCATACGCCGAGCGTGGCAGGCCGTGCGCGGCCGCCGCGAGCCAGGCGACGTACAGCGCGAGCAGAACGCGCTCGGACAGGCCGAGGAGAACGGGCGGACCGGGCCTCACGAACACGGGCGCCAGCGAGGCGAAGAAGAGCAGCAGGGAGGCGGCGGCGGCCACGGCGAGCGCACCCAGCAGGCGCGCCCTTGACGTCCAGCGCGGATCGCGTCGAAAGCTCCGGGCCAGACACAGGGCGCCCAAGGGGAAGACCACGAACGCGACCAACGCGGCGTTCCCGTGGATCATTCCGGCGACCGAGGGCGGCTCGTTCCAGTGGCCCGGCGGGTCGGCGGGGAAGATCGCGCCGAGCACGACTCCCAGGCTCCAGATGCCCAGCAGCCAGCGGCCGATTCGTGCTCCCGGCCCTTCGACCGCCTCGCCCAGGGCCGCCACGAGCACGATCGAGGCGAGGCCGAGAGCGAGGAGGCCCGCGGTCAGCAACGGGCCACCGGTTCCGTGGACGTAGTAGCTCACGGCCTCGTCCCGCGGGCTCAGGGAGGACTGGAGCCCGTGCACGGCCGCGGTGGCCGTCACGAAAACGGCCAGGCCCGCCAGGACGATGCGTCGCGTGAACCTGTTTCGTTGCGCACGGCTCTCGCTCATGCCGATGGAACGTCCGGAAGCGCCTGCGCGTTAACGCGTCGGCTTGTACTCGGT
>JAICEW010000138.1 GCA_025923995.1 Vicinamibacteria bacterium | reverse complement strand
GGGTGGGGCGTTTGGTCGGGCGGCTGTGGGGGGGGGGCTCTTTCTCGAACTCCCCCCCCCCCCGGCCCGGCAGACGCATCTCGGCCGAGAGGCACAACAACCGGTCCGGCACGAGCGCGTCCACGCGCCACCAATCGACCGCGTCTCCGACGGCGAGTCGATGGGGATGCGGCCGTCCCCGGCGCATGCCCACGCCCCCGGCCAGCAGGTCGACGAAGCCGCGCAGGCGCCACAACGCGTTCCCCCAGTACCAGCCCCGGGCCCCCCCGATGCGTGCGATCGGCGCGAAGGCCCGGGCCGGTCCGGCCGCCACCACCCGCGTGCGGCTGTCCAGGATCCGACGCCGGTCGCGAACGCTCCCCCGGGGATGCGGGTGCAGGGCGGAGGAGGATCGTGCGTCGGTCCAGCGAGTGGCGGGTACCGGGGCACCCTCCTGCGCGAGCGCGCACGCGATGGCCTCGCGCAACGGGCGTGGTCTCACCCCGAAGGTCCGCAGGGCCCGGTCCGAGCGCACGACCGTGGGGTTGCGAAGGCTGTCGATGAGCTGGCGCCCGACCCGCGCGTATAGCGGGGTCACCAGGCCGAGCCAGAGGCTCGAGAGGCGTGGAGTCAGGACGGGAACGGGCAGCAGGAGGCGGCGCAGGCCCCGCTGGCGCGCCAGCTCGCGCATGAGGTCCCCGTAGGACACGACGTCGGGTCCGCCGATCTCGAACACGCCGGATGTTCCCGCCGGCAGGTCCAGCGAGGCGCGCAGGTAGGCGAGCACGTCTTCGATGGCGATGGGTTGGGTGGGGACCGACACCCAGCGCGGGCAGATCATGACCGGCAGCCGCTCGACCAGCGAGCGGACCAGCTCGAACGAGAGGCTGCCGGAGCCGACGATCACCGAGGCGCGCAGCTCGATCACCGGCACGCCCGCGCTGGCCAGCCGAGCGCCGGTCTCCTGGCGGCTTTGCAGGTGGGCCGAAAGGCCGTCGCCGGACACGCCGAGACCGCCCAGATAGACGATCCGGCGGACGCCGGCGGCTCGGGCGGCGCGCGCGAAGTTCTCGGCCGCCTCCCGGTCGCGACGCGCGAACTCGGCTCCCCCGCCCATCGAGTGCACGAGGTAGAACGCGGCATCGACATCCTGCAGCGCCGTCGCCAGGGACGCGGGGTCGAGGCAGTCGCCGCGGACCACCTCGGTCGTCGCGGCCACGCGGCCGCGCAGCGACTGCGGCTGTCGCGCGAGGCCGCGCAGCCGCCAGGGGCCGGCGTCGCCCTCCAGCGCAGCCAACAGCCGGCCACCCACGTACCCGGTGGCGCCCGTGATCAGGACCCGCGGCCCGTTCTGCTCCATGGCCTGACGATACACCGTGTCAGGCTTTTTGTCAAGCTTTTGAGTAGCTTTCGAAATAGACCATCAGGGCCGGTTGAGCAGCATCAGGTTCTTGCGCAGCCCCGAAGTCCCCGGCTGGCCGGCCCCGTCGCTCATGGCGCGATGGTGGCACGAGACGGTGACCCGGTCCGGCGTCCGATCCGGACTATCATCGCGGCCGGGCCTCGGGGCCACGGAGGAACCACGATGCGTTCAACGCTCCTGCCGGCGCTGCTGCTGACGACGACCACGCTCGTGGCCGCGGAGGAGGACGCCGCGCTGGTGCGGGCGCGCGCCATCCTGAAGTCCGCCCCCGTCGTCGACGGGCACAACGACGTGCCGTGGGCCATCCGCGAGTCCGAGGCGCATCCCCGCGACGTGGACGCCTACGACCTGCGGCAGCGGACGAAGGGCGACACCGACATCCCGCGCCTGCGCCAGGGAGGCGTGGGCGGCCAGTTCTGGTCGGTGTACATCCCCGCCGAGGACGACGCCGGCTACGCGCGGACCCAGCTCGAGCAGCTGGAGCTGGCCCGGCGCATGGTCGCGAAGTACCCGGACGACTTCGCCCTGGCCCTGACCGCGGACGACGTCGAGCGGGAGTGGAAGCGGGGCCGCATCGCCTCCCTGCTGGGCATGGAGGGCGGGCACGCCATCGAGAACTCGCTGGGCGCGCTGCGGGCGTTCTACGACCTGGGGGCGCGCTACATGACCCTCACGCACACGATGACGCTCGACTGGGCGGACGCGGCCGGCGACCCGCCGAAGCATGGCGGCCTCACGCGTTTCGGCGAGGAGGTCGTGCGCGAGATGAACCGGCTGGGCATGCTGGTCGACCTCTCGCACGTCACGCCGGAGACGATGGACGACGCGCTGCGCGTGTCGGAGGCCCCGATCATCTTCTCGCACTCCTCGGCCCGCGCGCTGTGCGACGTGCCGCGCAACGTCCCCGACGACATCCTGGCCCGGGTCAAGACGAACGGCGGGGTGGTGATGGTGACGTTCGTGGCCGCCTTCATCTCGAGCGACCTGGCCAAGGTCGCGGCGCCGGCCATGGCGGAGTACAAGCGGCGCACCGCGAACATCACGGACGCGGCCGAGCGGCGGAAGGTCTTCCGTGAGGTCCTGTCGAAGCTGGGGCCCCTGCCCAAGGCCACCATCGCCCAGGTCGCGGACCACGTCGAGCACGTGCGGAAGGTCGCCGGCGTCGACCACGTCGGCCTGGGCGGGGACTACGACGGCAACGACAACTGGCCGGTGGGCCTGGAGGACGTCTCCAGCTACCCCAACCTGTTCGCGGAGCTGGTCCGGCGGGGCTGGAGCGACGAGGACCTCAAGAAGCTGGCCAGCGGCAACATCCTGCGCGCGATGCGCCAGGCCGAGGCCGTCGCGAAGCGCCTGCAGGCCTCACGGCCGCCGTCCCTCGCCACCCTCCAGGAGCTGGACGGGGCGAAGTAGCGGCGTCGCTACTCGTAGCGCAGGGCTTCGACCGGATCGAGACGGGACGCGCGGCGCGCGGGGACCATCCCGCTCACCACGCCCACCAGCACCAGCAGCGCGGTCGAGACCAGCATCGTGACAGGCGAGAGCGTGAGGTGCAGGTCCGCCTTGCCCGAGTCGTCGTCGAAGAGGCCGCCCATGAGCGGGATGGTGCCCACCATGCCCACCAGGATCGGCGTCAGCATCATGCCGATCAGCCCCCCGACCAGCGTCAGCACCAGCGCCTCGGCCAGGAACTGCGCGCGGATGTGGCGCCGGCGCGCGCCCAGGGCGCGCCGCAGCCCGATCTCGCGGATGCGCTCGTCCACCGAGACCAGCATGATGTTCATGACGCCCACGCCGCCGATGCCCAGCGTGAGCGCGCCGATGAAGACCAGCAGCACCTGCAGGCCGATGGTGATGCCGTCGATGATGGGCCGGAACTCCTCGCGTCCGAACATCTGGATGGCGCGCTTGTCCGTGGGCGCGAAGCGCTGCCGCTTGCCCACCGCGGCGCGCACCTGCTCCATCGCCTTCGCCTCGAACCGCGGCGTCAGGGCCGAGAACACCAGCACGCTCGCGTAGCGCGCGTCCCAGATGTCGGCCGCCGCCGTGTAGGGGATGAAGGCGCACTCGTCGTCGCTGTTGAAGTAGTTGCTGAACTGGAGCTTCACCTCCATCACGCCCACGACGGTGAAGCGCGCCCCACTGATGAGGACCGTCTCGCCGACGGCCGGCCGGCCGCCGAAGAGGTGCTTGCGCAGCTTCTCGCCCAGGAAGACCACGCGGCGGCGCTCCAGGAAGTCCTCGCCCGACAGCCAGCGGCCCTCGCTCGCGACCTCGTTCCGGATCTCGCCGTACTCGGGATACACGCCGCGGATGGCCGTGTTGGAGAGCCGATCGCCGTAGGAGATGGGCAGCCAGCGGACCGTCTCCAGGCTGGCCTGCTTCACGAGCGTGGCCTCGGCCAGCACCGCTTCCAGGTCCGCCTTCTCGAACTTGATGGGACGCCCGGCCCGCTCGCCGCCGGCCTGCTCGCTGGTCTGCCCCGGCCAGGCCACGACGGCGCTGCGTCCGAACGCATAGAACCCGCGCACCAGCGCGGCCCGGAAGCCGCTGCCGTACGCCATCAGCACGGCGACGGCCATGATGCCCCAGATGATGCCGAGCATCGTGAGGACGCTGCGCGTGCGGTTGCGCCGGAGCGCGTCCCAGGCCTGGATCAGCACCTCCCTCAGCATCGCGCTAGCCTCCCACCTCGGTGCGCAGCGCCTCGATGGGATCGACGGACGCGGCGCGGCTCGCGGGATACAGCGCGGAGAGCACCGCCACCGTGCCCAGCAGCAGGAAGGCCAGGAAGCCGGACGACCAGGTGGGCAGCAGCCCGGCGAAGAAGGGAGGCATCGGGATCAGGTTCACCAGCGCGCACAGCCCGTACGCGAACGACAGGCCCAGCCCGCCGCTGAGGAACACCACGAACATCGTCTCCGCGAAGAACTGGCGGATGATCGAACGGCGCGTCGCCCCCACCGCCTTGCGCACGCCGATCTCGCGCGTGCGCTCCCGCACCGCGACCAGCATGACGTTCATGACGCCGATCCCGCCGATCAGCAGGGTGGCCAGGCCGACCGCGCCCAGGAAGTACTTCATGCCGTCCGTCATCTTCCGGAAGGCCTGCGTCTCCTCCATCGTGTCCCAGATGCCCGCCGCCTCCTCGTCCCGCGGGTCGAAGTCGTGCCGGCGGGCCAGCGAGGCCCGCACCTGGCGCTTGCAGGCGTCGTGCTGCGCGACCGACTTCGGCTGCGCCAGCAGCCGGTCGACCGACCGGGGCGTCGCGGGCGGCTTGTTGGGGAAGTCGCGCAGGATGGCGGCGAAGGGCACGAACACCTTCGAGATGTCGCGCCCGTCGTAGCTCGAGTCCTGCTCCTTGTGCTGCATGATGCCGACGACCGTGTACGGGAAGTCGCCGACCTGCACCGTCTCGCCCAGGGCCGGCCGGCTGCCGAACAGCTGCTTCTTGGCGTCGCTGCCCAGGAACGCGACGCGGCGCGCCTGCGCCTCGTCCTCCCAGCTCGGGTAGCGGCCCTCGGCCACCGGGATGCTGCGGATCTCCTGGAACGGCGGGAAGGAGCCCGTGACCAGCAGCGCGGCGGCGTTGTGCGGGCTGCGCACCGGCGTGTTGCCCTGGCCCATCTCGGGCATCACGTACCGGCAGTCGGGAGACTGCTCCTGCGCGAAGACGGCGTCCTCCGCCTCCCACTGCAGGCGCCGCCCGGCGCGGACGCCACCCGCCTGCATGCTGGTGCGGCCGGCGTGGATGATCAGGATGTCCTTGGCGAACTGCTCGGCCACCTTGGCCTGCCCCACGCGCAGCCCCTCGCCGGCGGCCACCATCAGCGTGATGGAGACGATGCCCCACGCGATGCCGAACATGGTGAGCGCCGTCCGGAGCTTGTGCGCGGACAGCGTCCGCAGCGTGTCGCGCAGCAGGTCGCGGAAGGTCATCGGGGATTACTGGAGGACGACCTTGTCGCCTTCCTTCAGCCCCTCCGCCGTCAGCACCTCCGCCTTCACGCCGTTGGTGATGCCGAAGGTCGCGGGCACGCGGCGCCGCCCCCCCTCGTGCCTGGGATCGGGCACCTCCAGGAACGTCTTCTTGTCCTTGTCGTAGATGAGCGCGGACTCGGGGACCAGCAGGACGCCCTTCTTCTCCTCGCGGATGATCTCCGCGTTGGCGCTCATGTTGGCCTTGAGCTCGCCGCCCGGGTTGTCGATGGACACGCGCACCTCGAACGTCGTGACGTTGTCCTTCTCGACGCCCAGCGGCGAGATCTTGGTCACCTTCCCCGCGAACTTCTTGTCCTTGAAGGACTCGACCACGATGCGCGCAGGCTGCTCCAGGTAGACCTTCCCTACGTCCGCCTCGTCCACCTTGCCGCGCACGTACACCCTGCCCACGTCCCCCAGCGTCATCACCAGCGTGGCCTGCGAGCCCATCACCAGGATGGAGCTGACCGCGTCCCCCACCTCGACGTCGCGCGAGAGCACGATGCCGTCCATGGGGCTCGTGATGGTCGCGTTGGCGAGGTCGGTCTCCGCGCGCTCCAGCATGGCCTGCGCGCGCGCGACCTCCGCCTTGTTGACCGCGACGTTCGAGAGGGCCGCCCGCTGGCTGTTGTGCGCGAGCTCGTAGTTCTTCTCCGCCTCCTCCTTGACCGAGTCCGCGATGAGCCCGTCCGCGAACAGGCGGCGGGCGCGTTCCATGCTGGACTTCAGGAAGGGCAGGTCCGGACCCAGGGCCTGGACCTCGGTGCGCTGCAGCGCGGCCTGGGAGGAGAGCAGCGCCGCGCGCGCCTCGCGCACGCGGGCCGACAGCTCCTCCTTGTCCAGCTCGACCAGGATCTGGCCCTTGCGGACGGGATCGCCGTAGTCGAAGCGGATCTCCTTGACGATGCCGCTCGCCTTGGACTTCACCTCGACCTTGCTGAGCGGCTCGATCTTGCCGGTGGCGACCACCGAGCGCGCAATGTCGCCCTTCTCGATCGGGGCCAGCTTGGAGGGGTCGATCTCCGCGCTCCCCCGGGAGGCGGAGACCAGCCCGATCGCGGCCAGCAGGAGCACGAGCGCCCCGCCCGCCAGCAGCAGCCGGCGGTGCGTCTTCTTCCGGCCCTTGCCGTTGCCGCTTCCGTTGCCGTTGTTCAACCTGACCTCCCGTCCCACCTTCCCTAACGCACGGAGGCCCCGAAGGTTCCCGAAAGTCCGTTCAAGGGCCAGGACGGGCCGGGGACACCCCCGGCCCGGCCATGAGACGGCCGGAACCGCATGAAGGTTGCGGATTTGACTGGAGGCGGCCGGAAAACGTAGGTTGAGGGGCGCTTCGCGACCCCGAAGCAAGGAGGTTAGGCCCGTGGCCACTGCACCCACCGCCGGCGAGACGACGTACATCGATTTCGGGCGGGCTTTCCAGTTCTTCTTCGAGGACCCGGACTGGCTGAAGAAGGCGCTGATCGGCGGCCTGTTCTACCTCCTCGCCATCTTCCTGGTGGGCATCCCCTTCGTGGCGGGCTACGTCGTGCACGTCACCCGCCGCGCCGCCCGCGGCGAGGCGCGGCCGCTGCCGGAGTGGACGGACTACGGGCAGCTCTTCGGGGACGGCATGCAGATCTTCGGCCTCTACCTGCTGCACGTCTTCGGGGCGCTGATCATTCCGGGCAGCCTCGGCTGCCTCTTCGCGGTGCTGGGCGGCGTCGCGTCCGGCAGCGACGCGGCCGGCGGCGTGGCCGCGCTGGGCATCATGGCGGCCTACCTGCTGATGTTCGTGGTGATGTTCGCCGTCCTCATCTACTTCCCCTCCGCCTACATCCGCACCGCGGTGACGGGCCGCTTCAGCGCCGGCCTGGAGGTGCGCGAGAACATCGAGCTCATCAAGCGCGGGCCGGGCAACTACTTCATCGCGATCGCGATCTACTGGGTCACGAGCCTCATCGCGCAGTTCGGCATCATCCTGTGCGTCATCGGGGTCTTCCCGCTGGCCTTCTGGTCGATGGCCGTGACGGGCTGGGCCCTGGGCGAGGTGGCGCGGCGGGACCCGGTGCTGGGCGGCCGGACCGGCTACGCGACCGTCTTCGCCTGATCGCGGGCGCCCGAGCGAGCGATGACCGAGACCCGGACGGAGCTGGTGCCGGCGCGGTACCAGCCGGAGCTGCCGTGGGACAAGCTCATCCGCAAGGAGCCGCTCGATCCCGAGGCGGTGCCCATGGACGGCGTGTTCGTGGGCGGCGGGCCCGCCGGCCTGGCCGGAGCCATCGAGCTGGCGCGGCTGGTCAAGAAGGACAAGGAGGCGGGGGGCGGGCTGGGCGACGTCGAGATCGCGGTGCTCGAGAAGGCGGAGACGCTCGGCGCGCACAGCCTCTCGGGCGCCGTGGTGAACCCGTCCGCCCTGCGCGAGCTGTTCCCCGAGCTCAAGGACTCCGACTTCCCGCTGCGCGCGCCGGTCGCCCAGGAGCGCGTGTACTTCATGACCGGCTCGGGGTCCTTCCGCATTCCGACTCCGCCCACCATGCAGAACCACGGGCACTACGTGGCATCGCTGTGCGAGCTGGTGCGCTGGCTGGGCGAGAAGGCGGAGGCGCTGGGCGTCAACATGTTCACCGGCTACCCGGCCGACGCGCTGCTGGTCGAGGACGACCGGGTGGTGGGCGTGCGCACGACGCCGAGCGGCCTCAAGCGCGACGGCTCGCCGGGCAGCGGCTACGCCCCTCCCACGGACGTGGCCGCGCGCGTGACCGTGCTGTCCGAGGGCACGCGCGGGCCGCTGACGCAGGCCTGGCTGCGCTGGCAGCAGGTCGGCTCCGACAACCCGCAGATCTATGCGCTGGGCGTGAAGGAGCTGTGGGAGACGAAGAAGCCCCTCGACGCGATCATCCACACGATGGGCTGGCCGCTGCCCGCCGACGCGTTCGGCGGCAGCTTCTGCTACCCGCTGGAGCCCAACCTGGTCGCGCTGGGGCTGGTGGTCGGCCTCGACTACCACGACGCGACGCTCGACGTGCACGTCCTCCTGCAACGCCTCAAGCAGCATCCGCTCTTCCGCCCGTACCTGGAGGGCGGCGAGATGGTCGAGTGGGGCGCCAAGACCATCCCCGAGGGCGGCTACTACGCGCTGCCCCGGCGGCGCCACGGCAACGGCGTCCTGGTCACGGGCGACGCGGCCGGGTTCGTGGAGGTGGCGTCGCTCAAGGGCATCCACTACGCGATGCTGTCCGGAATGTACGCGGCCCGTGCGGCGTTCGCGGCCCTCAAGCGCGACGACACGCGGGCGGCCTCGCTGGCCGAGTACGACCGCATGGTGGACGGGAGCTCCATCGTCCGCGACCTGCGCGAGCGGCGGAACATGCGGCTGGCCTTCAAGTCGGGCTTCTACCTGGGCGGCATCAAGGCGGGGCTGATGACGCTCACCAAGGGCGCTTTCCCCGGCGGCCGCATCGAGATGGAGGCCGACGCCAAGGCCCCCCGGCGCGTCGGTCTCGCGGAGCCGTTCACGCCCGACAACAAGCTGACGTTCGCCAAGGTGGACGCCGTCTTCAAGGCGGGCAACGCCACGCGCGACGACATCCCGCCGCACCTGGTGGTGGGCCAGGACGTGCCGCCCGAGGTGGCGACCCTCTACCAGCACATGTGTCCCGCGGGCGTCTACGAGCGCAGCGGCGACAAGCTGGTCGTGAACGCGCCCAACTGCGTGGACTGCAAGGCCACGGACGTCATCGGCCCGCGCTGGACGCCGCGCGAGGGCGGCAGCGGGCCGCGCTACCGGCGGATGTAGCGTTGAAGAGCGTCCAGGAGTTCATCGCCGGGCTGCGCGGGATCGTGGAGGACGAGTTCGACGTCCCCCGCGTCGCGGCCTTCACGGAGCGCAACCCGGTCGACCCGGCGTCGCTCCAGCCGTTCCTGTTCTACGAGCCGACGCACTACACGCGCAACCTGATCTTCAAGTGCGAGCTGTTCGAGCTGATGGCCATCTGCTGGGAGGTCGGGCAGGCCTCGCGCATCCACAACCACCAGGGCCAGAACTGCTGGATGACGGTGCCGGTGGGCCGGCTGGCGGTCCAGAACTACGAGGTGGTGCGCATCGAGCCCGAGCGGGGCTACTGCGAGCTGCGCGAGGCCAACCGGATCGTGATGGACCCGGCGCATCCCTCGCACGTCGAGCAGGAGATGCCCGTGCACGCGGTGCTCAACCTGCCGGAGTTCGCCCAGCGCGCGGTCAGCCTGCACGTCTACTCGCACCCCTACGACCGCTGCCTGGTCTACACGCCCGAGCGGAACGCGTACGCGGAGGTCCCGCTGTTCTACGACAGCGAGTACGGCCGCCGGAACCCCGTCACCTCCGCCTGATCGGCCGACGGCCGGGCGCGGCCCCTACGGCAGCCCGACGCGCTTGAGGACGCCCTGGAAGCGCGGGTCGTCGCGCAGCGCGTCCAGGCGTGGATTGACCGCCAGGTAGACCAGCCACGAAGACCGCTCGGCCACGGCCCGGTCCAGCTCGCGGAAGGCCTCGTCCCGGTCCCCCAGCGCGGCGTGGACGATGGCCAGGCTGTAGGGCGAGATGTAGCGCGAGCCCGCCTCCCCCTCGATCTCGGCCAGCATCCGCCTGGCCTGCGGCGCGTCGCCGCCGGCCGCGAGGGCGCGCGCGATGAGCGTGCGCTGCTGCGGGTCGTTCCCCGTGACGCGGGCCACCTCGCGGTAGCCGGCCAGCGCGTCCGCGGCGCGGCCGGTCTCCTCCAGCACCATCCCCTGCGTGATGAGCGCCGGAACGTACCCCGCGTCCGCGTCCAGCGCACGCCGGCACGACGCGAGCGCCTCGCGGTAGCGCCGCGCGAAGTAGAGCGCGCGGCAGCGGTCGGTGGGCAGGATCACCGAGAGCGGGTCGAGGTCCTCCGCGCGCTGCAGCTCGGCCAGGGCCTCGTCCGTCCGGCCGCGCGCCATGAAGAACTCCGCGAACCAGTGGTGCGCGGTGGCCAGGTTGGGCTTGAGCGCGAGCGCGCGACGGAAGCGCCGCTCGGCCTCGGCCCAGTCCCAGTCGTGCAGGAGCTTGACCAGCCCCAACGACGCCTGCGCCTCCGCCAGCGACTCGTCGAGGGCCAGCGCGCGCTCGGCCGCGGCGCGGGCCCGGGTCATCGCCTCGCCCGGAGGCCGCACGCTGTAGGCCGCCATCAGCGCGAACGAGTCGGCCAGCCCCACTTGCGGCAGCGGATAGGACGGATCGCGTGCGCTGGCCTGCTCGAAGTACTCGATGCCCTTGCGGAAGCCCTCGGCGGTCCGCTTGTTCCAGTGGTACCGCCCCTTCAGGTAGAGGCGATAGGCCTCCGGATCCTCCGTCTCGCGCCGCCCCAGGCGCTCCTGCTGCTCCTGCGTCAGGCGCAGGCGCAGCGTCGACGAGATCTCGCGCGCCACCTCCTCCGGCACCCGCACCACGTCGTCGAGGCGGCCCTGGTACCGCTCGCCCCACAGGCGCGACCCGCTGGCCACGTCCACCAGCTCCGCCTCCACCGTGAGCGCATCCCCCCGTGGCACCACGCGGCCCGTGAGCACCGCGTCCACCTTCAGGTCGCGCCCGACGCGGCGGGCCTCGACGTCGGGGCCGCGGTAGCGGAAGACCGTGCTGCGCGCCATCACGCGCAGGTCGCTCAGCTGCGAGAGGTCGTGGATGAGCGTCTCGGCGATGCCGTCTCCCAGGTACTCGAGCTCCGGGTCGCCGCCGTCGTTCGCGAACGGCAGCACCGCCAGGGAGCGCACCGCCGGCGGCCTAGAGCGCGAGGACCAGGCCAGCCAGCCCGCGAGCGCCAGCAGCGCCACGGCGGCCGCGATCCACAGCGCCCGGCGCGGACGCGGCCGCGCCGCGTCGGACGGCGCGGGGACCGGCGGCATGCCCGAGCGCGAGACACCCGAGATCATGCGCAGCGCGAACGCCAGGTCCTGCGCCGACTGGAAGCGCGACTCGGGATCCTTCTCCAGCGCGCGCAGGATGGCCTGCTCCAGTGCGGGCGGGACAGGCATCGGCAGCGACGCCAGGTCCGCCGGAGGCGAGGTGAGCAGGGCCGCCACCGTGTCGGCCGTCGTCGGCCGCGCAAAGGGCGGATGGCCCGCCACCATCTCGTAGAGCACGCAGCCGAGCGCGAAGATGTCGCCGCGCGGGTCGACGGTCTGGCCGCGCACCTGCTCCGGGGGCATGTACGACAGCGTGCCCAGGACGACGCCGGGCTGGGTGGGCGCGGACGTCGCGGTCTGGTCGCTCGGCGGTGGCGGCCCGTCGGTGCGCGCGAGGCCGAAGTCGAGGATCTTGAGCGCCCCCGACCGCGAGAGGATCACGTTCTCCGGCTTGAGGTCGCGGTGGACGACGCCCTTGCCGTGCGCCGCCGCCAACCCCTCCGCCATCTGCACGCCCAGGCCGATGGCCTCGCTCCACGAGAACGTGCCGCGCTGGAGGCGCTGGCGCAGCGTCTCGCCCTCGAGCAGCTCCATGACCGCGTACGTGTGCCCCTCGTGGCTGCCGAAGTCGTGGATGGACACGATGTGCGGGTGCGACAGCGCGGCCAGGGAGCGGGCCTCGCGCTCGAACCGGCCCAGGGCACCCTCGTCCTGGGCCAGGCGCTGGGGCAGCACCTTGACCGCCACCTCCCTGTGCAGCCGCGAGTCGCGGGCGCGGTACACCTCGCCCATCCCGCCCGCGCCCAGCGGGGACACGATCTCGTAGCGGTCGTTCAGGCGGACTCCCGGGGCGATCATCGGTGTGGGCTGCGGAATCCTTGGTTCGAGGACGGGTAGTCTACCGCGTCCGCGGCCCCTAGAAGGTCTTCACCAGCGTGATCTGGAGGGCCTCGGTGCCCTTCCGGCCCTCGCGGTCGCGACCCGCGACGGCATACCCGCCCTCCGCCACCAGGAGCGCCCCGCGCGGCAGCGCCAGCTCGAGGCCCAGGCCGATGCCGGGATACCAGTGGTACGCATCGCCGTAACCCGGATCGTGGAGGAGCCCCGCGTCCAGGAACAGGTCCGCGCGCAGCCCCGGCCGCGGGGCCCAGCTGGCCTGGCCGCGCAGCAGCAGGCCGCGGTCGTAGCGGAGGCTGCCCGCCGGGTATCCGCGCAGCCGGTTCAGGAACGAGTCGATGGCGTAGCGGCTGAACCGGTCGAGGCCGCGGCCGTCCATCCAGGCGGCCTCGACGCGCCCCGTCGCGCGCGGCGAGGACACCAGCGAGCGGGTCAGGACGGCGCCGTAGCGCTCGTAGGTCTCTCCAGGGGTCTCGAGCGCGTCCACAGGGCCCCACGGCTCCCAGCGCGCGCGGCGCGCGGCGCTGCCGAAGAGCAGGCCGGTCCAGGGCCCGCGGCGCAGCTCGAGCTCGACGCGCGCGCCGTGCGCGAGCGGGCTGACGGGCTCGCGGAAGTCGGGCGCCGTCAGGTCGGACCGGCCCAGCGCGTTGTGCTCCAGCTCGTAGAGCAGGCGCAGTCGGGAGCGCGCGGTCAGCGGCCGCGAGACGCCCAGCGTGAGGCGCGACGGGCGCTGGCGCAGCGTCTCCGGGTAGATCTCGACGCCCTCGCGGAACGAGCGGTCGTTGTACCGCACGAACACCGCCAGCAGGCTGCCGTGGGCCTGCCAGCGGGTGCTGCCCAGACGAGGCACGGTGAACGCGCCCTGGAGGAAGCCCAGGCCCAGGAAGGCATTCACCTGTGCGCCCGTGCCGAACAGGTCGAGGTCGAGGTAGCCGACTCCTCCGAAGGGCAGCGGGCCGTCCACGTTGGGGTCGAGCGTCACGCCCAGCGCGACGGTGCGCACCGAGTCCTTCTTGCCGGCGGTCCGGCGCTCCCCGCCCTGCGGATCCGCCTCCAGGTAGCGGTACCCGTCCGGGGTCTCGCGCATGAGCACGCCCTGTCCCGCGTGCGCGGCGGACCGCCGCTGCTGGAAGTCCGGGGGGTTGGGCTCGATGCGCTCGAAGCGGACCACGCGATGGACGGAGGTGTGGTGGCCCGGCCCTTCGTACGCCTGGTGGATCTCGGACCGTTGGAGGAGCCAGGCGGGCCGTCCCGCGACGTCCATGCGCGCGAACGAGTCCCGCTGCTCGCTGGCCACGATGGGTCCCGGCAGGCCGTCGCGCACGGTCGTGAGGCGCGCCAGGCCGAAGTCGGCCGCGTCGATCCAGGCCTGCCCGCGCGCTCCGCCGGGCGTCCGTGGCTCGAACGCCAGGCGGTACGCGGGCCGGCCCTCGACGTCCTCCCGGCCCTCCAGCCGGTACGCGTACGCCTCGTCCAGGCGGATCGCGAGCGGCGGCTCGGCGGCGGCCGGCTCCACGATCGGCAGCCGCGGGACGCGCCCGCGGTCGAGCGCGACCGGCGTGCCGTTCCAGCGCAGGTCCTCGTACTCGACCTCGCGGCGCGCGCCGTCCTCGAACAGCACCGTGCGGGCGGTGATGGAGGACGGCGCCGAGAGCCCGGGGAGCGTGAACGCGATCGTCGTGTCCCCGCTCGCCACCAGCCGCGGCACGCGGCGGCGGCGCCCCTGCTCGGCCGCCCGGTGGCGGGCCAGGATCTCGGCCGCGGTGAGCGCGCGCTCCGCGGCCACGTCCACCGCTTCGTGGAAGCGCGCGTCCCCCTCGGCCGCTCCCGGAGCGAGGCGCAGCACGAACGAACGGACGGGTCGATTCAGCTCGACGGCACCCCCCTGCCCCTCCCCGAGCGCCGCCAGCTCGGGACCGTCGAGCTGGCTCGCGCCGAGAACGGGCGCATCGGCGCCGGCCAGGCTCGCGATCGGCTCGTCTGCGTCGACCCAGACGAGACGGTCGTGGGTCTGGCGATCCAGGAAGGCTCGCCTCCGACAGGCCACCGGGCGGCCGTCGATCGCGCACCTCAAGCCCGGCACCACGGTCTCGACGGGCTCCGGCCCGAGCAGGAGCGCCAGCGCCGCCCACCTGAGCGGGACGTCGGCCGGATGGGGCCAGTCCAGCACGACGGTCGATCCCCCTCCGGAGAGGACGGCGAGCGACTCCAGCGAGCCCGCGGGCCCGGCGGCGGTCTTCCAGACCTCCGGCAGCGCGGGCGGTGCCGTGCCCCCCCGGGGAGGGAGGAAGAAGTCGAAATAGGCCCCCACATCGTCGCGCGACAGGCGCTCCAGGACCTCCGGCGGCGCCTCGAGCCCGAGACGGATTCCGTCGCGCCGCGCGCGCATGTCGGAGGTCAGGGTCTTCAGGCGGTAGGCCAGAGCCTCGTATCCACCCTCTTCGACCGACCGCACGACGAGCCACGCGGGAAGGGGGTCCGGCGGCGCCGCCTCGGACGAGGACACGACGATGCCGGCATCGGTGCCGGCTGCGGCGAGGGCCTGCGCGACCGCGGGGGCATCCCCGCCTTCGACCAGCAGGCGCAGGCCGCCGAACCGCCCGACCGGGGCCAGCAGCTCCGCGGCTTCCGTCGCATCGATGCGCCAGACGATGCACTCCGGGCACAGCGGAGCCGCGACCTCGGCCGGGCCCGTGCGGGCCATCGCCAGCGCGACGAGCGCCGAAAGAAGAACGGGCCGTCGCCCACGAGGGGCGACGGCCCGTGAATCCGTCGAGCGGAGCCGAGCGGCCCTAGACTTCAGCGCCTTCCTTGATGTGCTCGGGCTCCACAACGTACTCGGCCTCGTAGCCGCCCTCCATGCCGGACACCGGACGCTCCACCACCTCCTCGGGGATGCGCACCCGGCGGTAGAACTCCATGCCCGTCCCGGCCGGGATCAGGCGGCCCATGATGACGTTCTCCTTGAGCCCGCGCAGGTAGTCGATCTTCCCGCTGATCGCGGCCTCGGTGAGGACGCGCGTCGTCTCCTGGAAGCTGGCGGCCGAGATGAACGAGTCGGTGGAGAGCGACGCCTTGGTGATGCCGAGCAGCAGCGGATGGCCGGTGGCGGGCTTCTTGCCGTCCGCGGTGAGCTTGTCGTTCTGCTGCATGAAGCTGAACTTGTCGACCTCCTCGTCGATGAGGAACTCGGTGTCGCCCACATCCTCGATCTTCACCCACCGCATCATCTGCCGCGCGATGACCTCGATGTGCTTGTCGT
>JAICEW010000137.1 GCA_025923995.1 Vicinamibacteria bacterium | reverse complement strand
GTAGCCGCCGTTGTTCTCGGGCAGCTTCTGCTTGATGATGTCGGCTTCCAGCGTGACGCCCAGGTGGTTGGCCTGGCCGGTGAGGTCGGCCGACACGTGGTAGTCCTTCTCCTTGGTCTTGAACGCGCTGTTGCGCAGGTAGCACCACAACACGGTGGCCATCCCCAGCTCGTGGGCGTGCTGGAAGGCCTCGCCCACCTCCTGGATCTGGCGGCCCGACTCGTCCGACCCGAAGTAGATGGTCGCGCCGACCGCGGCTGCGCCCATGTCGGCCGCCTGCTCCACGCGGCCGAAGAGGATCTGGTCGAACTTGTTGGGGTAGGAGAGGAACTCGTTGTGGTTCACCTTCACGATGAACGGGATCTTGTGCGCGTACCTGCGGGCCACGGCGCCCAGGACGCCGAGGGTCGACGCCACCGCGTTGCAGCCGCCCTCGATCGCGAGCTTCACGATCTGCTCGGGGTCGAAGTACGCGATGTTCTTCGCGAAGGACGCGCCGCCCGAGTGCTCGATGCCCTGGTCCACCGGCAGGATCGACACGTAGCCGGTGCCCGCCAGGCGGCCCGTGGAGAGCACGTGCTGGAGGTTGCGCAGCACGGGCACGCTGCGGTCGCTCTGCGCGTAGACGCGGTCGACGACGTCGGGGCCGGGCAGGTGGAGGGACTCGCGCGGGATGCCCAGGCACTTGTGGTCCAGCAGGGGCCGGGCGTCCGCGCCCAGCGCGTCCTCGATGCCGCGGATGGAGGCGGCGCTCACTTCGGCGACGTTGGTGCTCATAGTCTTGCTCCCTTGGCGTCAGTTGAGACGCGCGGCCTGTTGTCGCAGCGTGGCGGCGCGGGCAGACAGCTCGGCGGCGTCGTCCGCCTGCGGCAGCAGCCGGGTGTAGATCTCGAGGTCGTCCGCGGCACGGGCATAGCAGCCGAGCGCAGCGTACATCAGGCCCCGGTCGCGCCGCTCGAGGGGCGCCCAGGGGTCCAGGTCCAGCAGCCGGTCGCAGGTGCGCGCGGCACGCAGGTGGTCGTCGCGCTTGCCGTAGATCAGCTTCAGGTTGCGCAGCATGCGGGCCAGGATCGTCTTGGTGTCGCAGGCGGCCAGCATGCCGGCGTCCAGCCGCGCCTTCTTGCCGAACACGCGGTCCAGCCGCTCCTGGCACTGCTCCTCGGACAGCGACGCGCCGCCGAAGAACGGGTCCAGCAGCACGCCCCGTGCGGCGCCGCCCACGCGCACGATGAAGTGGCCGGGCAGGGCCAGGCCCTCCACCAGGAGGTCCGCGCGCCGGCCGACCTCCATGTAGACGGCGCTGAGCGTGATGGGGATGCCGGTGCGGCGGTCGAGGACCTCGTTGAGGAAGCTGTTGCGCGGATCGTAGTAGTCGTCCGCGTTCCCGCGCAGCCCCTTCTCGTCGAACAGCACGGTGCGCAGCGCGTCCGCGGCCTCCGTGGGCGTCGGATGCTCGGGCAGGCGCTCGCGCACGCTCGCGCCCCACTGGTCGAGCCGCTCCAGGTACGGCCGCGCCTCCAGGTCCGGGTACTCCTCCTGCGCGATGAGGAGCGCGGCCTCGGCGAGGTCGATCGCACCGCCGTCCTCGGAGACGAGGGCGGCGAACAGGCTCGAAGGGTCGGGCTGCACGAGGGGAATGCTCCTGGGACGACGCCATTATAACGCACCGGTCCAGCACCTCCGCCCCCTGCGCCAGGGAGTGGTACGATCCTCGTCCCCGGACAGGCCAAGGAGGCTGTGATGCGACGCGCGCTGGTGGTGTGCACGCTGGTGCTGGCGGCCGTGCCCGTTCGCGCCAACGACAAGTGGGAGTTCGGCATCGCGGGTGGGGACGACGACGACAACACCGTGAACGCCCTGGCGCCCGGCCGCTGGCAGGCCCACGACCTGGAGGGGGTCAGCACGACGCCCGACCAGGACTGGTTCCGGATCCCGGTCCGTGCCCGCCAGTCCTACGAGGTGCGCGCGGCGGGCTCGACGGTGATCTTCAGCCTGCCGGGAGGCCCCGTCTGCCAGGCGGGCTTCTGTGCCAGCCTCACGCGCGTGGACGCCGGGGGCACGATCCTGCAGCAGGCCGCCCCCACCGAGGGCGAGCTCCGCATCCCGGCGCTGCGCTGGACCGCGGGCGCGAACGGCGCCGAGTTCGTGCGCGTGCAGGGCGGCGGCGGCTCGACCTGGGGGCCGAACGACGAGTACACGATCGAGATGTCGAACACGACCGTGTTCCTGCCGCGCTTCAACAACACGGCCACGCAGACGACGGTGCTCATCGTGCAGAACACGACGCCGGTGGCCCTCGCGGGCGCGATCGACTTCTGGAACGGGGCCGGCACGCTGTTGCACTCGGAGCCGCTGTCGCTCCCGGCCCGCGGCGTCGTGACCGTCAACACCGCCGGCATCACGGCACTGGTCGGGCAGTCGGGCGGTGCCAGCATCGCCCACAACGGGCCCTACGGCGCGATCGTGGGCAAGGCCGCGGCCCTCGAGCCCGCCACGGGGTTCACCTTCGACACGGCGTTCACGACCGCGCAGCGCTGACGGCTCAGGGGAACCGGAACGTCTCCTCCTCCGTCCCCGCGATCGCCGCCCGCACGAGCGCGTCGACGTCGAGCGCCCTCTCCGCGTCCCGCACCTCCGCGAGCTTCGCGGAGGTCGCGGGATGGCGGGGGACGAAGAGCTGGCAGCAGTCCTGGTCCGGCAGCGTGCTGATCTCGAACGTCCCGATGCGGCGCGCCTGGACGGTGATCTCCTCCTTGTCCATGCCGACGAGCGGCCGCAGCACGGGCCCGCGCGCCGCCTCGTCGATGACCGACATGTTGTCGAGCGTCTGCGAGGCCACCTGGCCCACGCTCTCCCCGGTCACCAGCGCCTTGGCCTTCTTGCGCACCGCCAGCGCCTCCGCGATCCGCACCATGAAGCGCCGATAGAGCACGACGCGCAGGGGCGCGGGCGCCGTGGCCACGATCGTCTGCTGCACGGGCCCGAAGGGCACCAGCAGCAGGCGGCTGCGCAGCTGCCAGCGGGTCAGGCGTCGGGCCAGCTCGCGCGTCTTGTCGATGGTGGTGTGGTCCTGGAGCGGAAAGGCGTGGAAGTGCGCGAACACGACCGTGCAGCCGCGCTTCATCAGGCGCCAGGCCGCGACCGGCGAGTCGATGCCGCCCGAGAGCAGGGCCAGCACGCGGCCCGAGCTGCCGACGGGGAAGCCGCCAGGGCCCGGCTCCTTCTCGAACGAGAAGCAGATGCGGTCGCGCAGGACCTCGACGAACAGGGTCAGCTCGGGCCGCTCCAGGTCGACGCGGACGCCGGTGGCGACGTGGATCGCCGCGCCGACCGCGCGGTCGATCTCGACGGAGCTCCGGGGGAACGACTTGTCGGACCGCTTGGTGGTCACGCGGAAGGACGCGAACGAGAGCGGCCGCACCGCCTCCACCGCGGCCTGCTCCAGCGCCGGCAGGTCGCGCGGGACCTCGTGCACGCGCGAGAAATTGGCGACGCCGAACACCGAGGCGATCCGCTCGCGGACGCGCTCCCACGGCACGTCCTCGGGCAGCACCAGCGAGAGCCGGCCCTGGATCGCGCGCACGTGCACGTCTCCCAGGTCGGCGCAGGCCCGCCGCAGGTTCTGCACGAGCCGGTCCACGAAGAAGGGCCGGTTGCCGCCCTTGAGGGCGATCTCGTGGTAGCGCGCGAGGACTTCGGTCATGCGAAGCGTACCGACGGCTTCAGGCGCGCGCGGGGAGGACGACCTTCCAGTCCTCCTTCTCGTAGCGGATGCCGGCCCGCTCCGCGATGCGCTTGATGTCGGCCATGGAGGACGGGTTGCCGCAGGTCAGGATGACGCCGGTCGCCGGGTCGAGCCGCTCGCGGACCGACTCGAGCGGCGCGCGCGGGGGCAGCGACGGCCGGACCGCGCGCTCCAGCGCCCTGCGGGCCGCCGCGACGTCGCCGCCGGCCGCCTCCGCCTCGGCGAGCTCCTCCTCCTCGCGCACGGGGAAGCCCAGGACGTGGCGCAGCACGTTGTTCGCGCGGCCCGTGCCCAGCCGCGGGTCCTCGCGGTCGGCCGCCGTGGGCCGGCTCACCGTGGCCACGTAGCGGAAGTCGAAGCGGGCCGCGTCCTCGATCGCCATCAGCTCGCGGTGGTACGCGAGCTCCTCGGAGGTGCGGTTCGCGTGGAAGAGCGTGTAGCGCACGCCGGGATCGACGCCGCCCGACCGCGCCTCGTGGTCCAGCTCCTTCACCATCCCCACGAAAGGCGCGAGCCCGGTCCCGGTCCCGACCATCACGACGTGGCGCGCGCCCGCGGCGCGCTTGTCGAGCGTGAAGTCTCCCGCGATCCGGTTCACGTAGCCGACCTGGTCGTCCTGGCCGGGCTCCATCCGGAAGAAGGACTCGGTCAGGCGCCCCGGGTACTCGCGCTCGCCCACCTCCAGCACGATGTAGAACTCGAGGTGGCCCAGCTCACGCGTCTCCCAGGGCGCGGACGCGATCGAGTAGGAGTGCGTGACCGTCCCGCGCTTGGGCTGGCCGCTCTCGTCGAGGTCCGGGGCGTAGTCCGGCTTGCCGTCGGGACCGGTGACGCGCCTGGTCAGCTTGCAGTCGGACCGCGAGAGCGCCATGTACTGGCCGGCCTTGTACTCGGGGAACGGCGTCCCGTCCCCGGGATGCAGGCGGAACGTCGCCAGCACCGGCGAGAGGCGCTCGAAGGTCCCCGCACGGCCCGTCTTCTTCTCCGCCACGATAGGCAAAGCTAACACGGCCGCGGCTGTTATGATTCCGACCTTCCCATGGGACACGAGACGGAGGCCGACTACCGCTTCTGCCCTCGCTGCGCCTGGCCCCTGGAGTCGCGCCTGCTCAAGGCGGGCGAGCCGAGGCGGCTGTTCTGCACCGCGTGCGAGTTCGTGTTCTACCTGGATCCCAAGGTCGCGGCCTGCACCATCTGCCGCACCGAGGCCGGGATCGTGCTGCTCAAGCGCGCCATCGACCCGCAGAAGGGGCTGTGGGTGTTCCCGGGGGGGTTCGTGGACCGCGGCGAGGCGGTCGCGGACGCCGCCATCCGGGAGACGCTGGAGGAGGTCGGCCTGCGCGTCAGCCTCACCGGCATCCTCGACGCGTACTCGACGCCGGGCAGCGCGGTGGTGGTCGTGGTCTACGCGGCCGACGTCGTGGGCGGGACGCTCGAGGCGCGCGACGAGAGCCTCGAGGTGCGCGCGTTCTCGCCGGAGGACCTGCCCTGGGACGAGCTGGCGTTCGAGAGCACCCGCCTCGCGCTGCGCGACTACGTGACCCGCTTCTATCCGCGCGCACGAAAGGTGCGGGCCGAGTGACCCCTTCGCCCGCGCTCGAGAGCGCGCGGACGCTGGCGGCGATGGGCCGCGCCGAGGAGGCGCGGGCCACGCTGCGTGCGATCCTCGACCGCGATCCCGGGCACGCCGGCGCCCTGGTGGTGCTGGGCGACGTCCTGCTGCAGGAGCGCGAGCCGGAGCAGGCCCTGGCGCTCCTGCGCCGCGCGGTGGCGGCCGACCCCGCCTCGGCGGAAGCGGCGAACCTGCTGGCCCGCGCCCTGCACGCGCTCGGGCGCGACCAGGAGGCGCTGGCGGCGGCGCGTCACGCCCGCTCGCTGCTGGCCGACGCGCGCAACTTCCGCGAGGTGGCGCCCGTCTTCCTGACGCTCGTGTGGTGCCTGCGCGAGGTCCGCCAGCTGCGCGAGGCGCTGGAGGCGGCCGAGGAGGGGCTGCGGCGGACGCCCGACGCCGTGCTGGCGGACTGGGCGTCGGTGGTCGAGCAGGAGCTGGCCGAGGGCGAGAAGGAGCGCTGCTGACATGGACGGGTACCGCTTCACCTATCCGCTGCAGGTGCGCTTCCGCGACCTGGACGCGCTGGGCCACGTCAACAACGCGGTCTACCTGACCTACTTCGAGGCGGCCCGCATGGCCTACTGGATGCACGTGAACGGCCGCACGGACCTGTCCGGCATGAACATGATCCTGGCCAGGGCCGAGGTGGACTACCGCGCGCCGGTGGGCTACGGCGACGAGCTCGAGGTGGGCGTGCGGTGCGTGTCCGTCAAGCGCTCGTCCTTCGTGCTCGAGCAGGCGCTGGTCGAGCGCCGCGGCGGCCGGCTGGTCGCGCAGGCGCGCAAGGTGCTCGTCCACTACGACTACGCGGCCGGGCGCTCGATCCCCCTGACCGAGGACCAGCGCCAGCTCCTCATGAAGCAGGACCCCGACCTGACGATCGAGGTCTAGGGGTCCGGGGGGACGAGGAGCCGGTCCGTCTCGGCCCCGCAGTCCCCCCGGCGAGCGCGGGCGACGTGCGCAACGCGGCGGCCGCGCTCGAATCAATGAAGCCGGCCTTCAAGGTGACGTTTCCCCCCTCGCGCCGTGTTACGTAGAGCGAGGCAATGGACGATGACGGGGAGCTGGACGCGATCTACCGCCGGTACGGCCCCATGGTGCTGCGCCGGTGCCGGCGGCTCCTCCGCGACGAGGCCGAGGCGTGGGACGTGGCCCAGGAGGTCTTCGTGCGCGTCGTGAAGCACTGGGGCCGCCTGGATCACCGCTACCCGTCGAGCCTGCTGTTCCGGATCGCGACCAACCTGAGCCTCAACCGCCTGCGCGACCGCAAGCGCGAGCCCGCGCTGCCGGGCGACGAGGTGCTGCACCGGATCGCGCGCCGCACGGACCTGGACGCGCCTCTCCTGCTGGACCGCCTCTTCCGGCGCCACCCCGAGTCGACGCGGACGATGGCGGTCCTCCACCACGTGGACGGCATGACGCTGGAGCAGGTCGCGCGCGAGTGCGGCCTGTCGGTGTCCGGGGTGCGCAAGCGGCTGCGGCGGCTGCGCGAGACGATGGAGACGGAGGTCTCATGACTTCGGACGTCCAGCCGGACGGCGTCCGCGACTGGCTGCTCGAGCGCTACCGGCTGGACGAGCTGCCGGCCGCGGAGCGCCATCAGGTCGACGAGGCGCTGTCGCGGGACGCGGACGTGCGCGAGCGGCTCGACGACCTCGAGCTCTCGAGCGCCGCGCTGCTGCGCCAGCACCCGCCGTCGGCGCTCGTCGCGGCCGTGCGCGCGCGGGCGCGTGGAGGGCGCGCCCGCGCCGCACTGCCCGGCTGGACGCCGCTGGCGGCGGCCGCCGCGGTCGTCGCGTCGCTCGTCGGGTTCGCGATGCTCCGTCCCTGGGGCCCGGGCGGGCCCGACGAGGACGTGACGCGCGTGAAGGGCATCGCCCCGTACCTGCTGCTGTACCGCAAGGCGTCCGTGGACGTGGAGCGGCTGCCTCCGGCCGCGGTGGCCCGCCCCCACGACGTGGTCCAGCTCGCCTACCAGGCGGGCGGGCGCCGGTACGGCGTCATCCTGTCGGTCGACGGACGCGGTGTCGTCACGCGCCACCTCCCGGTCCACGGGACCGCGTCGGCGCCGCTCACGTCCGGCCGGCCCGTGGCGCTCGCGCAGTCCTACGAGCTGGACGACGCGCCGGGCTTCGAGCGGTTCCTGCTCGTGGCCGCGGACGAGCCGTTCTCCGTCGCCGCCGTGGAGGACGCGCTGCGCCGGCAGCACGCGTCGCTGGGGGCCGCCGCCAACGAGCGGCGCCTGGACCTGCCGGGCTCGATGGACCAGTTCAGCCTCGTCGTCAGGAAGGAGCCGTCCCGATGAGACCCCTGCTGCGCGCCTGCCTCCTGATCGCGCTCGTCCCCACGCCCGTCTGCCTGGCGGACGCGCCGCCGGCCGGGTCCCTGCGCCGCCTCGCGCTCGTCGTGGGCTCGAACCGGGGCGCGGCCGACCGCGTCCCGCTGCGGTACGCGGTCTCCGACGCCGACCGCTTCGCCGACCTGGTGACGCGCATGGGCGGCGTCGAGGCGGCCGACCGCGTCGTCCTGCGCGACCCCGGCCGCAAGGTGCTGATGGAGGCGCTGGCCGCCACCGCGGCGCGCGCGGGCGCGGCCCGGGCGGCGGCCCAGCGCGTCGAGGCGATCGTGTACTTCTCCGGGCACGCCGACGAGCAGGGCCTCATGCTCGGGCGCGAGCTCGTGCGCTACGCCGAGCTGCGCGAGGCCATCCACGCGATCGGCGCCGACGTCGGCATCACGATCCTCGACGCGTGCGCGTCCGGCGCCATCACGCGCCTCAAGGGCGGCCAGGCGCGTCCCGCGTTCCTGGACGACGTCTCGAGCGAGGTCAAGGGCTACGCGTTCCTCACGTCGAGCTCGGAGAACGAGGCGGCCCAGGAGTCGGAGCGCCTGCGCGGGTCGTTCTTCACGTACGCGCTGCTCACGGGCCTGCGCGGCGCGGCCGACGTCACCGGCGACGGCAAGGTGACGCTGAACGAGGCGTACCAGTTCGCCTTCAACGAGACGCTGGTGCAGACGACGCCCACCCAGGCCGGCGCCCAGCACCCCGCGTACGACATCAAGATGGCGGGGACGGGCGACGTGGTGATGACGGACGTGCGCGAGAACTCGGCCAGCCTGATCCTGGCCGAGGACTACGAGGGCCGCTTCGTCGTCGTGAGCGGCAAGCGCCACCTGGTGGCCGAGCTGTTCAAGCCGTCGGGGCGGAGGGTGGAGCTGGGCCTGGAGCCGGGGGAGTACGAGGTCTACTTCGCGGAGGGCCCCAAGCTCTCGAAGTCGACGCTCGCGCTCGTCGACGGCCAGCGGCAGGAGCTGACGCGCAAGTCACTCGAGCCGGCCGAGCGGCTCCCCACCCGGCTGCGCGGCAGCGAGCGCGCCGACCTGCGCCTGCCGCGGTTCGGCGTCCGCTACACGCTGCGCCCGGGCTGGAACGGGGACGGGCTGGGCTCGCGGCTCGAGCTGGTCTGGCGGCCCACCCAGCGCTTCACCTTCCGGCCACGCTACAGCACGGACTGGAAGCACTCCGCGAACATCGACGACGTGCTGGGAGCCAACCTGGACTTCCATCTCCGGCCCGGTCGCACCTGGCGGCCGTACGCGAGCGTGGGGTTCGACTGGCAGAACCGCTCGCGGCCGGGTGCCGCGCGCAGCTTCGACCTCGAGACGCACACGCAGCTGGAGCACGAGCCGCCGCCCAGCTTCACCGGCCTCTACGACGACAAGACCTTCTGGACGTGGGCCGCGGGAGTCGAGCGCCGCCTGAGCCCGCACTGGAGCTTCGTCGCGGAGATCGCCGGCACCTCTCCCGACCGCGAGGAGGTCATGAGCTTCAACGGGCGCAACTGGCAGACCTCGTCCAGCGGCGCCTACTGGGAGCTGGGCGTGGGCGTGACCTTCAACTTCGGTGGGGTGGGCGGGACGTCGAAGGAGAAGCGCTGACGCCCGGAATCAGAACCAGGCGGGATAGCAGGTGGAGCGGTAGGAGCCCAGCTGGCGGCGGACGAACATGTCCGACGTCAGGATGTCGTACTGGTCGTTGAAGGCGTTCGTCTGCTTCACGGCCAGCTCCTCGCCGTCGTAGTGGCCGCAGAGCGACCGCTCCGCCATCAGCTCGGCCATACGGTTCACGTAGCGCGTCGGGTTGAGCACCAGGTAGCAGTTCCCGCAGCCGCGCGTCTTGCGCGTGTCGAAGAGGCCGGGCTCCTCGCGGACGAGCTGGTCCATCGCGCTCTCGACCTCCTTCAGGAACGAGGGCGACTGGCGCGGGCATCCGTGGCCGCTTCCCGTGCCGCGCCCGACGCCGCAGCCCGCGCCCTTGGGTGGGTCGGGGTTCGGAGTGGGCTGGGGCGTCGCCTCCGGAATCGGGGCCGGGATGGTCACGGGATTCAGGATGACCGGCACCATGGCGGGCGTGACCTTGGTCTCGGTGCGCGGAGGCTCGTTCTCCGTGATGGTGTGGCAACCCGAAAGAATGAGGGAAGAAGCCAAGAAGGCCGCAGAAGTCTTGGAACTCATGTCAGGAGACTGCCACTAAGTTCCCATCGATACAACAGAAAATGTTACAAACGGAGCCCGCGATGGCCTCGTGTTATCCTCCGCGCACCCTCCGGGAAGGACCTTTGCGAGCGAGGTTCCAGCGATGGCGGTGATACTGGCGGTCGTGTGGCTCCTCCAGGCCCCGGGAGCGGCCAAGGTGCGTGAGATCGCGTACGCCAGGGTTCCCCTGGCCGAGCGCATCTCCGCGGATCCCCAGCTGGTCGGCGCCGTGACGGCCAAGAACGCTTCGGGGGAGAGCGCGGACGACGTGCAGCGCAAGGACCGGGAGTGGATGGCGAACCCCAAGGCGCCCCTGCGCGCGGAGATGACGACGGGCGCCTGCGCGGATCGCCTGCGCAGCCTCGTCAACGAGGACTCGTTCATCGTCGAGGCGTTCCTCACCGACGGGCAAGGCGCCCTCGTCTGCGCGTCGCGCGAGACCTCCGACTACTGGCAGGGCGACGAGTCCAAGTGGCAGAAGACCTGCGGCGAGGGCAAGCGCCTCTTCGTCGACGAGCCCGCGCAGGACGTGAGCACCGGCGTCTACGCGATCCAGCTCAGCACGCTCGTCTCGAGCGCGGCCCAGCCCAGGGCGGGCGCGCTCACGCTGACGCTCAAGGTCCCGGCCAGCGCACTCCGCTAGTTCTTTCCGCGCGCCTCGGTCTCCGAGTGCCCGAAGATCCTGTTGTCGACGCGCCGCAGGGGAGGATCCTCACCGGCACGTGGCTTGCACGGGCGTCCGCGAAGGAGGGCGGACGATGGCCCGGGCTCTTTCGACGCGCGCCGATCGGCGCCGGTTGCTGGGCTTGGGTGTCCTCGCGGGCGCCAGCCTCGCCGCCCGGCCGCTGGCCGCGCTCGCACCGGCGGCGCCGCGGCCGCTGCCGCGCCGCCTCGCGTTCCACAACACGCACACGGCGGAGGAGGTCGACGTCGTGTACTGGGCGAACGGCCACTACGTGCCCGACGCGCTCGCGGAGATCAACCGGGTCCTGCGCGACCATCGCACGAACGACATCAAGGCCATCGACCGCCGCGTGCTCGACCTGCTGTTCGAGCTGCGCACGAAGCTCGAGACGGACGAGCCCTACCGGGTCATCTCCGGCTATCGCTCGCCCGAGTCGAACGAGTACCTGCGCGGCCGGTCCGCGGCGTCCGGTGTCTCGAAGATGAGCCAGCACATGTTCGGGCGCGCCTGCGACGTGCGCGTGCGCGGCCGCACGATCGAGCAGATCCGCGACGCGGCGCTCAAGATGCGGCGCGGAGGCGTCGGCTACTACCCGGCGTCCGACTTCGTGCACGTCGACGTCGGGCGCGTCCGGAGGTGGTGATGGCAGGCCCCTTGCTTCCTTGACGTGACAGGGAGGTGGGTGGGAATGGCTAAACTCGGCTGGGCGTGCGCTTTGGCAGTGGTGGTCGCCGTCCCGAACGCTCCGTTCCTGACATCCCTCAGTGCACAAATGACACCGGCGGCTGCCGCCCCGGCCGGGAAGGCCGTGGTCCCGGTGGTGGTGGCACCGGCGCTGCCCAGGGACCTCAAGCTCCAGGTCCTGCTCGACCGGGCCCACTTCTCGCCGGGCGAGATCGACGGCGCGGGCGGGTCCAACACGCGGCGCGCGCTGGAGGCGTACCAGCGCGTGCACAAGGCGCCGCCAGCGGACGACGGGAACCCCGTCATCGTGTCCTACACCATCGCGGAGGACGACGTGGCCGGCCCCTTCCAGCGCATCCCCGAGGACATGATGGACAAGGCGCAGCTGCCCGCGCTGGGATACGCGTCCCCGCTCGAGAAGCTGGCGGAGATGTTCCACGCCAGCCCCGCGCTGCTCCAGAAGCTGAACCCGGGCAAGTCCTTCGACAAGGCGGGTGAGACGATCCTGGTGCCCGGTGTGACCCGCGGGCCGCTCCCGAAGGCGGCGACCGTGCGCGTGGACAAGTCGGACGCGTCCGTCAGCGTCATCGACGAGAAGGGCAAGGTGCTGGCGCGCTATCCTGCGACCATGGGCAGCCAGCACGACCCCCTGCCGATCGGGGAGTGGAAGGTGAACGGCGTCGGCAAGAACCCCGTCTTCCACTACAACCCGGACCTCTTCTGGGATGCGGACGAGACGCACTCCAAGGCCAAGCTGCCCGCCGGTCCCAACAACCCCGTCGGCCTCGTGTGGATCGACCTGTCGAAGGAGCACTACGGCATCCACGGGACGCCCGAGCCCTCGACCATCGGCAAGACCCAGTCGCACGGGTGCATCCGGCTCACCAACTGGGACGCGCTGGCGCTGGCCGACGCGATCGCGCCAGGGACGCCCGCGATCCTCCAGGAATGAGCACGTCGGTCGCGCGCCGCCGGGCGCGCACGGCGTCGTCGATGCTGGGCCACCCGTTCGGCCTGGGGCTCGTGCTCGGGGTGGGGCTCTTCGTCGCGCTGTGGATCGGCGGCGCGCTCTCGGACCGCGGCGCGTACGCGCCGGGGTCGCCCCGCGTCGAGCCCACCCCGCGGGCGCTGCCGCCGCCCGCCACCTATCCGACCATCCGCTCCGACGAGATGCCGCGGCCCGCGCTGTCGCCGGCCGTCGAGGACGTCGCCTTCCTGCGCCTGCGCCGGCTCCAGTTCCCCGTGCCCAGCACCGACCCGAGGCGGCTGCGCGACGACTTCTCCGACTCCCGCAACGGCCGCTCGCACGAGGCGATCGACATCCTGGCCCCGCGCGGGACGCCGGTGGTGGCCGTGGACGACGGCGTCGTGCAGAAGATGTTCCACTCGGTGGGGAAGGGCGGCCTGACCGTGTACCAGTTCGATCCCGAGGGTGCCTACTGCTACTACTACGCGCACCTCGACCGCTACGCGGACGGCCTGCGCGAAGGGCAGGAGCTGCACAAGGGCGACGTGATCGGCTACGTCGGCACGACGGGCAACGCGCCCCCCCAAACGCCGCACCTGCACTTCGCGATCTTCAAGCTGGGGCCCGAGAAGAAGTGGTGGAAGGGTGCGGCGCTCAACCCGTTCCCGGTGTGGGCGCCGCCGCGGGCGGGCTAGCCGCCCGCGCCCCGTTCAGCTCGCGGAGTGTCCCGCGCCCTCCACGAACGCGCGCGCGTTGGCGATGGCGCGATCGCTCTCGCGGAAGATGCGCAGGCGGCCCTTGCGGTTGCGCCAACCGGCGCGCGCGAACGCGCGCAGCGGCTGCTCCTGCACGCCGCCCAGGATCACCTTCACCCCGTGCCCGTTGAGCCGCGCGATGAGCGACTCCAGGTTCACGAGGCCCGTCGCGTCGATGGCCGGCACGTCGGCCACGTCGAGGACCACGGCCTTCACGCCGCGCTTCTCGACCGCCTCCAGCGCGGAGAGGGCCCTTCCCGCGGCCCCGAAGAAGAGGGGCCCCGCGACGTCGTAGATCACGACGCCGCGCGGGAGCGGCTCGTCGAGGTCGGGATGGCGGTCGCCGACGAGCGTCACGCCGGACACCTCCGCCATGCGGCGGATGAACAGCAGCGAGGACAGCACCAGCCCCGCCGTCACCGCGACCACCATGTCGAAGAGCACCGTGAGGGCGAAGCAGGCGAGCAGCACCAGCACGTCGCTGCGCGGGGCACGCTGGAGCACGTAGCGGACGTGCTTGCGCTCGCTCATGTGCCACGCCACCAGCAGCAGCAGGGCGGCCAGGGACGCCATCGGGAGGTAGCCCAGCAGCGGCGCCGCCAGCAGCAGCGCGGCCAGGATCGAGAGCGCGTGGACCACGGAAGCGACCGGCGAGCGCGCTCCCGCCCGCACGTTCGTGGCGGTGCGCGCGAGCGCGCCCGTGGCCGCGAACCCGCCGAAGAAGGGCGCGACGATGTTCCCGACCCCCTGGGCCACCAGCTCGGAGTCGGGATCGTGCTTGCGGCCCGTCATGCCGTCGGCCACCACCGCGGAGAGCAGGGACTCGATGGCGCCCAGCATGGCGATCGCGAACGCGGGCCCCAGGAGCGCGCGGAACAGGTCGAACGAGAGGCCGTCTCCGCCGGTCCCGGGCAGCGACCACGGCCAGGCCAGCGACGGGAGCTGGCGGGGGATGCCCGCCACGAGGCGTCCGTCGCCGCCCACGGTCTGGAAGCGGCTGCCGATCGTCGCCACTTCGAAGCCGGGAACGTGGACGGCGCAGACCGCCGCCAGCACGCCGGCCGCCGCCAGCGCCACCAGCGGCGCGGGCACCTTCGAAGTGAGGCGTGGCCACAGGAGCAGGAACGCGAGGGTGAAGACGCCGATGGCGGCGTCCCACGGGCTCACCGTCGGGAGCGCCTGCGCCAGCGCGCGTACGCGGTCCAGGTAGTGCTCGGGGTTGCCCGCGACCGTGAGGCCCAGGAAGTCCTTCGCCTGCAGCGTGGCGATGACGACCGCGATGCCGGCCGTGAAGCCCGTGGTGACCGGGTAGGGGACGAACTCGATGAAGCGGCCCATGCGGGCCAGGCCCATGATCACGAGCAGCACGCCCGCCATCACGCTCGCGATCAGCAGCCCGCGCAGGCCGAAGCGGGCGGAGACCGGCGCCAGCAGCACGACGAACGCTGCGGTCGGTCCCGAGACCTGGACGCGTGAGCCCCCCAGCAGCGCGATCAGACCGCCGGCCACCAGTGCCGTGTAGAGGCCGTGCTGGGGCGGCACGCCGGACGCGACCGCCAGCGCCATCGAAAGGGGCAGCGCCACGACGCCGACGACCAGGCCCGCCAGCGCGTCCACGCGCAGGTCAGGCCAGGAGTAGCCCTCGCGGAGGGTCTGGCGAAGGGCGGAGGCGAGCGGGACCCCTCGCGCCGCCTCCGTGCCGGCGGAGCCCTCTATTCCCGTGGCTCAGTCGTTGACGGTGAGGTACGTGTAGCCGTCCAGGGCTTCCTCGTAGCGGCGCATCAAGCGGCCGGACTCGGCCACCGTCAGGCGCTTCTCGCGCAGCGCGGCCTCCATGGCCCGGCGCACGCGCGCGATGAGGTCGTCCTTGGAGTACTGCACGTACGAGAGCACCTCGGTCACCGAGTCGCCCTCGACCACGTGCTCCACCCGGTAGCCCTCGCCGTCCAGCTTCACGTGGACGGCGTCGGTGTCGCCGAACAGGTTGTGCAGGTCGCCCAGGATCTCCTGGTAGGCGCCCACCAGGAACGTGGCGACGAAGTACGGATCGCCGTTGGGCTGGTGCAGCTCCAGGTAGTGCTTGACGTCGCGCAGGTCGATGAACTCGTCCATCTTCCCGTCGCTGTCGCAGGTGAGGTCCGCCAGCACCGCGCGCCGGGTGGGCTGCTTGTTGAGCTTGTCGATGGGCAGCGTCGGGAACAGCTGGCGCACGGCCCAGTGGTCCGGCAGCGACTGGAACAGCGAGAAGTTGCAGTAATAGGTGTCGGAGAGCTGCTTCTCCAGGCCTTCGAGCTCGTCCGGCACGTAGGAGAGGTCGCGGACGATCTTGAGGATCTTCTCGATGGTGGCGTAGAACAACTGCTCCACCCGGGCCCGCGCCCGGAGGTCGAGGAACCCGAGGTTGAAGGCGGTGATCCCTTCCTCCTTGAGCTGCAGCGCGTCGTGGTACGCCTCCTGGAAGTTCTTGCGCGACACGCCCTCGAAGGTCTCGTAGAGCTGCTGGATCACCCGGTGCTCGTCGTCGGCCAGCG
>JAICEW010000136.1 GCA_025923995.1 Vicinamibacteria bacterium | reverse complement strand
GCCTCACGCTGGCCCGCGCGGAAGGACTCGTAGCCGAGGCGGCGCAGGCCCGCGTCCAGCTCGGCCGCGGGCGCCGGTGCGAGCGGCGAAGTCATGCGGGCGATCCTCTCACGGGCGCTGCGGCGCAGGGGTCCGGGGGACGAGGTGGCCGAATCAACGAAGACAAAGGCCCACCCGGCTACAGGTCTGACCAATTCGCTTGACACCTGGAAAGTGGGCGTAATAATCGTGTCTGAGCCATGAACGCGCGCACAAAAGGTCCGACCTCTGGCCCGCCCCGCGTCGAACAAGCGGCCGGGCGGGTGGTCGAGCACGTCCGCCGTCTGATCGAGCAGGGCCAGCTGCACCCGGGCGACCGGCTCCCGCCGGAGCGGGACCTCGCGGTCGAGATCGGCGTCAGCCGTCCGTCGCTGCGCTCGGGCCTGCAGAAGCTGGGCGCGATGGGCGTCGTGGTCCCGCGGCAGGGGGCGGGCACGTTCGTCTCCGACGGCCCGCCCAAGCTCGAGAACTCCTCGCTGCGCTTCCTGGCCGCGCTGCACGGCTTCACGCGCGACGACATGTTCGAGGCGCGCCGCGTGCTGGAGGTGGGGACCAGCGGGCTGGCGGCGGAGCGGGCGACCCCCGAGCAGCTGTCCGTGATGGCCGAGGAGGTGGCGGGGATGTTCGCCTCGCTCGACGACCCGCAGGCCTACCTCGTGCACGACATCCAGTTCCACCGCTCGGTGGCCGCCGGCTCGGGCAACCCGGTCCTGACGACGCTCATCGACACCGTGGCCGAGATGGTCTACGAGACGCGGCGCCTCACGGTGGAGCGGGCGCGCGACCTCCGCCAGTCGGCGGAGATGCACCGGCGCATCTACCGGGCGGTGAAGGCCCGCGACCCGGAGCTGGCGCGCAGGGAGATGAGCGAGCACCTGGACATGGCCCGCCAGGCCCAGGCTTCGGAAGAGCGCGAGGCCAAGCCCGCGCGACGCACGACCCGCTAGACGTCGACGACATCCACCGCCAGGGAGCGCGGAGAACGCAGAGCGTGTCTTCTCTGCGCCCTCCGCGGTGAAGCGGGCTCTAGAACGACAGCCGCGCGCCCAGCTGGATGTCGCGCGGGTTGTTGCGGTCCTGGTTCACCAGCCCGAAGTTCACGTTGCGCGGGTCCTGGTTGGGATTCCACAGCACGGTGTAGTTGAGCGCGTTGATGGCCTCGACGCGGATCTGGAGGTCCAGGTCCTTGGGCAACGAGAACGTCTTGTAGAGCCCGATGTCCATCAGGTGCAGGTCGTGCGTGCGCACGCCCGGCAGCGTGGACGGGAAGTAGCGGACGTTCTGGCCCATCTGGATGCGCGGGTCGGTCACGCCGGTCCCGCCGGGGATGTAGAAGCCGGACGTGTCCCAGCCCGGGCAGTCCAGGCCGGCGATCCCGCAGGCCACGCTCTCGCCGATGTTCGACTTGAGGTCCAGCGGGTTGCGGTTGGGGTCGTAGTAGACGTTGGTGTTCCAGGTGAGCGGGAAGCCCGTCTGGTACTGATAGGTCCCGCTGAGCGACCAGCCGCCCAGGATCGCGTCCAGCGCGCCGTTCCAGTCGCTGCCCCACTTGCGGCCCTGGCCGAAGGGCAGGTGGAAGGTCGCTCCCACGGTGACGCGGTTGGGCCGGTCGTTGGGGGAGATGCGGTCCTCCAGCTCTCCGTTCGCGGGGTTCAGGTAGTTGAGCCTGTCCCGCAGGCGCGAGCGCGTGTAGGTCGCCAGCAGCGAGTTGCCGTTCGAGAAGCGCTTCTCGATGCGGACGGTGCCCGCGTCGTAGCTGTCCGAGCCCTCGTACTCCTCGGTGCCGACGCTGATGGTGCCGGTGCCGGAGACAGCCCCGTTGGCGGCGCCGCCCAGGAAGTGCGGGAACATCCGCAGCAGCTGGCTGCGCTGGATGGTGGCGCCGTTCATGGTCGTGCCCGGCAGCAGGCCCTGGAACGGGTTGGGGACCTGCTGCGACAGGAAGTTCTCGTTGGCCGTGTCGCGCGTGCGCGAGGTGGAGAGGAACTCCAGGGGGATGCTGTTCAGCTCGCGCACCACCGGCAGGTTCCGGCCGCGCGAGCCCACGTAGAACAGCTCGACCACGATGCCGGCGCCCAGGTCGCGCTGGATGCCCGCCTGCCAGCGCGTGTAGTACGGCGTCTTGCGCTCGGACGGCACGATGGTGCCGAGCGTCAGGCCCAGCTGGCTGCCCAGGCCCAGCGAGGAGCCCACCGGCTGCACCAGCTGTCCGCCCGGCAGCGGGTTGCTGAGCGTCGGGCCCAGGAAGGTCGCGCCGTTGTTGTCGGTCGAGAGGATCGGCGTCGCCTGCGAGAACCCGGCCTGGTTGCCGGCGTCGAAGTAGAACGGATAGCTGAACAGGCCCACGCCGCCGCGCAGCACGGTCCGCTCGCCCAGCAGGTAGGAGAGCGCGGCGCGCGGCAGCGCCTTCACCAGCGTGTTGTAGACCGGGCCGTCGGCGAAGAGCACGCCTCCGTTCACCTGGAAGGCCGCGGCCGGGATCTGCGGGATCGGGTTGGCGGCGTAGCGCAGGCGGGCCGCGGCCTCGATCGGGCTGTCGGCGGCGACGTCGAAGCCGCCCAGGTTGCGGTCCTCGGCCTCCGTGAGCGCCTGGTCGATCTCGAGCCGCACGCCCAGGTTGAGCGTGAGCTTGCGGTTCACGCGCCAGTCGTCCTGCAGGAAGAGGCCGTGCGAGGTCTGCCGGAAGTCGCCCTCGGCCGAGATCTCGAACTGGCTGGCGGTGCTGCCCGCGGTGGCCACCGTGTTGGTGCCGGTGGTGGGGATGCCGAGCAGGAACTGGGCCCACGACTGGGCCAGGTCGTTCTGCGGCGCCGCGTTGTTGAGGCGCGTGTAGGTGCCCGCGAAGTGGTAGCGGCCGGCGCCGTAGCCTTCGTTCGTGATGTCCCAGCGGCGCGTGCGCAGGTCGTAGCCGCCGCGCAGCGAGTGGCTTCCCCGCAGCCAGGTCACGGTGGGAGCGAGCGACAGGTTGGTGAAGGGCCGGTCGAAGCCCGAGTTCCAGTCCGAGCGCTGCGAGCCCAGCGAGGCGATGCGGGAATTGGCGTTGGTGGTGCTGAAGCCGCCGAACGTGATGAAGGGCAGGTAGTCGTAGTCGCCCATCGCGGAGACCGCCGACGGGGCGAAGCCCATCGACGCCGGGTCGAAGGTCTGGGAGGGATCGCGGTTCTCGCCGAACTTGGCCCAGGAGGCGCGCAGGTCGAACACCACGTTGCTGGAGCGCGTGGACGTGAAGCCCATGGTCACGCCCCGATTGCTGCGGTAGTCGTAGCCGCGGGTGACCTCGAAGCCGTTGATCACGCCCTCGCCGCTGGCGTTGGCCGCGTCCTTGGCCCAGTTGTAGCGGTCCTCCTGGCGCGTGTTCCAGTAGCCCGACACGAACACCTTGTTGGCCCCGTCGAAGTTGTGGTCGATGCGGCCCAGCACGGCGTCGTAGTCGTAGGGCCGCAGCATGTTCGTGAAGTAGTTGTCCTCCAGGCCGGGCTGGTTGGGCTCCGGATAGAGCGCGGCGTAGGCGGCCGCGACGGGGTCGACGCGGTTGCCGGGCACGCGGTTGCCGGGGAACGGCGTGCGCGTGTTGTTGGGCCCGGTCGCGGTGAGCGGGTCGTAGATGATCGAGCTGAACTCCGACAGGTCGCCCGACCGCATGCGCATCGTGGGGACCGTGAAGGTCGAGGGCTCCGGCTGCACGTCGCGCAGGTGCTCGTACGACACCATGAAGAAGGTCCGGTCGCGCAGGATGGGTCCCGTGATCGTCGCCGTGTGGCGGTTGTAGTCGCGCGTGGGCTTCTCGCCGCCCGCGCGCTCGGTCAGCAGGGGCGTCTCGGAGCGGCTGTCGCTGCGGTTGAAGTACGAGAAGTTGCCGTGGAAGGCGTTGGTGCCGCTCTTGAGGGCGAGGTTCACCGAGGCGCCCGCGGTCTGGCCCGACTGCGCGTCGAACGCGTTGGTCTGGACCTTGAACTCGGCGATGGCGTCGGACGGCGGCGAGAAGCCGACCACGCCGTTGTTGTTGCCCGGGTTCGTGTTGTTGGGCGACACGCGGTTGGGCGCGCCGTCGAGGGTGAAGTCGTTGCCGCCCAGCGCTCCGTTGGCCACGATGCCGCCCAGGTTGCCGTTGTCCATCGGCCGCGAGAAGTGCAGGTCGGAAGAGTCGGACAGGCCGGGTGCCAGGCGCGTCAGCATGTACGCCGTGCCATCGCCCAGCGGCAGCTGCTGGATCTGGTTGCTGTCGATCACCTGGCCGGTGACGCCGGACGAGGTGTCGAGCAGCGGCTGCTGCGCCACCACCTCGATCACCTCCTCCACCGTGCCCGTGTCCATGGTGGCGTCCACCGTCAGCACGTCGCCCACGCGGACCTCGAGCGGCTTGCGCACCACGCTCTTGAAGCCCTGCAGCTGCATCTGGACCGAGTAGGTGCCGGAGATCAGGTACTGCACCCGGTAGCGGCCCTTCTCGTCCGTGACCACCGTGTTGGAGACGTTCGTGTTCACGTTCGTCACCGTCACGGCGACGCCGGGCATGGCGCCGCCCTGCGTGTCGGTGACCGCGCCGAGGATGGACCCGCGGAAGTCCTGGGCCGAGACCGCGGGCGGGAGGGCCAGAGTGGCGAGCGCCACCAGCGCCGCCACCGCCCAGGTCGAAACACGGAAACGCATCACAAGCCTCCTGGCAGAGGGCCTGGCGGGACCGCCAGGCCTCGCATCGTCCTGTCACGCGGCTCGCGCGCGCACCAGGCCGCAACCGGCTTCGGATTCCAACTGGTCATGCCAATTTCAGTAGCGCGCCGCTACTGGATTGATCTGTTGGCTTTTTAGCACGGAGCCCGCGAAGGTGTCAACAGGTCTCGATGGCGGCCATCGACCGGGCTCATGACCGCGTATTCAGCGGGTCGAGTGACCAGGCGCCCCCCCGGGGCCCGGCCGGCCGATCAGCGCGACGAGGGCGGCGTGGGGCCGGCGGCGACCGGCTGTGGTATGACCAATGGCGTGCGGGCTCCGCAGGCCGCGACCCGCCAGGCGTGGTACCGTCGCTCCAGGAGATCGGCCGCGTACGGGCCGAGCCAGCTGTAGCCGGTGCGGCGCTCGGCCTCGATTTCCGCCAGGCTGGCCCGCGCGACGCCGTCCCGCCCGAGGAACAGCGGGCGGTTGCTGCCGATCTCGTAGAAGCGGGCCCAGAGGGGCGGGGCCGACGGGTCCTCGCGCACCACCACGTCGAAGCCGGCGGGGAGGGCCGGGGCCGGGACGCGCTCGACGCGGCGGCCCTCGATCTGCGCCTCGCGCAGCCAGAGCACCGCCGCCTCGACCGCCTCCTCCGCCCGGGGACCGCTCTCCTCCATGAGGTACTCGACGATCTCGACGCTCTCGCGCCCGCTGAGCGAGACCGGCTCGTAGGCGCGGGCCGGGCGCGGCTCCAGCGTGCCCGCGTCGTGCTGGGCGCACCAGGCCGTGAGCCGCCCGTTCACGCGCACCTGCGCGTCCAGGATCGCGTCCCGGCCGCGCGCGGCCGCGCCCGCCGCGGCCGGCCGCCGCGGCGGGTCCACGAACGCGAACGGTGGCGACCGCGTGCCGATCTCGCGCAGCAGGCGCAGGACGCCGACCATGGCGCCGTCGTTGAACGTCACGTGCCGGGAGTAGTCGTCCCGCAGCGGGAAGAACTGCGGCCAGCCCCCGGTCGGGTACTGCGCGGCCAGCAGGAAGTCGAGACCGCGGCCGAACGCGTCGCGGTACGCCTGGACGCCGGCCGCGTCCGCCACGCGCGCCAGGAAGCGCATCTGCGTGAAGGTCGCTCCGTTGTCGATGGTCGAGTCGCTCTCCGTCCGCTCGGCGGCGACCCGCGCGCGGTCCGCGTCCGGGAGCGGGCGCGCCATGTCGACGTTCTTGGGCCAGCCGCCGCTCGTCCGCTGGTAGAGCAGGACGGCGTCCGCGATGCGGGCGGCTTCGGCCCCGCCGTACCAGGCGACCGGCTGCTCGAGGACCTCGGACCAGGAGACGCGCGCGCCTTCCGTCTCCAGGCTGGCCAGGATGAATGGCCCGACCGCCTTGGGGTCGTTGCTGCGGATCCTCTCGTTGACGTAGTACTCGAACGTCCCATCGCGGTAACGCTCCTTCTCGGGATCGCCGCCCAGCCCCGCGACCTGGCACACGCGGTGGATGTCCACCGTCCCGTCCTTGCCCTCCGCGACGAACTGCTCGAGGACGCCCTTGTAGGCGCGCGCGCCCGCCTGGCCGTACTTCGCGTCGAGCGCGCCCACCCGTGCCCCCTTCAGCAGCGCGTACGCGAGCATCGACGAGACCGACGCCTCGAGGTAGTTCTTCTCGCGCCCGGGCTGGTCCACCACCTGCCACCACACGCCCGTCTTCGGGTCCTGCACGCGCACCATGGCCGCCGCCAGGCGGTCGAGGATGGCCACCAGGTCCTTCCGGCCCGGATGGTCCGCCGGCAGGAAGTCGAGCGTGTCCACGAGCGCCATCGCGTACCAGCCGATCGCGCGCCCCCAGAAGTTCTTCGACAGGCCCGTCGTGGGATCGGCCCACTTCTGCTGGCGGCTCTCGTCCCACCCGTGGTAGAGCAGCCCGGTCTTCGGGTCGCGCGCGTGCTTCTCCATCAGCACGAACTGCTTGACCACGTCGTCGAACAGCGCGGGCTCGCCGAACTCCTTGGCGTACTGGGCCAGGAAGGGCGACGCCATGTAGAGCCCGTCCAGCCACATCTGGTAGGGGTAGCGCTTCTTGTGCCAGAAGCCGCCCTCGGACGTGCGCGGATGGTCGCGCATCTGCTGGCGCAGGCGGTCGAGGGCCAGCTTGTACTTCGGGTCCCCGGTCCTGCGGTACAGCTCGAACAGCGGCTTGCCGGGGTTGACGCGGTCGATGTTGAACTCGCTCGCGTCGTAGGTGCGGATCGCCCCGTCGGCGCCGATCATCCCGTCGTAGTACGCGCGCACGTACTTCTCGTAGCGCGCGTCGCCGGTGCGGTCGCCCACCGCCAGGAGCGCCCTGAGCACCAGGCCGTGGGTGTACTCCCACTTGGGCTGCTCGGAGTCGAGTGTCATGGGGTCCGGGTGGCGCGCGATCTCGGAGTCCGCCATCCGCACGGACCAGGGCTTCGTCTCCGCGGCATCGAGGGCCGCGCCCGCGAGCGCGAGAGAGGCGGCTGCGACCAGCATCTTCATGATCGGTTCTCCCTGCGCGCGGCCACGAAGGACCACGCGTGTCCCCGCCTCACCCCCGCCGGGGTGACGGTATCGATGCGCCAGTGGTAGGTGCGCCCGGCCACCAGCGGGCCCGTCGCGAAGGTGGCGCCCGTCTGCTCGGTCCGCAGCGGCGGATCGGCCGCCTCTCCGAAGTGGACGCGATGCCGGACCGCGTCGCGGCCCGGGATCCAGCGCAGCGTGACGCCACCTGTGTCGGCGCGCCCGCCGTTCTCCGGCCGCGGAATGGCCGCGAAGGGGAGCACCGCGGGCAGCGTGGACTCCGGGTCCCAGCGGCCCGCGAAGGTCCAGGCCGCTGTGACCTCGTCCGCCGCGGGCGCGCCCGGCGCGGTCGCCAGGTTGTCCGCGAACCAGGAGAAGTCGCCGCCCTCGCGCCGGCAGCCCGAGTAGTAGTAGCGCTCGCCCCACAGGTAGGGGTTGTCGGCCTTCGCCTTGTAGAGGGGCCGGTCGGCCATGTTCGCGGAGAACGTCGCGTCGATCAGGTAGAACGAGCCGTCGCGGTGGTTGCGGCCGAGCGGGAAGCCGGGCACGCCGTCGAAGTACGAGCGGCGGATCACGAGCTTCTGGTCGGGATCCTTGCTGCCGTCGTGCCAGATGCTGGCCGTCAGGTTCCGGCCGTAGAAGCGGCTGTGGGTGATGTAGGCCCAGCCGCGCGGGCACACGTAGTCGACGTAGCCCTCGAACGTGCAGTCCGCGTGATAGTAGAGCCCGCTCGCTCCGTTCCACAGGCTGAGCGTGTCACCGCCGTCCGCGAGCACGTTCGCGTGCAGCAGCGCGATGCGCGTCGCGTTGCCGCCCGAGCGGATCGCGAACTGGTGGTCGTTGTCGCCGTGCCGGCTGCCGTAGTCGTTGCGGACGGTCAGGTTCGCGAGCGTGAGGTCCGTCACCTCGGGACCGATGTTCACGACCGCGGCACCCCAGTCGTCGGGATGGTCCTGGCGCCAGTTCTTCCGCAGCTCCGCGAACTCGATGCGCGTCCGCTCCCGGTCCTCGCCCACGAGGGACAGGTGCCCCGCGTTCACGTACAGCTTCTCGCGGTAGACGCCGCTGCGCACCAGCACGATCCGGTGCGCGGCGTTGCCGGGCGGGATCGAGTCGAGCGCCTCCTGGATCGTCCGGAAGTCGCCGCTGCCGTCCTGCGCGACCACGATGTCGGCCCGCGCGGCGCGCGGCGGCGGCGTTGCGGCCCGCGGGTGCGCTCCGCACGCGGAGCCGACCACGGCCAGGACGGCCAGGGCCCTACTCGACACGGAACCACTCGAAGTCGGCGTGACCCTCTCCGCCGCCCTTCGCGAACACGCCGACCTTCGCGCCCACCCAGAGGCCCGGCGTGGCGGCGAAGGTTCCGCCGATGGGACGGCGCGTGCCGCCCTGCGCGTATGCGAAGCGGCAGGACGCGTCAGCGGCGACCTCGACCGCCAGCTCCACCGGTCCGCTTCCGATGGGCGCGTTCGCTTCGACCGTCTCGACGTTGCCCTTGTCCGCGCCCGCGCAGATCGCCTGGCGCAGGGTGAGCCCGCGAGCGGTGCGCTCCACGGCGAGCGTCGCGTAGTCGAGCCCGAAGACGACGAGCCCCGCCTCGTCGCCCTCGCGCAGCTCGTCGGGGTCGAGGCGGGCGCGCGCCGTGAACGCCGGTGCGGGCCATTTCTGGAGCAGCAGGTTCCCCGCGGTCCACAGGCTCGGACCGGGCGTCGCCACCGCACGCAGACGCAGCGCTCCGTTCTTCAGCGACGCCCACGACGGGCCCGGGTTGGCCTGCCACTGCCACTGCGGGCCCACCGCGTCCGCGTCGAACTCGTCGCTCGTCGCGGGCACCACGGGCACGGCCGGGCTGCGCACGGCCGGCTTCGCATGGACACGCACCGGCTCGCCCCGGCCGTCGCCGTCAGGATCCGCGCCCATGACCGGCCAGCCGTCCTTCCATCGCATCGGCTGCAGGTGGACGATGCGACCGTACGCGCCCTTGTCCTGGAAGTGCACGAACCAGTCCTCGCCGCCGGGCGTGTCCACCCAGCCGCCCTGGTGCGGTCCGTTCACGTCCGTCTGGCCGCGCTCGAGCACGATGCGGTCCTCGTACGGCCCGAGCACGCTCCGCGAGCGCAGGACGGTCTGCCATCCCTCCTTGACTCCGCCCGCGGGCGCGAACACGTAGTACCAGCCGGCGCGCTTGTAGAACTTCGGCCCCTCGATCGTCGGGTGGCGCGCCGTCCCGTCGAACACCTGCGTGCCCTCGCCCACGACGCGGCGCCCGTCGGGCGAGAGTCGCTGGATGTGCAGCACGCTGTTGAAGCCGGCCCGGCTCTTCGCCCAGGCGTGCACGAGGTACATCTGCCCGTCGTCGTCCCACAGGGGGCAGGGGTCGATCCAGCCCTTCGCGGCGTGCACCAGGTGCAGCGGCTCCCACGGCCCGCGCGGGTCGCGCGCGCGCGCCATGTAGATCCCGCGGTCGGGATCGCCGTAGTAGATCCAGAAGAAGCCGTCGTGGTGGCGAAGGCTCGGAGCCCAGACGCCCTTGCCGTGCTGCGGCGTGTCGAAATCGGGCGAGGGAAGCCGCCGCGCCGCGTGCCCCAGGAGCGTCCAGTTGAGGAGGTCCCGCGAGTGGAGGATGGGCAGCGCCGGCACGCTGCCGAAGCTGGAGGCCGTCAGGTAGAAGTCGTCGCCCACGCGCACGACGTCGGGGTCGGAGTAGTCGGCGTGCAGCACCGGGTTGGTGTACGTTCCGTCGCCGCGGTCGGCCTGCCAGGGCCCGCTCGGGGCCGTGCCCAGCGCCAGGACCGCCAGCAACCCTCGCAGGACACCCGTGGCCATGTGGCGCAGGATACCTCAATCGATGGAGCTGTGGTCTGACCACTCGCGCCTTGGCCGGTATGGCAGATGCCCATCGAGCCCGCGTTCGCGGGCGATCCCTGGGCGGATGCTCGAATTGGTCCGACAACATCGAGTATGATCCACGGCGCCCTGCAGCGGAGGACTCGAATGCAACGTCTCGTCTTCACGATCGTGGCGCTGGGAATCGCCGGGACGGCAGGCGCCCAGGCGCCTGCGCTGCGCGTCGTGGTCCGCAGCGACCTCGACGCCACGCGGACCGAGGAGATGGTGGAGGTGCCCGCGGCTGCCCTGGCCGCTATCGCCAGGCCCGCCGACCTGGCCAAGGTGCGCGTCCACGACGACCAGGGCCGCGAGCTCGTCGCGCAAGCCGTGGACCTGGACGGCGACGCCGCCTTCGAGCAGCTGCTCTTCCTGGCCGACTTCGCGCCCCGTCAGTCGCGCACGTTCACGCTCTCGCTCGGCGAGCGCCGCGTGTGGAAGCGCGAGGACTTCCGCGTCTACGGCCGGTTCGTGCGCGAGCGCCATGACGACTTCGCCTGGGAGAACGACCGCGTGGCGCACCGCATGTACGGCCAGGACCTGGAGACCTGGGACCTGGAGCCGCTCACGGGCAGCGGCGTGGACGTGTGGACCAAGCGCACGCGCCGGCTGGTCCTGAACGACTGGTACATGACGGACACGTACCACGAGGACCACGGCGAGGGCGCCGACTTCTACTCGGCCGGGCGCACCCGCGGCTGCGGGGGCAGCGGCATCTGGCGCGACGGACGGCTGTGGGTCTCGCGCAACTTCCGCAAGAGCCGCGTGCTGGCCGCGGGGCCCATCCGCCTGGTGTTCGAGCTCGACTACGAGCCCTTCGACACCGGAGGCGCCTCGGTCGCGGAGACCAAGCGCGTGACCGTCGACGCGGGGCGCAACCTGGACCGCTTCGAGAGCCGGTATCGGCCCTACCGTCGGCCGGGACAGGGCGAGCCCGAGGTCACGTGGGCGGCGGGCATCAAGAAGCATCCGGCGTCCGTGTCGCGCTTCGAGAAGGCGCAGGGCACGCTGCGCACGTGGGAGCCCATCGAGAAGAACGGCAGCTTCGGCTGCGCGGTGGTGATGGCCCCGGCGCAGCTGCTCGAGACCGTCGAGGCCGACGGCAACCACCTGGCGGTCGCGAAGACCGCGACCGGACAGCCCGCGGTGTACTACGCGGGCTTCGGCTGGGACCGCAGCGGCGACTTCCCGGACCTCGCCGCGTGGGACCGCTACGTGGAGGACTTCGCGCGCCGGGTGGCCTCGCCGCTGCGCGTCGAGGTCCAGGCCAAGTAAGGAGACGGCGATGCAGACGCGACACCTGGTCGATCCCGTCCGCTACCGGCACATGACCGGCGCCGAGCTGCGCGAGGCGTTCCTGGTGGAGGACCTGTTCGCGCCCGACGAGGTGCGGCTGCTGCACTGGGAGGCGGAGCGCACGATCATCGGCTCGGCCGTGCCCGCCGCGCGTCCCCTCGCGCTGCCCAACCCGCCGGAGATCAAGGCCGCCTCCTTCGGCGAGCGCCGCGAGATCGGCATCGTCAACGTGGGCGGGGCCGGAACGGTGTCGGTGGACGGCCAGAGCCACGCCCTGGACCACCGCGACGTCCTCTACGTGGGCCGCGGCTCCCGCGAGATCACGTTCGCGAGCGCCCAGTCGGCCGCCCCGGCCCTCTTCTACTTCGTGAGCCATCCCGCGCACGCGTCCCACGAGACGACGCTCGCCACCCAGTCGGGGGCGCAGACCATCCCCATCGGCGACACCGCGCACGCGAGCGAGCGCGTCCTGCGCCGCCACATCCACGAGAAGGGCGTGCGCAGCTGCCAGCTGGTCATGGGCGTGACGGACATCAAGGCCGGCAGCGTATGGAACACGCTCCCGCCGCACACGCACGTGCGTCGCACCGAGATCTACCTGTACTTCGACCTGGCCGAGGCCGAGCGGGTCGTGCACCTCATGGGCCCGCCGGAGGAGACGCGCCACCTGGTCGTGAAGAACCTGCAGGCGATCCTGTCGCCGCCCTGGTCCATCCACTTCGGCGCCGGCTCCAGCCGCTACGCGTTCGTGTGGAGCATGGGCGGCGAGAACCAGGAGTTCGAGGACATGCAGGTGCTGCGGCTGGACCAGCTCCGCTGACGGGACCGCGTTGAAGCCGCGGGCCCTCGCCGTCGTCGCGCTGCTCGGCGCTCTCCTCGTTCCCTGGCTGGCCGGGGACGAGGCGGCCGTCGCGGACGATCCCTGGCTGCGGCTGCCCGCCATCCTCGCCCGCATCAAGCCGCCCACGTTCCCCGCGCGCGACTTCGTGATCACCGACTTCGGCGCGCGCGCCGCCGGCGGCGCCGACGCGACGTCCGCCTTCCGGTCCGCCATCGAGGCGTGCCATCGCGCGGGCGGCGGACGCGTGGTGGTGCCGGCGGGCGAGTACCCGACGGGACCGATCCACCTGAAGAGCGGGGTGAACCTGCACGTCGCGGCCGGCGCCACCGTCCGCTTCCACACCGACCCCGCGCGCTACCTGCCCGCCGTCTTCACGCGCTGGGAGGGCGTCGAGCTCATGAACTACTCGCCGCTGGTGTACGCCTTCGAGCAGCAGGACGTCGCCATCACGGGCGAGGGCACGCTCGACGGCCAGGCCGACGAGACCCATTGGTGGCCCTGGAAGAAGTCGCAGAAGCCGGCCCGCGACCGCCTGCTCCGGATGGCGGAGGACGGCGTGCCGGTCGCCGAGCGCGTCTTCGGCGCCGGGGACGACCTGCGGCCCAACTTCATCCAGACCTATCGCTGCCGCAACGTCCTCATCGAGGGCGTCACCATCCGCAGCTCGCCCATGTGGGTCATCCACCCGGTGCTCTCCACGAACGTGACCGTCCGCGACGTCAAGGTGCTCTCGATGGGGCCCAACAGCGACGGCTGCGACCCCGAGAGCTCGTCCGACGTGCTCATCGAGGACTCGCTGTTCGACACGGGCGACGACTGCATCGCGCTCAAGTCCGGACGCAACGCGGACGGCCGGCGGCTCCAGACGCCGGTCGAGCGCGTGGTGGTGCGCAACTGCCGGATGCGGGCCGGCCATGGGGGCGTGACGATCGGGAGCGAGATCAGCGGCGGCGCGCGCGATGTCTACGCCGAGCGCTGCCAGATGAGCAGCCCCGAGCTCGACCGCGGCCTGCGCATCAAGACCAACGCCATGCGCGGGGGCGTGATCGAGAACGTCTTCGTGCGGGACGTCGAGATCGGCCAGGTGGGCTCGGCCGTCGACATCGACATGCTCTACGAGGAGGGCGCTTCGGGGCCGTTCCCGCCCGTGGTGCGCAACGTCCGCGTGGAGCGCATGACGGTCGCGCAGGCGCAGCACGCGCTGTTCGTGCGGACGATCCCCGGCTCGCCGGTCACCGGGCTGATCGTGCGCGACTCGGTCTTCCGCCGCCTCGGCCGCGGGAACCGGCTCGAGGGCGTGCTGGGGCTGGTCCTGGACGGCGTGACGTTCGAGCCCGCCCCCGCGACGAAGTAGCTCCCACCTTCTGCGGGGCCTTCCCGAACGCGCGCGCGATGGCCTCGATCCAGCGCGCGTCGCCCACCGCCTCCGCTCCGCCCGTCCGCGGCTCGCGTCCGGACACGACGCACTCGTGGAAGTGGAGCAGCTCGTCGCGGAAGGCCTCCTCGTACGACACCGTGTGCTGCTCCACCACCAGCGCCCCGTCGCGGCCCGGCCGCTCGACCGTCAGCGGCGTGGGCGCGTTCCGCAGGTAGGGCGAGGGGAAGCGCAGCTCCACGCGCCGCCGCGGCCCCACGAACAGCAGCCGCTCGTCGTAGTGCTTGAGCCCGGCCACGTAGATCCAGGACAGGCTCACGTGCACGCCGCCGGGGAAGCGCGTCAGCGACGTCTGCGCGGTGCCGCCGTTCCAGGCGTGCGCCGACAGCACCGCTTCCGGCTCGCCCAGGATGCCGCGCAGCGCGTTCACGTCGTGGATGAGGCTCAGGAACAGCATGGAGGACGCGACGCGATGCGCCCCCGGCGCGCCGCGGCCCAGCAGCGCGGTCATGGCGCCGCCCAGGGCACCCGTTCCGACAGCGGCCGTCATCTGACGGAACGCCTCGCTCTCGGGCTGCTCACGGTAGCGCCGCCGCGGAGCGATCGCGTGGTGCGTCCGATACGAGGCATCGTCGGGATGGAGGACCGTCGCCTCCACGTAGCGCAGCTCGGCCATGCCGCGCACCTCGTCGACCGCGGCCAGGTAGGCGGGATCGTAGCGCTTGTGGTAGCCCACCATCAGTACGCGGCGCGCGCGCTTCGCGCGGGCCAGGACGCCTGCGGCCTCCGCGCGGGAGAAGCCGAGCGGCTTCTCGACGAACACATGGCGGCCGGCTTCCAGCGCGGCCAGCGCCTCCGCACCGTGCGAGCCCGAGCTGAGGACGAGGACGGCCTCGACCCGCGGATCGCGCAGCAGCGCGCGCGCATCCGTGGTGACGAGCGGTGCTCGGAAGCGTTGCGCCACCGCGTGGAGCGTCCGGCGGTCCACCTCGGCCAGGCCCACCAGCTCGAACAGGTCGGGCCGCTCGTGCAGGGTGGGCAGGTGCATCATCTGTGCGATGCCGCCGGCACCCACCACGCCGACGCGCAGCCGCCTCACAGGCCGACCCGCTCGCGCAGGTAGGTGCGGCTCTGGCGCGCGCTCCGGCTCGGCTCGGGATGGAGCTCCCCGGCCGCGTCGGGCACCACGTCCTGCTCGACGATGAGCCAGCCGGAGTAGGAACACGCACGCAGGGACTCCACCAGGCGCGGGAAGTCGACCACACCGTCGCCCAGCGGGCAGAACACGCCGCGGGCCCAGGCCTCGGACATGGGGACGTTCTCATTCCGCACGCGCGCCATCTCGTCCGCCCGCACGTCCTTGAGGTGCACGTAGCGGATGCGGTCCCCGTGCCGCCGCACCACGTCCACCGCGTCGTCGCCGCCGTAGGTCGCGTGTCCGGTGTCGAGCAGGAGGTTCACGAGCTCACCGTCGGTCGAGGCCAGCAGGCGGTCCACCTCTCCGGGCGTCTCCAGGAACGTGCCCGCGTGGTGGTGCACGACCACGCGCATCCCCAGCTGGTCGCGCAGCGCGCGCGAGACCGCGTGCAGCGTGGCGGCGGCCTCGCGCCACTGCGCGTCCGTCCAGCCGGCCGAGCCGTCGGGCGGGATGCGCCCGGCCCGCGCCGCGCGCGCCGGGTCCTCGTCGTCCGCGATGATCACCTCGCCGACGCCCTGCGTGGCCAGCAGCCGTCCCACGCGCAGCGCCGACTCGACCGACCGTTCGCGCGCCGACGCATCCTCGAGCGGCAGCGGGACGAAGGACGAGCCGAGCGCGAGGCGCCGCGAGTCGAGCTCGCGGCGCAAGGCGTCCGGGTCGGTCGGCAGGTAACCGTACGGCCCGAGCTCCGTGCCCTCGTAGCCCGCCGCGGCGATCGCGTCGAGCACGGACGCATAGGGCGGGTTGGGACGGTCGGCCTCGTAGACCGCCCAGCTCACGGGCGCGTTGCCGACGCGCATCGTCATCGGGTTGTCTTCATTTTTCGAGAACGGCCGCCGCAACAGCGCGGCGGCCGTTCTCGAGGGGGGGGGGGGGGGGGGGGGGGGGGGGCGCGCGGCGGGGCGCCCCCCGCCCCCCCCGCCCCCCCCGCGAGGGGCGG
>JAICEW010000135.1 GCA_025923995.1 Vicinamibacteria bacterium | reverse complement strand
CGTGAAGATCCACGTCCGCACCGAGGACGGCTACCGCACCTGCCGCGAGGCTCTGGAGACGGACGGCCTGCTCATCGGCCACTCCGCGGGCGCCGCACTGTGGGCGGCGTGCGAGGTCGCGCGACGGGCCAAGGGTCCGGCCCGCATCGTCGCGCTGCTCGCGGACGGGGGCGAGCGCTACCTGTGAGGATCTCCCGCCTGCTGGCCGAGCGCATCCTGGAGCAGGTCCGCGCGGGCTATCCATTAGAGGTCTGCGGCGTGCTGGTCGGCGAGGACCGCACGGTCCGCGAGGTGGTGCCCGTCGACAACCGCGAGACCGAATCGCCGCGGGTGCGTTACCAGATCGCGCCCGAGGACCTGATCCGCGTGCAGCGCGAGGCGCGCGAAGCCGGACGCGAGATCGTCGGCTACTACCACAGCCACCCCGACCATCCCGCGCGCCCGTCCGAGACCGACCGCCGCGTCGCGGCCGAGGGCCTCTCGGACGGCGTGATCCACGTCGTGGTGGGCGTGGCCGAGGGCGTGCGGACCGAGGCGACCGCGTGGGTGTTCCACGACCGCGACCAGGCGTTCGCGGAAGAGCCGTTCGACATCATCTGACAGGAGACGACATGGCCATCAAGGTGCAGATCCCTTCGCCGCTGCGTTCGCTGACCGGCGGCGCGCAGGAGGTCCAGGTCGACGCGGCCGACGTGTCCGCGCTGATCGACGGCCTGGAGAGCCGGCATCACGGGCTCAAGGAGAAGCTGGTGGACCCGGACGGCAACCTGCGCAGCTACGTCCGCATCTTCGTGAACGACGAGGACGTCCGGTTCCTGGACGACAAGAAGACCGCGCTCAAGCCCGGCGACACGGTCGCGATCGTGCCGGCCATCGCGGGCGGCGCCGCTTCGTAGCGCGCGCGTCGGGTCGTGCTAGGCTGCCTCCGTCACACCAAGCCCCATCGGAGGCGCACATGCACGTTGCGGTGCTGATCGTGGCGGCGCTCCTGGCGCCGCCCAAGCCGACTCGCACTCCCCGGCCGACGCCCACGCCCACGCCGTATCCGACCGCCAGGATCGAGAAGATGCTCGCCGGCAACTGGGAGTGCGTGTCCGCCTGCCCCGAGGAGTCGGTCTCGTTCCAGATCCAGGGCGACCGTCGCCCCTTCGCCTCGTACCTGCGCGACCGCCCCGCCATCACCGGAGGCAGCTGGCAGCTCGACGAGGGCCGCATCACCATCCACAAGGCCGACGAGGTGATGCACACGTGGGACATCGTGACCCTGACCCGCGTGCGCCTCGAGGTGAAGGGCCCGCCGGACCAGGCGAACGCGGTCTTCCGGCGGTCGATGAGGTAGCGCCATGCTGGGCTGGGCTCTGGCTCTCGCCCTGGCGGCTCCTTCCCCCACGAAGGGCCCGCTCACGACCGCGCAGTTCCGGACGCTCATGCGCACGGTTTCGGCCGGATGGAACGAGGGCGACGCGCGCAAGGCCGCGGACTGCTTCACCGAGGACGCCGTCTACTCGGAGCCGCCGCGCAAGCAGTTCTACCGCGGGCGCGCTCAGCTCTACGAGTTCTTCGGAGGCGCGACCAGGCCCGACCCGCCGATGAAGATGGCCTGGCACCATCTCGTCTTCGACGAGGCGTCGCAGGTCGGCGCCGGTGAGTACACCTTCGAGATGAACAAGCGCTACCACGGCGTAGTGATGGTCTCCATCCGCGACGGGCGCATCGCGAACTGGCGCGAGTACCAGTACCAGTCGACGCTGTCGTTCGAGGAGTTCGCGGGAGAGAACCGCTTCTAGCAGACCCACTTGCCCCGGGCGAGTGGAGTGTCCCGGTCCTGACGCGTGAGCCCGGTCACGCGGCCCGCCATCCGTTCCGGGGCGGATCGAGTCAGCGCGACCCGCGCCTCCGCCGGCCCTTCCCGCCGCCGCGCGAGCCGCTCGCTCGGCGCGGCGCGCCGCCGCCGGCCGCCAACGCGCACGCCAGCCCGAACGCGAGCACGGCCATCTCCCAGGGCGCGAGCCACAGGCCGCGCGCGAGCCCGCGATGCCAGGCGGCCACGCCGAGGCCGGCCAGCGCGAGCAGGGGCAGCACGGCGATCACACCCACCCAGGCCCGCCGGCCGCGGCCGATCAGGTTCGGCAGCAGGAAGATCCACAGCGCCGGCACGGGATGGCGCCAGAACAGCAGGACGAAGAGGAGCGCGTGCCCCATCGCCAGCGGCGGAGCCAGGCCTCCGAGACGGCGCGCGCGCCACGCGAGCGGCACCAGCGACAGCAGCGCGATCGCCCACAGCGCGCCCGAGCCCAGCACCAGCCCGAACGCGGCGAACCAGTCGGGCTCGACGGCCGGCCCGCGCGGCACGCGCCCCAGCGCGTCGACCACCTCCAGCACGCCCTGCCCCATCCGCGCGAGCGCATCCGCGTCCAGCTTGTCGGCCGTGTCCGCGGCCGTGTGGTACCACGGGTAGAACGCGGTGAAGGACGAGTCCGAGGCGAACACCGCCGCCCGGCCGCCCTGGAGGAACGACAGGTCGTCGCCGTAGAGCCCGCCGCGGAACGTGCGCACCGCGGGCTGGTAGAGCCACGAGATCAGCGGGTCGCCCACCGCGAACGGCCGCGACGCGAGCGCCGCGCGCATCAACCAGGCGGGGGTGATCACGTACCGCCCGGGATGGCCCGGGTCGGGATACGCGATCGGATGGAGCACGGGACGCCCGCCCCTCCATCCGCACATCTCGATGTCGAACGCGGCGACCAGGTGGCGCGCGTCCTCTCCCATCGACTGGAGGTGCGCGCGCGAGCCGATCGTGCGCCCGTGCCCGGTGGACCACGACTCCTCCGCGTCCCACGACGCGAACACGATCGTGCGGGCCGGCGCCGGCCCCTTCGCCAGCACGCGCGCCACCTCGATCAGCACGCCCACGCCGCCGCCGTCGTCGTACGCCCCCGGCGCCTCGGGGGCGGTGTCGTGGTGCGCGCCCAGCACCAGGATCTCCGGGCCACCGCGGAGGACGCCCAGCACGTTCTGGCCCGCGATGCCGTGGCTGGTGAACGGCTGGAGCCGGACGTCCGCGAGGCCGGCCGCGCGGAACTGCGCCTCGACGTACTGGGCCGCGACCGTGGAGCGGGGCGAGCCCCAGGGATGCGGTCCCAGCGCGGCCAGGGACGACGCGTGACGGAGCGCGGCCGATCCATCGATGGAGACGGCGGCCGCCAGGAGAACGGGCAGTGTCGGGAGCAAGCGGGGCCTTGGGCGGCCGGATTATAGCGGGGACGGCGTGCTAGACTGCCCCGCGGTGCCTCACAATCCAGCTCCATTCCGCGCGCGACGCGAGCGCGCCACCCTCGTGCTGCTCGGCTGCCTCGCGACGGGCATGCCGGCCCGCGCGGGGACCGTCGCCGGGAAGGTGGAGCTGATCGAGAAGGGCGGGCGGCGGGCGAGCGACCTGTCCGACGTGATCGTCTACGTGGAGGGTCCCAAGGCGAAGGGCAGGCCGGAGCGGGTGACGATGGCCATGAAGGACAAGGCCTTCCGCCCGCGCGTCGCGGCCGTGAGCGCCGGCGGCGTGGTCGAGTTCCCCAACCAGGACCCGATCTTCCACAACGTCTTCTCGGTCTCGGGCGCCAACCGCTTCGACCTCGACCTCTACAAGCGGCCGAAGAGCGGCAGCTGGACCTTCACGGCGCCCGGCGTCGCGCGCGTGTACTGCAACATCCATCCGCAGATGAGCGCGGTCGTGCTGGTGCGCGACAACCCCTACTTCACGACGGCAGCCGCGGACGGCTCGTTCACGATCGCGCACGTGCCCGCCGGGCGCTGGCAGATCAAGGCCTGGCAGGAGCGCGCGCCGGAGGCCTCGCAGGAGATCGTGGTGGGCGCCGACAGCCAGGTCACCGCCCAGCTCGTGCTGGATGGCTCGCAATTCAAGAGAACGCCACACAAGAACAAGTTCGGCAAGGACTACAAGACGGACGAGCGGTACTGAGCGGGCCGGCATGGGACTCACGCAGAAGATCCTGCTGCTGACCAGCCTGCTGGTCGTGGCGCTGCTCGTCACCACGCTCGCCCTCACCACCTTCCAGGCCGACCGGCTCGCCCACGAGACCATCCACCAGGCCCTGTCCGACACCCGCGGCGTGTGGCAGACGTTCGAGGCCGACCGCTACGACAAGCTGCGGATGGGCGTGCGCGTGCTGGCCAACGACCCGTACTTCAAGGCCGCGCTGGAGACCGGCGACGTCCCCACCGTGGTCGACACGCTGAAGGAGCGGGGCAGCCAGGACCTGAAGGCGGACTTCTTCATCGCGACGGGGCCCGACGGCGTGGTGGTCGGACGCAGTGACCGGCCGGGCGGCGGCGGCGAGGACCTCTCGAAGGACCCGGTGGTGATGCGGCCGCTGGAGAGCGGCGAGGAGTCGGCGACGGTCTGGCGCCAGGGCAACCGGCTCTTCCACGCGGTGTCGGTCCCCATGGTGACCGGCCCGGACCTCAAGGGTGTCCTGATCGCAGGCTACGGGATCAACGAGGCGCTGGCCGGAGACATCCGCAAGATCACGCGCAGCGAGATCGCGTACCTGACGCACGCGCCGGGGCAGCCCCCGCAGCTCTCCGTGTCCTCACTGGGCCCGCGCGAGCCCGCTCTCTCCGCGGTGCTCGGACGCCCCGAGCTGGCCGCCGGCGCGAACCAGGCCGACCCGTTCGAGCTGGACCTGGGCGGCGAGCGGCACGTCGCGGTCTCGGTCCCGCTCAAGGCCGCGACCGGCGAGACGGTCGGCCGCGTGGTCGCGCTGCGCAGTCTGGGCGTCGAGATGGCGGCCTTCCGGCAGTTCCGCAACAGCCTGGTGATCATCTCGCTGGTCGTGATGGTGCTGGCGCTGACCGTCGCCTACTTCACCGCGGCGCGCATCACGGGGCCCGTGCGCCGGCTGGTCGACGTGGTGGAGCGCGCGCGGGACGGCAAGTTCACGGGCAAGGTGGCGGCGGACGGCAACGACGAGATCGCGGTGCTGGCCCGCACCTTCAACAAGCTCCTCGCCGACCTGCGCGAGAAGGAGCAGATGATCGACTTCCTGCGCGAGGGCATGACGCTGCTCAAGAAGGGCTCGGGCGTCACCGCCGACGCGGCGTACGGCACGGCCATCACGGCCTCGCTCAAGCCGCTGCGGTCCGGCGACCAGACGATCGGCGAGGGCACGGTCTTCGCCGACCGCTACGAGATCCTGGAGAACATCGGCAAGGGCGGCATGGGCGTCGTGTTCCGCGCCCGCGACCGGCGCCTGGACGAGGAGGTCGCGCTCAAGGTGCTGCGCTCGGAGGCGCTCGAGCAGGACCCGGCGCTCGTGGGCCGCTTCAAGCAGGAGCTCAAGCTGGCCCGGCGCATCACGCACCGGAACGTGCTCCGCACGCACGACTTCGACGAGTGGCACGGCCTGCCCTACATCTCGATGGAGTACGTCGAGGGGGTGACGCTCAAGGACCTCGTGCGCAGCAAGGGCGCCTTGCCCCTGGGCGTGGGGCTGCGCATCGCCAAGCAGGTGTGCCAGGGCCTGGAGGCCGCGCACGCGGGAGGCGTCGTGCACCGCGACGTCAAGCCGCAGAACATGCTCATCCTCCCGGAGTCGGGCGACGTGAAGATCATGGACTTCGGCATCGCGCGCGTCTCCGAGGTGGAGCGCGGCGAGTCGGATCCCGCGCTGACGATGGCGGGCACGGTGATGGGTACGCCCGACTACATGTCGCCGGAGCAGGCCAGCGGCACGCCCGCGGACTTCCGCTCGGACATCTACTCGCTGGGCGTCGTGCTCTTCGAGATGTTCACGGGCCGGCTGCCGTTCACGGGCGAGAAGATCATGAGCGTCATCCTGGGGCACATCCAGAAGCCGCCGCCGCTCCCGCGCAAGCTCAACCCGGCGATCCCCCCCGAGCTGGAAGCGATCATCCTGCGCTGCCTCGACAAGAGCCCGAAGAAGCGCTATCAGAAGGTCGGCGACGTGCTGGAGGCGCTCTCGAACGTCTCGTCGGGAGCCGAAGCGGCCTGACCGGAGCTCATTCAGGCAGGTCCCGCGAGCGCGCGAGGGCCTCGGCCATCGCATCGTTCCCCGCCGGGCTCCAGTGGCCGTCGTCCGCGAGGTACACGCGCTCGCCCGCCTGTGACCGCGCCAGCACCTGCCGGCCCGCGTCGCTGTAGGCCGCGCCGACCTCGTGCGCCAGCGCCTCCACCGCCTGCGTGAAGGCGCGCGGTTAGCCGAGGTCGAAGACGACCAGCCGCGCGCCCAGCCGGTCGCTGAGTCGCTTCATCTCGAGCACGGCGCGGCGCTCCGCGCGCCAGGCGAGGCGCGCCCCCTCCCCCGCGTCGGGCGCGAGCGCCGGGGGCAGGGCGTCGACGTCGGCCGCGGTGGGCACGAAGGGATCGCGCGCGAACTGGTCGGCGGCGCGGGCCCCCGGGTGGTTCGAGCGCGCGAGCGCGCCCAGCAGCCCCGAACAGCGCATGGGGATCGCGAGGAAGCGGGTCCAGACCGAGGCGGGCTCCCATGGCGCGCGCGGGGCGTACTCCGGCCGCGCGGCCGGCACGTACGGCGCGCCGTCCGGTGCGTCCGCGAAGCGGCGCAGCTCGGCGTCGTCGTAGAGGCGCGGGGCCTCCTCGAGGTCGGTCGGATGGAGGGAGGCGAGCACCAGGCGGGGACGGAGCCGCTCCGCATGGTGCGCGAGCGTCAGGTACGACTGGACCTGGCAGGTGCCCTGCTGGCCGAGGTTGACGGCGACCAGGCCGGTGCGGGCCCCGAAGCGGGCGCTCACCGCCTGCGCCTCCTCGACGCCGTGCCCGTAGATCATGCTGTCGCCCAGGAACACCGCGTCGGCGCGCGCGACGTCGGGGCCGCGCCAGCCGCCGTCGTGCGTCTGGTGGCGCCACCAGTGCCCGTTCCAGTACATCGTGCGGCTCACGCGCGGACGCAGCACGGGCCCGCGGTGCGCGTCGAGCGCGTAGACGCCGCCGCGCTGCCAGTGGTAGCCGTTGTACGCGATGTTGGCGAGGCGTCCGCGGAGCACCGACGGGCGGACGTGCAGGACCGCCTCCAGGGCGAGCGCGCCCGCCGCCGCCAGCACGAGCACGTAGACGTAGCGGAACAGGACGTCGCGCCGTCCGCGAGCAAAGGCGGCCAGCGCCAGCGCCAGCGCGGCCAGACCGGCTCCGAAGAACGCGTAGCCGCGGCCCCGTGACGCGGCGCTCGCGACCACCCACAGCGGCGGAAGCGCCAGGAGCGCGACCGGCCATGCGCGGACGGCCCGGGTGGGCTCGCCGGTCCCGGTCACCGCGGTGCGGTCACACGCGCGTGGCGGTGAGCTGCTGCGAGAGCGTGTCGAGCGACTCGTGCAGCTGCTGCGGGCAATGCGCGCCGAACCGCTCGAAGAACGCGCGGATCTCCGGCACCTCGGCCGCCCACTCGTCGCGGTCGACCGCCAGCAAGGTGTCCAGCTCGGCGGACGACAGGCCCAGCCCCTCCAGGTTCAGCGCGTCGCGCGTGGGCACGAAGCCCACCGGGGTCTCGGTCGCCTTGCCCTGGCCCTTCACCCGCTCGATCATCCAGAGCAGCACGCGCAGATTCTGGCCGAAGCCGGGCCAGATGAAGCGGTCGGCCCTGTCCGTGCGGAACCAGTTGACGTGGAAGATGGCCGGCGGCTTCGAGACCGCCTTGCCCATGCGCAGCCAGTGCGCGAAGTAGTCGCCCATGTTGTAGCCGCAGAACGGCAGCATGGCCATCGGGTCACGCCGGACGACGCCGACCTGGCCGGTCGCGGCGGCCGTCGTCTCGGAGCCCATCGTCGCCCCCACGAACACGCCGTGCTCCCAGTCGCGGCTCTCGAACACGAGCGGCGCCACGCGCGCGCGGCGGCCGCCGAAGACGATGGCGCTGAGCGGCACGCCCTGGGGGTCCTCCCACCTCGACGACATGGTCGGGCACTGGCGGGCGGGCGCGGTGAAGCGCGAGTTGGGGTGCGCGGCCTTGCCGGTGCGGTCCCAGGGCTTGCCCTGCCAGTCGATCAGGTCGGAGGGCGGGCTCTTGTCCTTGCCCTCCCACCAGGGCACGCCGTCGGGCGTGACCGCCACGTTCGTGAAGATCGTGTTCCGCGCGATCGTCTGCAGCGCCATGGGGTTGGTGTCCGGGCCGGTGCCCGGGACCACGCCGAAGAAGCCCGCCTCCGGGTTGACCGCCCACAGCCGGCCGTCGGGCCCGGGCCGCAGCCAGGCGATGTCGTCGCCGATGGTGCGCACCTTGACCCCGGCCAGCTCGGCCGGCGCCTGCAGCATGGCCAGGTTGGTCTTGCCGCAGGCGGAGGGGAACGCCGCCCCCACGTAATGGACCTCGCCCGAGGGCAGGGTCAGCTCCAGGATCAGCATGTGCTCGGCCATCCAGCCCTGGTCGCGCGCCATGGTGCTGGCGATGCGCAGCGCGAAGCACTTCTTTCCGAGCAGGGCGTTACCGCCGTACCCCGAACCGACACTCCAGATCAGGCGCTCCTCCGGGAAATGCACGATGAAGCGCCGATCGGGAGAGAGGTCCCCCGTCGAATGCAGCCCCGGCACGAACTCGTCGCCGCCGCCCAGCTGGTCGAGGGCGGCCTGCCCCATGCGCGTCATGATCCGCATGTTGGCGACCACGTACGGGCTGTCGGTCACCTCGATGCCGACCTTGCTGAAGGGCGAGCCGAGGGGGCCCATCACGTACGGGACGACATACATGGTCCGGCCCTTCATCACGCCGTCGAAGAGCGGGCCGACCCGCTCCCTGGCCTCCTGCGGAGCCATCCAGTTGTTCGTGGGCCCCGCGTCCTCGGCGCGCCGGCTGGCGATGAACGTCAGGTGCTCCGTGCGGGCGACGTCGGAGGGGTGGCTGCGGTGGAGCGTGCACCCGGGGGCGGCCTGCTCGTTCAAGCGGATGAGCGTCCCGTCCTGCAGCATGCCCTCGACGAGGCGCTCGTTCTCGGCCTCCGAGCCGTCGCACCACACCACCTTCGACGGCTTGGTGGTCCGGGCAACCTCGTCGACCCACGTCTCGGCTGGCGTCATGGAGCTCCCCTATGCCCGTAGCGAATGATCCGCAGAAACGTCGATTCTAGGAGGGCCATCCGGGCCGGTCAAACCGCGTTGACAACGGCGGCGAGCGGCCGGGACAATGCGATCCATCCGGAACGAAAAGCGGGAGGAGCCGATGCGTTTTCGCCATGAAGGAACCGCCCTGGCGCTGGCGGCACTGGCCCTGGGAGTGATGTCGGCGGACGCCGCCGAGCCGCGGGTGACCCGACTGGCGGCCACGGAGGGCGCCGCGCTCAACGACTGGGACACCCGCATCGATTCGATGCTCCGCGCCGGCGACCTCCAGCTCCGGCGCACCCACGAGGACACGCTGCTCCCCTCCCGCCAGCACGTCCGGCTGGACCAGGCGTACCGGGGCGTCCCCGTCTACAGCGGCCAGGTCGTCCGCCAGACGGAGGGCGAGCGGACGGTCTCCGTCTTCGGGACCCTGTACGAGGGGATCGACCTCGATCCACGGCCCACGCTGACCGCGGACCAGGCGGTCGCGGTCATCGAGAAGCTCTCGGGCGCCGACCTGGGCCCCTCACGGGTGCCGCGGCTGGTGGTGCTCCCGCGGGACGAGGGCGGCTACGTGCTCGCCTACACGGCCCGGGCGTTCACCGAGTCCGACCTCGTCCGGTACTTCATCGACGCGCGCACGGGCGCGCTGGTGCTGAGCCGCAGCGAGCTGCAGCGCCAGGCCGTCTCGGGCACCGGCACGGGCGTCCTGGGCGACCGCAAGAAGATGAGCGCGACCGTCGGTGTGGGTGGCGTCGGGTTCATCGCCAGCGACGAGTTCCGCCCGCCCGCGATCTTCACGTTCGACATGAGGGGGAACCTGACGCGTACCAACGCGATCCTCAACGGCGTGGTCGGGCCGACCCTCAACGACGTCGCCAACGACTCCGACAACACCTGGACCGACGGCCCGGTCGTGGACGCCCATTCGTACGCCGGCTGGACCTACGACTACTACTTCCTGCGCTTCAACCGGCGCGGCCTGGACGGGAACAACCTGGAGGTCTGGAGCCTGGTCCATCCCGTCCGCCGCGAAGACATCTTCAGCGCCTCCAACTCCGTGGTGAACACGTTCTTCCTGAACGCGTTCTATGCGGGCGACGGCATCATGGTGTACGGCGAGGGCCTGCTCCCCTCGCTGCGGCTCACGAACGGACAGCGGGTCGACTACCTGGCAGGGGCGCTGGACATCGTCGCGCACGAGCTGACGCACGGCGTCACCGACTACACCTCGGGGCTCATCTACCAGGGCGAGTCCGGCGCGCTCAACGAGTCGTTCTCGGACATGATGGCGGCGGCCGCCGAGTTCTACTACCAGGGGCGCGCGCCGGGCCAGTCCGACTGGCTGATCGGCGAGGACGCGTTCGTCCCCGGCGGCATCCGGTCCATGCAGAGCCCGACCGTCTGGGGCGACCCGGACCACTACAGCATCCGCTTCACGGGCCCCGAGGACAACGGCGGCGTCCACATCAACTCCGGCATTCCCAACCACGTCTTCTACCTGGCCACCGTCGGCGGCACCAACCGCGTGTCCGGCATCGCGGTCACCGGCGTGGGGCAGGCCAACATCGAGCAGATCGAGAAGGTGATGTACCGGGCGTTCACCGCCATGATGCCCTCGTCGGCCAACTTCTCGACCGCGCGGGCCGTGACCATCCAGTCGGCGCGCGACCTCTACGGCGCCGGCAGCCCCGCCGAGCGCGCGGTGACCCAGGCCTGGAACGCCGTGGGAGTGAATTGAGGCACCGATGAGATCCACGCTCGCCGTCCTCGCCCTGTCCACCCTCGCCGCTGCGGCCGCCTCGGCCGCCGACGAGCCGCGCTTCACCGTCTCGCTCAACGGCGCGTTCGCCGTGACGTCGACCGAATACGACAGCGTCCGGACGTTCAACGCGTTCGCCGAGGAGGGCCGCATCGAGACGGCTTACGACGCGGGCTCGGGGCCCGGGTTCGAGGCCGGCTTTGCCTGGAACTTCAAGCGGAACCTCGCGGTCGGCCTGGCGGGCGGCATGGTGACCCGCGACACCAGCGGGGAGTGGACCGCGAGCGTGCCGCATCCGCTGTTCCTCAACCGCAACCGGATCGCCGAAGGGACCGAAGAGGAACTCGAGTACACGGAGTCCCAGGTCCACCTCGACCTCATCTACACGGGCCGGTCGGGATCGTTCGACTTCTCGGCCTTCGCGGGTCCGAGCTTCTTCAACGTCTCGGCCGACCTGCTGGGCCAGCCCGACTACGACCAGTCCTATCCCTTCGAGACGATCACGGTGACGGACGTCCCCGCGCTGGCCTTCGACGACAACGGGTTCGGGTTCAACGTGGGAGCGGGCGTCGGCTACCGCTTCACCGACTCGATCGGCGTGGGGGTCACGGGACGGTTCAGCCGCGCGACCATCGAGCTCGTCCCGCAGACGGGCGCGGACACGGTCGAGATCGACGCGGGCGGCTTCCAGGTCGCGGGCGGTCTCAGGATCTACTTCTAGAGCACGGGCTACGGCGCGGCCTGCACGTACCTGCTGGGCAGCGGGTGGTCCAGCCGGGGCGCGAGCGCGCGTGACGCGGCGGTGACCGCGGCGAGGTCCACCCCCGTCTCGATGCCCATGCCGTGCAGCATGTACAGGAGATCCTCGGTGGCCAGGTTGCCGCTGGCGCCGGGGGCGTAGGGACAACCGCCCAGCCCGCCGGCCGAGCTGTCGACGATCGTGATGCCCGACTGGAGCGCGGCCAGCACGTTCGCGAGCGCGGTCCCGCGCGTGTCGTGGAAGTGCACCGCCAGCGACTCTCGCGGCACGGCCTCCGCCAGCCGGCCCATCACGTCGGTGACCTGCGTGGGCACTCCGACGCCGATGGTGTCCCCGATCGAGATCTCGTGGCAGCCCGCGTCCGCGAGGCGCCGCGCGACCTCCACCACCTTCGCGGGATCGACCGGCCCTTCGTACGGGCAGCCGAAGCAGGTGGACACGTAGCCGCGCACCCAGGCGCCGTCGCGCAGCGCGTCGGGCACGAACGCCGCGAAGCGCTCGAACGACTCGTCGATCGACGCGTTGATGTTCTTCCGGTTGAAGGACTCGCTGGCGGCGGTGAAGACCGCGATCTCGCGCGCGCCCGCCTCGCGCGCCCGCTCGTAGCCCTGCCGGTTCGGCACCAGCACCGGCGTGCGCGCCCCCGGGCGCTTGCGCACGCGCTTGAGGACCTCGTCCGAGCCCGCCATCTGGGGCACCCACTTCGGGGAGACGAACGCGCCCACCTCCACCGCCGGCAGGCCCGCGTCCAGCAGCGCGTCGCAGAGCGCGACCTTGTCGTCGACGCCGATGGCGGCCTTCTCGTTCTGCAGGCCGTCGCGCGGACCCACTTCGAAGACCGTGACGCGACGCGGCAGCGTCACTCGAGCTCCACCAGCACCGTGCCCGGCCCGACCATGTCGCCCACCTTCACCGCCACCGTCTTGATCGTACCGTCGCGGGGCGCGCGCAGGGCGTTCTCCATCTTCATGGCCTCGACCACGATCACCTCGTCGCCCTTACTCACCGCCTGGCCCGGCGACGCCTTCACCGCGATCACCTTGCCGGGCATCGTGGCCTCGAGGCCGTCCTGGTCGCGCCGGTGCGCGGGACGCGCGCCCTCCCTCTGCTCCTCGATCCGGTAGGCGACGCCCTCCCAGAACAGGTGGATGGTCGAGCCGTCGCGCACGCAGTGGAAGACGCGGCGCTCCTCGCCCGCGACCAGCACGTACGTGCCGGGACCCGCGGGCTCGACGGTGAAAGGCGGGAGCAGCTCGTCGGTCAAGACGTCCCCCCCAGTCGCCAGGGACCGATCGACGACCAGGGATCCGGAGACGCCGCTCGCGCGCGGCCGTTGGTCGATGAGAGGCGCAGGGCGGCCTGCGCCGCGGCCCTCGCGAGCGGCGGCGGGTCCGCGGGCGCCTTCGGCTCGCGCAGGTGCTCGTCGAGGAAGGCGGTGTGCATCTCGCCGGCGACGAACGCCGGGTGGGCGGCGATCGCGCGGAGTCGCGCCAGGTTCGTGACCACGCCCAGGACGACCGTGCGCTCGAGTGCTACCGCCATCCGCTGGATGGACTCGGTCCGGTCGCGGCCCCACGTGACGACCTTGGCCAGCAGCGGATCGTAGAAGACCGTCACCTCGGATCCGGCGGCGATGCCGGAGTCGAAACGGACGCCGGGCCCTTCCGGCGCGGCCAGGTGCAGCACGCGGCCGGGCGAAGGCAGGTCGTCCCGGTCCGGGTCCTCGGCGTAGAGCCGCATCTCGAGCGCGTGACCGCGCGCGACCAGGTCGCCCTGCGCGATCGCGAGCGGCCGGCCCGCCGCCACCTCGATCTGCATGCGGACCAGGTCGAAGCCCGTGACCGCCTCCGTCACCGGATGCTCGACCTGCAGCCGCGTGTTCATCTCCAGGAAGTAGAAGCGCCCCTCGGGATCGAGCAGGAACTCGACGGTGCCTGCGTTCACGTAGCCGGCCGCGCGGGCGGCTGCGACGCCCGCCTCGCACAGGGCCCGCCGCTGCGCGTCCGAGAGCGCGGGGCTGGGCGTCTCCTCGACCACCTTCTGGTGGCGGCGCTGGATCGAGCACTCGCGCTCCAGCAGGTGGAGCACGGTCCCCGCTCCGTCGGCCATCACCTGCACCTCGACGTGGCGCGGCCGCTCCACGAAGCGCTCGAGCACCATCGCGTCGTCGCCGAAGGCCGAGCGGGCTTCCCGCCGCGACGCGGCCAGCGCGTCCGCGAAGTGCGAGGCCTGCCGCACGACGCGCATGCCCTTGCCCCCGCCGCCGCGCGAGGGCTTGATCATCACCGGCCAGCCGATGCGGCCCGCTTGGCTCGTGAGCGTCGCCTCGTCCTGCGCGTCGCCGTCGTAGCCCGGCAGGACGGGCACGCCCGACGACGCCATCAGGCGACGAGCCCCCTTCTTGTCGCCCATCAGGCGGTGCACGGGGCCCGGCGGGCCGATGAACGCGATCCCGGCCGCCGCCACCGCGTCCGCGAAGTCGCCGTTCTGGCTCAGGAAGCCGTAACCGGGATGGATGGCGTCCGCTTGCGCGCGGCGGGCGGCGCCGACGATCGCGTCGATCGACAGGTAGGACCGCGCGGCTTCGGCCGGGCCGATTGCGTGCGCTTCGTCCGCCTCGCGGACGTGCAGGGCGCTCGCGTCCGGCTCGGAGTAGACCGCGGCCGTGCGGATCCCCATCGCGCGGCAGGTGCGCGCCACGCGCACCGCGATCTCGCCGCGGTTGGCGATCAGCACCTTGCGGAACAGGCTCATCCCGTCCAGTCCGGCTTGCGCTTCTCCAGGAAGGCGCGCATGCCCTCCTGGCCCTCGGGCGAGACGCGCACGTCCGCGATGCGCTCGACCGTGTAGCGCTGGACGTCCTCGATCCGCCGCCAGGCCACTTCCCGGATGAGCGCCTTGGCCTCGGCGATCGCGCGCGGGCCCGCCTTCAGCAGCTCGCTCACCCGCCCCTCGACCGCGGCGTCGAGGTCCTCCTCCGGCACCGTCGCTCGCACCAGGCCGATCTCCTGCGCCCGCACCGCCTCGAAGCGCTCCCCGGTCAGGAACAGCTCGCGCGCGGCCGACTCACCGATCCTGCCCACCACGTACGGGCTGATCACGGCGGGAATGATGCCGAGGCGCACTTCGGTGAAGCCGAACGTGGTGCCCAGCGCCGCGACGGGGATGTCGCTGGCCGCCACCAGCCCGGCCCCGCCGCCCAGCGCCGCGCCGTGCACGCGCGCCACGACGGGCTTGGGCGACTCGTAGACGGTGAAGAAGAGGTCGGCCATGGCCTGCGCCTCGAGCAGGTTCTCGCCGCGCGAGAAGGACGCCATCGCCTTCATCCAGGCCAGGTCCGCGCCCGCGCAGAACGAGGGGCCGCGGCCGCCGAGCACGATCACCCGGACGGCGTCCTCCGACCGCAGGTCGAACAGGACCTTGCGCAGCTCGGTGACCATGAGCCCGTCGAACGCGTTGTGCGCCTCGGGGCGGTTCATCCAGACCCGGGCCACGGGCCCGTCCAGGATCAGCTCGACACGCTCGAGGTTCATGGCCTGCCGCGCGAGCGCAGCCACTGCTGCTGCCGCGCCTCCTGCTCCGCCTCACGGGTCCGCGCGCCCTCGATCACCCTGGCGATGGCCGGGTCCTTCAGCATCTCGTCCGCCAGCCGCGCGCCGCCGCGCGGATCGTGGCCGTCGAGCACCCTCTGCGCGAAGGCGGCGGCGAACGCCGACTGCTGCCGGTAGCTCGCCTCGCCGCGGGCGGCGCTCGCGTGGCGGGGCGCCCCGAAGTAGCCGGGCCAGTCGGGCCGGCTCGCCTTCTTCACCAGGTCCGCGAAGGACGAGCCCGCGAACGTCTGGGCCAGCTTGATCGTACCCGGCACCAGGTCCGGCCGCAGGAACATCACGTTCGAGTGCTCCGAGGCGCCGGCGTGGACGCTGAACCCGTCCTCGCGCAGCGCCTCGGGCGTGGCCATCCGACGCCCGGCGTCGCAGCAGCCCGCGACCTCCATCAGGCCGAACAGATGGACCATCTGGCCCCCGTAGGTGTCGCGGAAGAAGTCGCCCGCCTCGTCCAGCGCGCGGTTGTGGGTGGGCGATCCGTGCGCGTGCACCACGAACACCCACTTGAACCCCTGCTCGCCCAGCTCCGTGGCCAGGTCCATGAAGATCGAGCGCACGGTGGAGGAGCGGACGGCGTAGGTGCCGGG
>JAICEW010000134.1 GCA_025923995.1 Vicinamibacteria bacterium | reverse complement strand
TCACGTGCCGTCCGCGCCCTGGGTCCGAGGCTTCCCAGCGCGCCGGCCGCGCAGATGCGCACGTAGAGGTACTCATCCTCCAGGGCTTCGATCAGCTGCGGTACGGCGGACCGCGCGGCCGGGCCGATGCTGGCGAGGGCTTCACCCGCCGCCCATCGGACCCCGGGAATCGGATCGCCCAGGGCCCTGGCGAGGTCCTTCGTCGCCGCGCCTGCGCTCGGACCGATGGACGCCAACGCCTCCGCCGCGTAGACGCGGACGTAGGGGTCCTCGTGCGAGAGCGTCTTGACGAGAGCGCGCACGGAAGGACCGGCCCCCCTGCCCAGCGCGCCCAGGGCGCGCGCGGCATCGCCCGCGACCTGCGGATCGCCGTCTCGGAGCGCGCGCCGGAGCGCCGGTTGGATCGACTCCGTGTCGGGCGCCAGGTCGATCAACTCGTCGACGGCGCGGCGCCGCATGGAGACCCGCTCATCGCGAAGCAGGCCCACCAGCAGCGGAATGGCCGGGGGACCGATCCGCTGGATGATCTCGAAGGTCTCCCGATCCAGGTCTTCGTCGCCGCGGTCGAGGAGTCGTTTCAACAAGGGCAGCGACCGCCCCGCCTCCTGGACCAGGGCGGCCTGGGCGGTCGCGCGGACCTTCGGGTCGTCGGCCGTCACGCGATTGGCCCAGTCCAGCAGCAGGGCGGGGTCGGCGGAAGGGTCCGACCCCCTGGCTTGCGCGAGTGCGGGTGTCGGCAGGACGCAGAGCAGCGTGGCGATGAACAGGGGTCGCATGGTCGCGTGGGCTGCTTCGGCGAGCAGGGGCAAGACTAGCGCACTTCGCGTCGAGCGACCTGAGCCTCACGTGGAGTTGTCCAGGAGGGAGACGGACGGTCCCGCAGCGAGACGAACGTCCCGTGGGAAGACGGTGTCCCGAAGTGAGACGTCGACGCCTCGCGCCGCATTGGCGCGCTCCGTGTCCCAACTGCTCGGGCACGGAGCTTGCTCCTGCGCTCTCGCAATTGACCGTTGAGGAGGAACCATGAGCTTCAAGGCTCCCATCCCAGTGGTGCTGGCGGTGCTGATCGCCGCTCCCGGATCGTCCGGCGGCGAGACGGACTCGCTGGCGGTTCCGACCAGCTACGTGGTCGACTTCGTTGCGCCGGCCTCGTTCGGGGTCGCGATGAACTCCGCAGGAGACGTGACCGGGACCTCGTACCTGGACACCGGCTGCGGCTCCACGTGCCTGCCTCCGCTCGAGACGGTGGTGTGGCGAGGTGCCAAGCGGATCGTGCTGCCTCCCGTTCCCGGGCTGTCGGGCATCACCGTCCGCAGCATCAACGCGCACGGCTGGGTGGCGGGGTTCGCCGGCTTCCCGAACACGCTCACCCATGCCGTGGTGTGGAAGCCGAGCGGCGACACGTACCAGGCCATCGACCTCGGCACGCTGCCCGGCACCACCAGGTCCACCGCCGCCGCCATCGACGACAAGGGGCGCGTGGTGGGCTGGTCCACGACCGCCAGCTTCCCCCCCAACGGGTCGCCGTTCCTGTGGACCGAGGCCGGCGGGATGGAGGACCTCTCGGCCCAGGGCTTCCCGGACGACATGCCCCTCGCCATGAGCCCTGGCGGCGCCGTGGCGACGCAGTTCACCTGGTATCGCCTGGGCGATCCGGGCAGCATCGTCCCGATGCCGCCTCCACCCCAGGGTTTCGTGATCGGGGGCGAGTCGACCGCGATCAACGATGCCGGTGACCAGGCGCGCTTCCTGATCTCCACCGGCACCCAGAACCTCCGCTACCTGTTCCGCTTCCACGAGGGGAGCTGGCAGCAGGTGTCGTTCACCGGAAACGGGAGCGTGCCGTACGGCGTCGGGTCGATCACGGCCGCGGGCGACTTCACGGCCACGGTCGTAGGCACCGCGATGATCGCCTATGGTCCCGACGGGCTCGCGCAGCCCCTGTCCGGCCTCCTGTCCCCGGCCTACCCGGGCAGCAGCGTCACACGGGGCGGGCCGATGAACGAGGCGGGCCAGATCCTCGCGTCGGTGATGATCGGGCAGAGCCCTCGCCTGGTGCGCCTGCTGCCGCAGGAACCCTGCATCTCGGGCTGCATGCGCTCGAGCGCGCTGAACTTCCGGGCGGTCTTCGTCCCCGATCCGGCCGACCCGGAGCACTGCACGCCCCAGGCCTCGGACCGGGCCTCCGCCGCGGTGACCATCACCAGCGAGACCGGAGCCCCCGTGAGCGGCGCCGTGGTGAGGGGCCGGTTCCTCGACGACTACTGGACGAACAGGTCGGTCTCGGCCATGACCAACGTCAACGGCGTCGCCTCCTTCAGGTTCCAGGGCCCGGCTTGTGTGGGCGCGATCGCGTTCCTGGTCGACCGCGTGGAGAAGGACGCGCTCGTCCTCGACAAGACCGTCGGGATACTCGCCCGCGCCGCGGTCCCGCAGTAGGGCGGCCACCGAAGTCGAGCCGCCAGACGCTCGGCGTGTCCTCGACGTCCAGGGGCGCAACCATTGCGGGAAGCGCTCGCGCCTACGGCAACTCTGGCGCGAATGCGCCCAGGCCAAGGCCCAGGCGGCGGCGGATGTCGGCCTGGACTTCGGCCGCGGGCCTCTCGCCGTCCACCGCCACGACCAGCTCCTTCCTGCGGAAGAGCTCGATGATGGGCCTGGTCCTGGCGTGGTAGTTCGCGAGCCGTTCCCGCACAGCTTCGGGGTTGTCGTCGGGGCGCACCAGCAGTCGGCCCTTGCAGACGTCGCAGACGTCAGGCACTTCGGGCCGATGGAGGATCAGGTTGTAGTCGAGGCCGCACCTGTCGCACAGACGGCGGCTCAGGACCCTCTCGAGGACCACGGCATCCGACACCTCGATCAGGATCACGGCATCCACGTCGTAGCGCTCAAGGAAGAACAGGGCCTGCGCCTCGTTCCGCGGGAAGCCGTCGAGGATGAACCCGTAGTTCCAGTCGTGCTGCTCCAGGCGCTCCCGCACGATGTCGTCGACCAGCTCGTCCGTCACCAGCTGGCCGCTGGCCACGATCCGCTTGATGCGGGCGCCGAGCTTGGTGTGGCTCTGGACGTGCCAGCGGAGGATGTCCCCCACGCTGATGTGGACGACCTCGAAGTCCCTGGCGAGCAGCTTCGCCTGGGTGCCCTTGCCGCACCCCTGGGGACCCATGATGGCGAACTTGCGCATGGCGTGTCTTCCTGGGGATGGTGAGTCACCGGGGCAACGGACCGTCCCCCCAGGGACCGACCCTGCGGACGGTGCTGACACCGTCCACCGCCGCGTTCACGCGGGGGTCGCCCAGGTACTCCAGCATGGAGGCCCGCGCAGCCACACCGTTGGCACGACGTAGAGCAAAGACGATGCCGCAGCCTGCCCGTCATCCTCGTTTCGGCAGGGCAGGCGACGTACTGCGCATCGGCGGGCGGACCGGGAGGACCTGGAGGACCTCCACGCCGCGCGGAATGCAGCGTCGTCGCCTTCGAGCTCGCGGACGTCGAGGTGGTGCTCAAGGAGGCAGTCAGGGCAAAGCTCGTAGAAGTGATGCAGGCGACGGCGGTTCGGCCGTTCCAGCTGGAGGCGGTGCCGGAGGCCGGAGACGGGGGAGACGGCGGGCCTTGCTCGCCGTCTTCCCGCAGCGGCGAGTGGACGCGCTACCGCGCGGCCACGACATCCTTGGAGCTCAAGTCGACGGTGATGGTCCACCCCGAGGTGCCACGGAACTCGAACGGCGCGGGCCGGGGTCCGCGACGATAGGCCACGAGCTCGACCGGCATGATGTTGAAGCCGTCGTTTCGCGTCGAGCCGAAGTAGCTCATGTTCTTGATGACGGTCGTCCCTTCACCGGTGGCGGCGGGATTGCGGGTCAGCTCCACTTCGGCCGCCCTGCCGCCATCGAGCCTGGCCTCGGCGCGCGTCGCCCCGGCCGTCCAGTCGATCTTCGCATCGGGTCCCTCGGTGAACGACCTCCACTCGAGCGGCAGGAAACGGGACATGAACACGCGGATCGCCGTCCGCTGTTCCTCGGTCGCGGATGGCTCGAACGTGAGCTCGACGGTCTTGGCGTCGCCCTTGTCTCCCGCGAACCAGAACTTCAGTCCGTCCAGGCTCACCTTGCCGTGATGCCCCTTGTTCACCCGAAACGCCTGGTTGAACTGGCAGGACCGGTGTCCCGCATGCTCGTGGGTCGCGGCCGAGCCGACCGTCGCGGGCGAGCCGAAGATGCACGGACACAGCATGCGGCAGCTGCAGCCATCGATGATCGTCGCGTTCACGGCCCAGTCGACGGCGGCTTCCTTCGCGAGCGCCTGCAGGTTGAGGCTCGCAATGAGTACGGTCGCAACAAGTGGATGACCTCGCATGGAGATCCTCCTTCCGATAGGGTGCGTGCTTCCAAACGTGAACCCCTCCTCCATACGCGAGGCGGTCGGATCGTCAGGTGTCGAATCTGAGGCGGGGTCGCGCCGCTGTAAAGATCAGAAAATGGACTGAGCGGCGCCGTTCAGGGCCGTCGCAGGCCGAAGGTGGCCGACCAGGTCGAGCCGCGCTCTTCCCGGTCCCCCCGAAGGCTGATCACGTTCGTTGTGTAGCCGCCCGCCAGATCCGCGTTCAGGAAACCGGCGGCTCCCCCGACCGTGCGAACCCACTCGTCCCAGGTGATGGCCAGGCCGCCGGAAGGCGTCACGGTCAGGGTCAGCTCGGTGTCGCCCGGATCGCCCGCCCCCGGTCCAAGGTCCTCCGGCGTGACGTGGTACCGCCGCCGGCCGGAGAGGCAGTCGGCGTTGACGAAGGCAAAGGCCATGGTGCCCGAGACCCTGTTCCCCTGGTGCCGCAGCGTGCCCGCCCAGTCGTAGCGGTTGATGCAGTAGTCGCCGTTGCGCGACTGGTCGGTGGTGATCAGCCCCATCCCTTCGGACGTCAAGCCGACCCAGCGGCCCGAGAGCGGTCCTTCGGCGGGAGGCGGCGGCGTCGTGGTCGGCGGCGGAGCGGGGTTCGACGGACCCGAAGGACCGGACGAGCAGGCTGCCAGCAGCACCAGGAACGGAACGACGGCGAGTCTTCGCATGACTGTCCCTCACGATCGGGGCCGATGGCCTCCGTTCGTAGAGGCGTCAAGCGAGGGAAGATCGTCTCAGCTTTGGCCCTGCCACGACGATTCCGTTCAGGACGTCATCGGCTCCTCGCCGCCGCGGCCAGGGCGGCCCCGGCGTCCAGCATGCCGGCGCCGCACGTCGTGGCGGTGCAGTAGCACTCGAGCTGGTCGGCCCGCGGGCCGACGAGAGTGGCTTGCGGCGGAGTGCACTCCTGGGCCGTGCTGCTGGAGGCGATGCTGCCCTGCGTGGGGAAGGGCCGGGCCGTGCTTTGGAGCAGCTCCTTCACCTGCGCGGGCGTCCGGGTGCGGTCGAGGGACAGGGCGAGGGCGGCGACGCCGGCGACGAGGGGCGACGCGAAGCTCGTTCCGACCGAGATGTGGAAGCTGTCGGTATACGCGGGGGCGGCTGGTACGGTCGTGCCCGAATTGGTGGTCGTCAGGATCGGGAACAGGCACGGCGCGTCGGGCGCCGTGTTGACGCAGTTGCCGCCGGGCGCGCTGACCGCGACTTCGGCGCCCAGGGAGGAGAAGCCGACCTTGGTGCCGACCTGGCGAAGCCCGGCCACGGCGATCACGCCGGGGCAGCTCGCCGGCGTGCCGACGGCGTGGCCCGAGGTGTTGCCGGCCGCCGCAACGATCACGGTGCCGGCGGCGGTGATCTGGTCGACGGCGTCCCGATACGCGGCGGAGCAGGGGCCGTCGCTGCCGAGGCTCAAGTTGATCACTCGCGCAGGGTAGGGATTGGCCGGCACGCCGGGAACGGAGAGTCCCGCGGCCCAGCGCATGCCGGCGAGGATGTCCGAATCCCGGCCGCCGCACTTGCCGAGCACGCGCACCGGCAGCACGCGCACGCCGGGCGCCACGCCCGCCATGCCGATGCCGTTGTGCGTCACCGCGGCGATCAGTCCCGAGACCTGCGTCCCGTGCCACGAGCTCTGCTCCGGGGAATCCGCGCAGCGGAAGAGCTCCCCGCCCCGCTGCGCGATCTCCGCCTGCGTCACCCAGTCGCCGGGGTCGGAGGCATCGCCGTCACGGCCGTCGTCGTCATTGGCCTTCGCGGCATCGCTGACCATGTCGTATCCAGGCAGCAGGTTCCCGCCCACGGCGACCTCGAGGAGGTCCGGGTGGTCGTAGCGCACCCCGGTATCCACGACCGCGACGACGACATCAGGGCTGCCGGTGGTCAGCGCCCAGGCCGCCTCGATGTCCAGCGACGACCGGACGTCGCCCGAAGGCGCGCGCAGGTACCACTGGCCCACCGCCGGGCCGCTGCCGGGGACGCCTTCCGCGTAGAGGGGATCGTTGGGGCCGCGCACGATCCAGCGGCGCTCGTCAGGCACGGCGTACTCGACGTCGCTCTGCTGGGCCAGGCGCCGCGCGAGTTCAGCCGACGTCACCCCGCTCGCGAACACGACCTGGATGCGGTCGGAGACGGCCGCTCCGCTGCTCATCGGCAGGCCGAGCCGGGCGCCGAGCGCCTGCACTCCCGTCGACAGGGCCTGAGAGCGGGCGCTCGCCAGCGCCGAGCCCGCCCTGAACTTCACGATCACGCGCGCCGCGTCGACGTCGGCGGCGGACGCGAAGCCCTGCGCAAGCAGCAGCGCCGTAAGACAAGCCGGCCGGGCGACGGACACCATGCGGCAAGGGTAGGGATCCGGTGCGGGGGAGTCGTCAAGAAGACGAAAAGAGATCGTGAAGAATGGCTAAGGTCAGGAACGGCCGCCACGGGCCGTGGCCGAGATCGCAACCGCAGCCAGCCAAGCGAGCAGACAGGGCAGCAGTATTGCGTTGGCGATGAGCATGCCGGCGGCGGAGTCCGCCCACGCTGCGATAGAGAGAATCGCGCCCCCAGCGACGACCCGAACCCCGCCGCCTGGATCCACGGCTGATAGGCGCGGCGTGACACCCATACCAGCAGCAGCGCTGAGATCGTGTAGAGACCGTTGGCCAGGCAGCCGGTCAGGACGACCGCGGCTCGGTGCCAGACGACGAAAGCTCTGCCGTCTTCTTCCAGGGCCAACGGAGGCAGCACGAAGATCTCCACCGCCTGAGCGGTCCAGTCGGCGGCGACCGCCCCAACGGTTAGGTGGACGGCGGTGTCCAATCGCACGGCCGAGACGTCGGCTGACAGGTGAGCTGCGGCGAATCGGGCGTAGAAGTTGAGTATCGTGGCAGCGGCAAGGGTCCAGGTGAACCAAGCCGCGGTCCACGAGAGTCCGCGGTGGGCCACGAATTGAAGTCGGTCGGCCAGGTCGGCATTCGTCTCCAGGCATGACGCAGGATCAGCGCCATCGCCAGGCCGGCGACGAAATGAACCGCGCAGGCGAGCCACGCCGCGCGGCTCAGTCGCGACCAAGGGTTCTCGTTCACGCCGACTCCCGCACGGTCAGATCGAAGCCTCGTTTGGTGCATTCCGATGCGAGCTCCGCCCGGGTGAGCCAGCGATCGACGGACACGGGTCCACGCCCCAGTCGTGGCCCAGGAAGCCGAGCATTCCCATCGCCGGCGCTAGCCAGCTGGCCCAGGCAGTCCAATCGATCGCCCACCGCCGGGAGAGCCACGCCAAGCCGGATGCCGCACGGTTGAACATCGCGAGCTCGGAACCGACCCTGAATTCGACTCGACGCGCCTGAAGGAGAGCCGGGAAGATCTCGTGGTCGGGCACGTCCACGAGATACCCTTGTCGCGAGCCCACGGGTGAGGGGAATCGAAACGTTCGAGGCTCCGACCAGCCTTGGACGTCCTGCCACCTTCCTTCATTCCAGAGACGGAACGTCTTGCCGAGCGACGACAGCAGGGAGCGACCGTCCCCTTGTTGCGTGGAGAACGGTTTCCCGGCGCGATCTGGATGAAGAGCGCATCGACGCGATCCATGTCTTCAACGGCCATTCGCGCCAGGAGCCCCGACAGGGCAGGGACCGCGGACCAGCCGATACAGATCGGGGGCAGCCGGGCCGGGTCCCGCCGGGCGACACAATCCGTTGCCTTCACGAAGAAGCCCCGGTCATCGGCCAGATCGATGTACGGCACACGGTGCTTGGCGCAGCTCTCGAGGAGCGTCAGCGGCAGGGTCTGGTAGGGGCCTGCGGCGCATACAGCGACCTGGACGTGGGGCACTGTGGCCTCGAGGGAGGTCGGTTGCTCGAGATCGCACGCGCAGGGCGTCAACCGCTTCGAGAGTTCGGGATCGAAGTGGCGGAGTCGCTCGTTCGCCATACCGCCGCGCGAACCGACCCAAAGGTCCGCGTCAGTGTGGCGAAGGAGGTCCTCGACGAGAAGCGAACCGAAATACCCGCTCGCGCCCACGACGAGGATGCGGCATGGGTCTTGACGGCTCACGCTATGGATTACTTCATCGCACCGCTCGCGCTCGGCCGCGAGATGGAGGACCTGCCCTTCGGCGGGACCGGACCAGCGCCAGCCCTCCGAGCGCCATCGCGACCACGCCCAGCACCAAGGCTCCGGCGCCGCCGATGACTCCGTTGCCGGAGCCGGGACCGCCGTTGGCGACGGCCAGCACCAACCCGCCGTTGATGCCGGCGATCAGTCCGGTCGCCAGGCCCGCGAGGGCTCCGAGTCGCCCGGAGGCGGGACGGACCAGGGCCAGGCCGCCCACGATGACTCCGACCAGCGCCAGCACGAGGACCAGCGCGGCCCAGAGGCGCCGGGAGGTCAGGCCGTAGACGGTGGTGGCGGCCGGCTCGGAAAGGTGCGCGGCCACCAGCGCGACATGGACGAGCCCCGCCAGCAGGCCGACAGCGGCCACGACAGCGAGAGCCACGACGAGGGTCCGCTTCATCCCGGACCCCACGCCTTCGGGCACACCTTGTACGATTTCGGGCACATCCTGCCTCCTTGTCACCTTGGGCCGAGCCCGTCCGTCAGGGAGATGACGGAGCAGGGGGCGAGAAGGTGACGGCATGGACCCGCAAGGCTGGCTGACCGAGCGTTTCGAGGAGAAGCGGCCGCTGCTCCGCGGCGTGGCCTACCGGATGCTGGGGTCGCTCGGCGAGGCCGAGGACGCGGTGCAGGAGGCGTGGCTGCGCCTCAACCGCACCGAGGCGGCCACCATCGAGAACCTGGGCGGCTGGCTCACCACGGTCGTCTCGCGGGTCTGCCTGGACATGCTCCGCTCGCGGAAGTCGCGGCGCGAGCAGCCGATCGATGCGCAGGTGACCGAGCGGATCGCCCGCGGCGAGGGCGCCGATCCCGAAGCCGAAGCCGTGCTCGCGGACTCGGTCGGCGTGGCGCTGCTGGTCGTGCTCGACGCGCTGACCCCCGCGGAACGCCTGGCGTTCGTCCTGCACGACCTGTTCGCGCTGCCGTTCGACGAGGTCGGTTCCGTCATGGGACGGTCGGCGGCCGCGGCCAAGCAGCTGGCGAGCCGCGCCCGCCGGCGCGTGCGCGGGCCGTCGGCGCCGTCGGACGCCAGGGCGGTCGAGCGCGAGGTCGTCGAGGCGTTCATGCGGGCGGTGCGCGCGGGAGACCTCGAGGGCCTGCTGGCCGTGCTCGATCCTGAGGCGGTCATCCGCATCGACGGCGCGGCGCGCATGGCGGGGAGAGCAGCGGACGCCGCCGACACCCCGCGCGAGATCCGGGGCGCCTCGAACTGGGCGAAGCAGATGATCGCTCTCTCGCGCGGTCAGTCCGGAGGCCAGGCCGCGCTCATCGATGGCTCCGTCGGAGTGGTCGTCGCGCCGGGCGGCCGGTTGTCCCGCGTCCTGGTCTTCGGCTTCGCGAGCGGCCGGATCACGCGGATCGAGGTCATCGGCGACCGCGATCGGCTGCGTGCGATGGATCTCGCCGTGCTCTAGGTGCCCGTCGCTCGATCTTGGCCGTCGGCCCGCCGGGCTGTCCTGATCGGATCGAGTCATCCGTCATCAGCACAGAACGGAGTGACATGGGCGACTATCTTGTGACGTACGTGGGCGGGAACCGCACCTGGCAGGGGGCCTCCCCCAAGGAGATCCAGGCTCTCTTCGAGCAGTGGGCGCGACGCGGGTCGATCCGGCGCTGGCCTTGAAGGGCGAATAGAGCGCCTACCGCTGCGCGTAGAACCGCGCGAACCGGTAGGCGACGTGCCATCTCGGGTTCCACAGCGCGTGGAGAACGGTCAGCGACTGACCCGGCGGCGTCGCATCGAAGACGTCGCGCGGCACCGAGGCGGTTCCGTAGAGAGTCAGGCTGGCCCCGCGCTGCGTCATCTCGCGGTAGTCGTAGACCACTACGTAGCGCGTCCAGAACTTGCCGCGCTGCACGCGGCTCGTGACCCGCCCGCGTACCGGCCGTCCCCACCGCACCAGCCAGAACTCGCGCGCCAGCGGTCCCCACATCAGGATGCAGGCTACGAGCACGCCGGGAGCCACGCCCATCCCGAGCCACAGCGTCGCGGTCCCGGCGGTGAGGGGCCGGCCGTCCTCCTCGACGCGCACGATGCTGAAGGGCCCACGTCCCAGGCGCAGCGCGGGCAAGACCTGCGTGCGCAGGAGCGCGCTCCACGTCGAGGCCTGCACCTCCAGCACCTCTTGCGCGTGGAGCTCGGCCCGGCCGTCCCGCGAATACTCGACGGTCACAGTGTAACGGTCCGCGCTCGCGTGCCGCTCGACGAGGCGGGCCTGCACGGGAGTGCCCAGCACGGCCAGGACGAAGAGCCAGACGGCGTGAAGCAGTACCCCCATCAGCAGCAGGGTGAGGGGCCCGAACAGCGCCACGCGCAGCCAGAGCCTCCAGGATGCGAGCCGCCACCGCGGACGACGCGGGGGCGGCTGGCGCAGCTCGCCTTCGATCGATGACCCGGCGTCGTGCGACACCACGGCGCCGACTCTATCGCAGCGTGGGTTATCCTCCCCGCGCATGCACGTGGGGATCGACCTCGGGACCACCAACTCCGCGCTGGCCGCCTACGACGGTACCGCGGTGCGCGTGGTCCCGAACGCCCTGGGGGAGGTGCTGACGCCTTCGGTGGTGCGTATCGACGCCCGCGGCACGTCTACAGTAGGCCGCCGGGCGTTCCGCCACCTCGAGACCGACCCGGGCAACACGCGGGGCGAGTTCAAACGCCTGATGGGAAGCGCCGAGCGGCTCGCGTTCGACGCGTCGGCGCGCACGTTGCTCCCCGAGGAGCTGGCGGCCGCCGTGCTGGGATCGCTGCTGGCCGATGCCAAGGAGGCGCTCGGCTTCACGCCGCGTGCCGCCGTGATCTCGACCCCGGCGCTCTTCGAGGTCCCACAGAACCACGCCACCACGCGCGCGGGCGAGCTGGCGGGGCTGGAGCAGGTCCTGCTCATCCAGGAGCCGGTTGCCAGCGCGATCGCCGCCGGCTGGGCGGCCGATGCGAGCGGCTTGTGGCTCGTCTACGACCTCGGCGGCGGCACGCTGGACGTCTCGCTGCTGGAGACGCGCGACGGCTGGCTGCGCGTGGTGGACCACGGCGGAGACAATTACCTCGGCGGGAAGGATTTCGACGACGCGCTGGTGGACTGGGCCCTCGTCCGACTGCACCAGGAGCACGGCCTGCCCGACCTCTCGCGCGAGAACCCGAGCGCCCGGCGCGCGCTGGGCAAGCTGAAGGCGGCCTGTGAGCAGGCGAAGATCGACCTCACGCGCCAGGAGCAGACGACCGTCTCCGTGCAGGAGCTGCGTGTCGAGCCCGATAGCCGGACCATCGACGTCGACCTACCCGTCACGCGGCCTGAGTTCGAGCGGCTGGTGTCGCCGCTGGTCGACCGGAGCATCGGCGTGTGCGAGACGCTGCTGCGCGAGCACCGTCTGCGCGCGGAGGCGGTGGAGCGCATCGTCTTCGTCGGCGGTCCCACGCTGATGCCGCTGGTGCGCGCCCGCGTGGGCGAGGCGCTCGGCGGGCGAGCCGCCGAAGGCATCGACCCGATGACGATCGTGGCCCGCGGGGCGGCGCTGTACGCGGCCACGGCCGGCCTCGATGCGCGTCCAGCCGCCCCGACGCCGACCGCGACCGGGCTGCCGGTGCGCCTGGAGCATCCCTCCGTGACGGCCGACACCGAGCCCTACGTCGTCGGGCGCTTCCTGCCCGGCCCAGGCGAGACGCTGCCCGCTCGCGTCCGCGTAGAGCGCGAGGACGCCGGATTCACCAGCCCGGACGTCGACGTCACGGCGGAGGGCACGTTCGTCGTGCAGGTGACGCTCGAGCGCCATCGGCAGAACCGTTTCCGCCTGACCGCCGCTGGCGCCGATGGCCGGGCGATGCCTGTCCGTGGCGGGGCGTTCGCCATCGTGCACGGCGTGTCCGTGGCGGACCCGCCCCTCTCGCGCACGGTGGGCGTGGCCCTTTCGGACGACACCGTGCACGTGTACTTTGCGAAGGGCACGCCGCTGCCGGCGCGGCGGACGTTCCCTCATCTCACCGTCGACGCCGTGCAGCCGGGGGAGGGCGAGGACGTGCTCAAGATCCCCATCGTCCAGGGCGAGTTCCATCGTGCGCACCGCAACCGGCTGATCGGCACGCTGCACGTGCGCGGCGACCGCCTGCGGCGTGCGTTGCCGGCTGCCACTCGGGTGGAGGTGACGCTGCAGCTCGACCGGTCGGGCCAGCTCCGCGCGCGCGCCGACCTGCCCGGCACCGGCGAGGCGTTCGAGGACGTCGTGCACGTGCTGTTGCCGTCCGCGTCGCCCGAAGTGCTGGAGCGCGAAGCGCAGGCGGCACGCGTCCGCACGCAGGACGTCCGGCGCCGGGCCTTCGTCGGCAGCCTTGCGGACGTCGTCGTCGGAGTCGAGCGCGCCTCCGCGCTGCTGGAGGAGGCCGAACAAGGGCTGCCGGCGGCGCGTGGAGGGGACGCCGACGCGGCCCAGCGGACCCATCGCCTCCTGCTGGAGCTCAACGGGCTGCTCGACTCGGCCGAAGAGCGGCTGGAGTGGCCGGAGCTGGAGACGGAGGCGTCCGAGGTCATCCACGTGGCCATGAGCTGGGTGGCATCGCTGGGGACCGCGGCCGAGCAGAAGCTCTTCGACCAGGCCCTGCAGGAGGCGCAGCGGGCCCAGAAGTCGCACCAGGCCGCGGAGCTCGACCGTCAGCTGCGGGTGATGCGCTCGCTCGGGAACGCCGCCTACTCGCGCGACCCCGACTGGGTGATCTACGAGCTCGATTGGTACGCCGCGCACCTGTCGGAGCTGGCCGACGTGCGCAAGGCGCAGGACCTCGTCGACCAAGGTCGCGCGGCGCTCGCGCGCGACGAGCGGCCGGCGCTGAAGTCGATCCTGCGCCAGCTCCAGGACCTGTGCCCCGGCACCGTGCAGGAGCGCCGGCTCAGCTACGGGTCCGGCATCCACTGATGGCGGACGCGCGCCTTTCGTGCGAGACGCGCTGGGCCGCGCGCCGCGCGAACCCGTTCTTCGTACTGGAGCTGCCGCCCGACGCGACGCGCGCGGAGATCGAGCGCCACGGCGCCAGGCTCCTGGCGATGCTGGCGGCGGACGTGGCGTCCGCGCGGACCTGCGAGACGCCGCTGGGCCCGCTCGCGCGCGACGAGCACTCGGTGCGCGATGCCCTGGCCGAGCTGCGCGATCCGTCGCGGCGGCTGGCGCACGAGTGGTGGGCCCGGGGCCTCGGTCGAGGGGCGGCGCGATGATCCCCATCGCCCCGCTCGTCTGGGTGCTGATCTTCGCGCTGCGCGCGATGAACAGCGGCCGCCCACCGTCGTCGCGGCGATCTGCGTTCGAGACGGTCGACGTCGTGACGTGGCTGGTGTTCATGGGGCAGGCCGGCCTGTTGTCGGTGCTGCTCGCGCTCATCGGATGGGGCTGGTGGCAATTCCTGATCGCGTCGTGGGCGGTCGTGGTGCTGCCCCAGTGGGCGGCGTGGCGGATCGCCCAGCCGCGGCGTCTCCGGCGTATTGGCCTGCTGATGGTGGCGTTCGCACCGAGGGGCCGCGTGGCGCGGGAGGGGCGGCGTCGCCTGTACGAGTGGAGCCTGGGTGCGGGAGACAGTGCTGTGCCCGAGTTCCCCGTGACGCCGCCGCGGCCTTCGACTGCCGACACCGAGCTCGCGCCGGCCGACGAGTGGACGACCTGCGCCGCTGCCCTGCGGGCCGAGGCGCGCGGCGACACCGCCCTGGCGGAGCGGCTCGTCCGTGGACTCACTCAGCTGCCGGACAAGCTGCACGCACCGCGACTGGTGTCGCGCATCGGCTTCGAGCTGCTGGCGTTCGCGGCCTTCCGCCGCGGTGACTGGCCGGCGGTGCTGCAGCGGGCAAGCCTGGGGCGCGGCCGCGGCTGCCAGTTCTTCCGCCTGCTGGCGCGCGCGCACCTGATACGGGACGTGCCGGCGCCGTGGCTCTGGCTCGCGTGGGCGGCGGCCCCTCGGCGGCGCCAGATGCGGGACGTGGTGAAGGCGGCGCTGGCTCGGCCCGTGCGCGCGGGCGCGCCTGTCGACGCGCCGCCGGCGCGCTCGCCCTGGAACTTCCACCTGCGCGCTCTGAAGCGCGCCGCGTCGGGAGAGCGCATCGAGCGCCGGTCCCTCATGCACCTCGCGCGCCTGTGGGACGGCCCGCTGAGCACGCGTGGACAGGCTCACCTGCGCGCGCGCGCGCTCGAGCTGGGCGTGGTCGATCCCGAGGCCGCGGTGCGGGGGCTCCACGCGGAGGTGCTCGAAGATCTGAACGCCCTCGCGTCGGTCGCGGTCGGGCCATGGCCGCCCGAAGACGGCGCGCTGGCCGAGAGCGTGTCCGGCGTCCTGTTGGCGGAGGCGGAGAACCGCCTCTACGCCGACCTCGAGCCGTGGACCGAGCCGTACCGTGGGGCAGGGGAGACAACGATCCACCACCCGCTGGAGGAGTGGGATCGGTGGCTGACGTTCCAGGAGGGCATCGACCGGATCGAGGAGGCGCTGGGCGAGGAGGCGCTCGCGACGTGCTGGTACGGCGGCGTGCGCCTGGCCGCGTGGAACTGGCCCTGTCGGCTGCTGAACCTGCACCAGGAGCGCGCCGCCTGGGTCTGCCACGCGATGTTCCAGAGGACGGCCGAGCTGGCCGAGCGCGTTGGCGACGAGGAAGCGGCCAAGGTCAATCGCGAGAACGCCGCCACGGCGTTTCGGCTGATCCTGCGCTGACCGTCGGAGTGCTTCACAGCGCTGACGATCAGATGTTCCCGCTCTTCATCTCGCCGAGCAGGTAGTCGGTCGAGCGGACGGCGAGCGCCATGATGGTGAGCGTCGGGTTCTGGCAGGCGCCGGACGTGAAGCTGGCGGCGTCCATCACGAACAGGTTCGCGACGTCGTGCGACTGCTGGAACTGGTTCAGCACCGACGTCTTCTTGTCCTTGCCCATGCGCGCGCAGCCCATCTCGTGGATGCCCCAGCCGGGCACGCGGTCGAGCCGCGCGTACGGGCGGATGTTCTTCCCGCCCGCGGCCTCCATGATGTCGGCGGCCGACTCGGCCATGTCCGGGATCATGCGCTTCTCGTTCTCGCCCCACTCCATCGAGATCTTCAGCACGGGGATGCCGAAGACGTCGTTCACGTTCTTGTCGATCTCGACGAAGTTCGAGTAGTAGGGCAGGCACTCGCCGAAGCCGGCCAGGCCGAACGAGATGACCGGGTCGCGCAGCGACTTCTTGTAGGCCTCGCCGAAGCCGGGCGCCCACCAGTTGAAGCCCTCGCCGCCGCCGCCCTGGAAGCCGTAGCCGCGGCGGAAGCGCTTGTCCTGCGGGCCGTTCTTCGTGTTGCGGAAGCGGATGGTGTA
>JAICEW010000133.1 GCA_025923995.1 Vicinamibacteria bacterium | reverse complement strand
CGTCGGGGTCGTCCTCCTGTCCCGTGAACTTGTTGCGCACCTTCTCGTGGAAGGTGTAGGCCTTGATGTTGTCGACGTAGTTGCCGCACAGGCGCGCGATGGCCTCCTCGTCCGCCGAGATGGCCTTCTGGACCTCGTTCTTCACGACGTCCTCGTACTCCTGCTTCACCATCGACAGCAGCTCGCGGTAGCGCTTGCGCGTCTCCTCGCGGGTGATGAGGCTGTGGTGGTACAGGCCCGACTCCAGCTCGTTCAGCACCATGAACGGGTTCACGCAGGTGCCCGTGTCGTCGCGCACGAGGGCGTTGCTGATCTTGTCCTGGATGTAGCGGGGGCTGATGCCGTCCATGCCCTCGCGCGGCGCCTCCTCGCGCAGCTCCTTGATGTTGTCCTCCGTGAAGCCGGGCAGGGTCTTGCCGCCGTAGAGCTTCAGCTTCTGCAGCAGCGTGATCTGCGCCTTCTTGGGCTCCTCCAGGCGCGTGAGCACGGCCCACATGGCCGCCATCTCGATGGTGTGGGGTGCGATGTGCTTGCCGCGGATCTGCCGCGCGTTGAAGTCGCGCGCGTAGATCTTCACCTCCTCCTGCCAGACCGTGTTGTACGGCACGTCGATCTTCACCGTCCGGTCGCGGAAGGCCTCCATCAGCTCGTTGTTCTGGAGCTTGCGGTACTCGGGCTCGTTGGTGTGGCCGCAGATGACCTCGTCGATGTCCGTCTGCGGGAACTTCTTGGGCTTGATCTTGTGCTCCTGCGACGCGCCCAGCAGGTCGTAGAGGAAGGCGACGTCCAGCTTGAGGATCTCGATGAACTCGATCAGGCCGCGGTTCGCGATGTTGAGCTCGCCGTCGAAGTTGAAGGCGCGCGGGTCCGAGTCGGTGCCGTACTCCGCGATCTTGCGGTAGTTGAGGTCGCCCGTGAGCTCGGTCGAGTCCTGGTTCTTCTCGTCCTTGGGCTGGAAGGTCCCGATCCCCACGCGGTCCTTCTCGGAGAGCACCAGCCGCTTGACGACGGCGTGGCGCACCGACTTCTCCCACTGCCCCTCGTACTGGGTCATCAGGTCCTGGTAGACCTTGCGGCAGAAGGGGCACAAGGCCCCTGTCGAGCCCAGGCGATAGTCCGACGGCGGCAGCCGCCGGTTCAGCTCCGCGTACACCGTTTCCTGGCTCTCCAGCGGCACCAGGTGCAGCGGGTCCTCGTGCATGGGGCACCACTGCACGGTGTCGGGGCCGCCCGAGGTATCGGTCTTCCAGCCGTAGGTGTAGAGCGCGCCCTCCGGCTTGTTCGAGTAGAGCTCGAGCCCCTTCTTGAGCAGGCGGGCGATGGTGGACTTCGAGGAGCCCACCGGTCCGTGCAGCAGCAGGATGCGCTTCTCGGTCCCGTAGCCGAACGCGGCGGACTTGACGTTGTGCACCAGCCGCATGAGCGGCGCGTCCAGGCCGAAGACGGCGTCGCGCCCCTCGTCGATCGGGTCGTCGAAGAGGCGGTAGTGCACGTAGCGCTCGTGGTGGCGCGTGTACTCGGTGAAGCCGTGCGCCAGGATCATGTCGTACAGGCGCTGGTAGCTGTTGCGCGCCACCCGCGGGTTCTGCATCACGATCGCGAGGTAGTCCTCGAGCGTGCCGGTCCAGTGGCGCTCCCGGTAGCTCTGCAGGTCCTGCTTCTGCTTGATGAGGCTGAAGAGTGCGTCCGTCCCGGCCGCTCCCATGGGCGATGCTCCTCGAAAGCCGGGGCCGCCGCGGCCATCCGCAGGCCGAAGCACCTCCGGACCGGCGGCCTTTCGCGGCGGAGGCGGAGCCGGACAGGCCGCATTCGAGCGTACGGGATTTGCCGGGCGGTGACAAGGAAAACGAGAGTATGATTCCGGTGTCCAGCAGGTATACATGAGACCCCGGTTCCTCCGCCGGCACGTCTCGGCCGGCGCGTGTGCGCGCGCCCGCCGCCCCCGCAGCCTTCCCCGGGCGGGGCGCGCCTGATGTCCCGCATCCTCGTGGTCGACGACGACCCGATCGTCGCCCGCACGCTCGTCGACCTGCTCGCGCTGCACGACCACGTGGCCACGCGCGCGACCGGCGGGGAGGACGCGCTGGTGCTGCTGGCCGAGGGCGACTTCGACCTGGTCATGCTGGACCTGCGCATGCCGGGCATCGACGGCATCGAGACCTGCGCGCGCATCCGCGAGCGGTTCGGCGCCTCGCTGCCGGTGCTGATGCTGACCGGCGCTCCCGACCCCCAGTCGCTGCGCCAGGCCTACGAGGCGGGCGCCGACGACTTCCTGCAGAAGCCCATCGACAACACCGCGCTCATCCTCAAGGTGCGCGCCTTCCTGCGGCTCAAGTCGCTCCACGACGAGACCGTGCGCCACCGCGAGCGGGCGCAGGCCCGCGCGCGCGACCTGGCGCTGCTGCACGAGATCGGGCGCGACTGGTCGCTGATGGCGGAGCCGGAGCCCTTCAACCGCATGGTCACGCAGCGGCTGGCGGCGCTCATCGGCTCGTCGGTGTGCCTGATGGCGCTGGTGGACGGGCCCACGCGCGAGCTGCGGGTCGCGCTGCCCGCACACGGCCTCACCGACGAGGCCGCGCGCGCGCTGCGCCTGCAGGTGCGGCTCGACCACCCGGCCGCGGCCGGGCTGCGCTCGGGCCGCGCCTACGCCGTCAACGCGGGCGACAGCGACCCGCGTCGGCTGCGCGAGGCGGTCGGCCTGTCGGAGGCGCAGTCGGTCGTGCTGGCGCCGATGATCTCGGAGGGCACGCTCATCGGCGTGCTGGTGGCCGCGGACAAGCCGGGCGGCTTCGGCGAGGCCGACGTGCAGCTGCTGTCGCTGTTCGCGGGCCCCGCGGCCTCGTTCATCCGCAGCCGGCAGATCTTCGACCGCGAGCGGGTGAACGCGCGCCGGCTGGAGCGCGCCGCCGCGCTGGTGGGCGAGCTGGGCGGCATGGTCAACCGCTCGGAGCTCATCTCCTTCTTCACCGCGCGCGTGCAGGCGGACCTGGGCTACGAGCGCGTCGCGTTCTACGCGCCGGACGAGAGCGGCACGCTGCGCCTGGAGGCGGAGGCGCGGGGCGCGGGCCCCGCGGCCGGGACGCCTGCCGATCCGGAGTTGCTGGCCTGGTCGCTGCGAGGCAGCCGGCCGCTGCCGTCCGCGCCGGGGGCGGCGGCGGCGCTGCTGGCGGTGCCGGTGCGCGCCGGCGAGCGCGCCCTGGGCACGCTCGAGGTGGTGAGGGCGTCCGGCGTCTTCGGCGACGAGGACTGGAACCTGCTCTCCACGCTGTCGGCCCAGCTCGCGACCGCCCTGCAGCGCGCGCTGGCCGCGCAGGAGACGCAGCGCATGGCCGCGCAGATGGCGACGCTGTACGACCTGGGCCTGGAGACGGGCGCGCTGCGCGACCTGCGGCTGCTGTTCGTGAAGGCGACCGAGGAGGCGGGGCGGCTCATCCGCGCCGACCATGCGAGCGTCCTCCGCTTCGACGAGGACGACGGCATGTTGTGCATGTTCGCGGCCTGGGCGCGCGATCCCATCCGCGAGACCTACGGCTCGCCCGTGTTCCGCATCGGCGAGGGCGTGGCGGGCCAGGTGGCGCGCGACCGCGCCCCGGCCCTGATCAACGACGTGCCCGCGCACCGCGGGTTCGTCGAGCGCGGCAACCCGGTCTCGCGCCTGCTCTGCGTGCCGCTGCTCTACTTCGACCAGGAGCGGCAGGACACCACGCTCTTCGGCGTGCTCAACGCGACCCGCACGCCGGGCGCGCCTCCCTTCACCCACGACGACCTCGAGTACCTGACCCGCTTCGCCGGGCAGCTCGCGATCGGCGTCGCCAACTCGATGGCCTTCGCGGCCGAGCGCGAGCGGAGCGAGCAGCTGGCGCTCGTGAACGCGCTGCTGCGCGAGATCGGGGGCACCCTGTCGCGCGAGCGCATCCTGGCGGCGACGGTCCGGCGGATCCACGAGTCGTTCCGCTACCCGGTGGTGGCCATCAGCACGCCGGACTACGAGCGGCAGATCTACCGCATCGTGGCCGTGGCCACGCCGGACCCGCTGGCGGAGGAGCCGCGCGAGTTCGCGCTGGCCGCGGGCGTGACCGGCCGCACCTACCGCGAGAAGCGCACGATGCTGGTGCCGGACGTGACGCTCGACCCCGACTACATCGGGCTGGTGGGCAGCAGCCGCAGCGAGGTGGCGGTGCCCATCTTCTCCGGCGACGAGGTGGCGGCCGTCCTGAACGTGGAGAGCGACGTCCGCCGCGGCTTCGACCGCGCGCACGTGATCACGCTGGAGACGCTGGCCGACGGCGTGGGCATCCTCATGCGCAACGCGGAGCTGTTCGCCGCGCTGGAGCGGACCAATGCCGAGCTGGTCGAGCTGGACCGCACCAAGAGCGAGCTGGTGAACGTGGTCGCGCACGACTTCCGCGCGCCGCTGGCCGGGGTGCTGGGGCACGCCGAGCTGCTGGAATGGCGGCCGGACGCGCCGGTCGGGGAGCGCGTCGAGCAGGCCCGCGCGATCATCGACGCCGCCACGCACATGGCCAGCCTGGTGGACAAGACGCTCAAGACCACCCGGCTGGAGGCGGGCCACTTCCCGTTCGAGTTCGCCCTGGTCGACCTGGCCTCCCTGGTGCGCCAGGTGGTGGAGCGGATGCCCGCCGACGAGCGCCACCCGCTGTCGCTCGACCTGCCCGAGGAGCCGCTGCCGGTGTGGGCCGACCGCGAGCGCATCGCGGAGGTGCTGGAGAACCTGCTCTCCAACGCGGTGAAGTATTCGCCCGCCGGCGGCCCCGTCCAGGTGGCGCTGCAGCGGGACGGCGCGCAGGTGACGGTGAGCGTGCACGACCAGGGCATCGGCATCGGAGCCGCGGACCGGGAGCGGCTGTTCCGTCCGTTCTCGCGCGTGCGCGACAGGCGCGTGGCCGCGATCGAGGGCTCGGGGCTGGGCCTCTACATCTGCGACCGCATGGTGCGCGCCCACGGCGGGCGCGTGTCGGTCGAGAGCGTGCCCGACCAGGGCTCGGTCTTCTCGTTCACGCTGCCGCTGTACCGCCTGTCCGCCGATGCGAGCCCGCTGCTGCTGGTGGCCACGGGCGACGAGCGCACGCGGCGCGAGGTGCGGCGGGTGGCGGAGCGGCGGGGGTTCACGACGCACGACGTGGTCGACGGCGTGGAGGCGGTGGAGGCCGCGCTGCGGCTGATGCCGGCCGCGATGGTGCTCGACCGCGTGTTGCCCAAGCTCTCCGCGCCCCAGGTGGCGGAGCGGCTGCGCTCGCACGCCACCACCGAGGCGGTGCGCCTCGTCGCGCTGGCCGGCGCGGACGAGCTGGGCGACCAGCGCGGCCTCTTCGCGGCCTGCGTGCGCCAGCCGGTCGACCCCGACCTGCTGGCCGCGGCCCTGGACGAAGTCGCGCCCAGCCGCGCCTCTTGACACGCGGGCGCTCCCGCCGCGATCCTGCCCCGATGAAGCCTCGTCCAATCGTCTGGTCGTTCTGTGCGGCGCTCATGGCGGCGGGCTGCGGCGGCGACTCCCCGGGCGCGTCCACCGGTCAGCCGATGCCGACACCGGGCTCCCCCGACGCGCGCAACATGGCCCTGCGCGCGCGCGTCGACCTCGGCGCCATGACCGGCAACCCCGGAGCCACGGCCGCGGGGAACTGGGGCTACACGCACCGCGACGGGAGGCGCTTCGCGCTGACCGGCACCTCGCTGGGGACCTCCATCGTGGAGGTGACCGACCCGCGCAACCCGCGGCAGGTGGGCTTCGTGGCCGGCGCCGGCAGCCAGTGGCGCGAGATCCGGACCTACGGCGAGTACGTCTACGTCACCACCGAAGCGCAGTACGGGCTCGACATCATCAGCATGCGCAACCCGGACCGCCCGGAGAAGATCCAGACCTGGAGCCGCACGTTCCGCTCCGCGCACTCGCTGTGGATCGACACCGCGCGCGGCCTTCTCTTCGCGAACGGCGCCAACGGCCGCACCGGAGGGATGCGCGTCCTCGACCTGTCGAACCCCGAGGACCCGGAGGAGGTCGGTTCCTGGACGGGCTTCTACATCCACGACTCGTACAACCGGGGCAACATCCTCTACGCGGCCGCGATCAACGACGGCTTCCTGGCCCTGCTGGACGTCTCGAACCCGTCGGGCATCTTCGAGGTCACGCGCTTCTTCACGGGCGGCCGCTTCACGCACAACGCCTGGACGACGCGGGACGGCCGCTACCTGTTCACGACGGACGAGCGGCAGGGACGCCCGCTGGAAGGGTGGGACCTGCTGAACCCGATGGCCCCGCGCAAGGTCACGGAGTACATCGCGTCGCCCAGCAGCATCCCGCACAACGTCCTGATCGACGGCGACCGGCTGCTCGTGGCCCACTACACGGAGGGCGTGCACCTGCTCGACGTGCGCGACCCCGAGCGGCCCGCGCTCATGGGCTCGTACGACACCTTCACGGACACGACCTGCGGCTCGTTCCCGTTCTGCGGGGTCTGGGGCGCGTACATCTTCCCCGGCTCGAACCTCATCGTCGCCAGCGACATGCAGGGCGGCCTCTTCGTGCTCGAGTACACCGGACCGTGACGGATCTGCTGGTCCCGCTCGGGATCGGCCGGGGCGACGTGGTGGCGGTGGTGGGGGCGGGGGGGAAGACGACGCTCGTGTACGCGCTGGCCGCGCAGGCCCGCGCGCGCGGCTGGCGCGTGCTGGTCACCACCACCACGCACATGGGAACGTTGCCCGAGGCCACCACGGGCCCGCTGTTCGTCGAGTCGGACGGCGCAACCGACGCGGACGTCGAGGCCGCGCTGCGCGACCACGGGCGCGCGACCATCCTGGGCCGGCGCGTCCGTCCCGACAAGCTGGAGGGCCTGGCCCCCGAGCGCGTCGACTCGCTCCGCTCACGCGCCGACCTGGTCCTGATCGAGGCGGACGGCGCGCGGAGCCGGTCGCTCAAGGCGCCGGCCGGGCACGAGCCGGTGGTGCCCGCGTCGGCGACCGTGATGGTCGTGCTGGCGGCGCTGGACGTGCTCGGCACGCCCGCGGGCGGCGCGCTCGTGCACCGGCCCGAGATCGTCGGCCGGCTCACGGGCCTGGGTCCGGACGAGCCCGTGACCGGAGACGCCCTGGTCCGGTGCCTGTCGCATCCCGAGAGTTATCCCGCGCGGCTGCGGCCGGGGCTGCGGTCCGCGGTCTTCCTGAACAAGGTCGAGGACCCGGGGCGGACCGCGGCGGCGGAGCGGATCGCGGCGCGCCTGTGCCCGCCGTACGGCACCGTGGTGGCCGGATCGGCCCGTGGCGATGCGCGGCGGCTCGGGTGAGGCTATCCTGACGGCGTGAGGGAAGTGCTCGAGGCGGCCCTGCGGGCCGAAGCGGACGGCGAGCCGGCCGCGCTGGTGACCGTCATCGCGACCGAGGGTTCGACGCCGCAGAAGGCCGGCGCGAAGATGCTCGTCTACGCGGACGGCCGCATCGTGGGCACGATCGGCGGCGGCTGCGTCGAGGCCGAGATGACGTGGCGCGCGCGGCAGGCCATCGACCAGCGGCGGCCGCAGAACGCCTCGTACGACCTGACGCCCGACCAGGCGGGCGAGGACGGTCTCGTCTGCGGAGGGCGCATGCAGGTCTTCATCGAGCCGGTCGAGGGCACGCCCACGCTCTGCCTCTTCGGCGCCGGCCACGTCGCGCAGCCGCTGGCCCGCCTGGCCAAGGGCGCGGGCTTCCGGGTCGAGGTGGTGGACGATCGCGTGAAGTTCGCGAACCCCGACCGCTTCCCGGACGCGGACCTGATCCTGGTCGACGACTTCCCGGCCGCCGCCGACCGCTTGACGCTGGGCCGCAACACCTACGCGGTGGTGGTCACGCGCGGGCACGGCGGGGACGCGGAGGCGCTGCGCACCGTGCTGGGCCGGAGCCTGCGCTTCGTCGGCCTGCTCGGCAGCAAGCCGAAGCTGGTCCACGTGGTGACGGCGCTCGAGGAGCAGGGCGTGCCCGCGGACGAGCTGGCCCAGGTCCGCTGCCCCTTGGGCGTGGAGATCGGCGCGGTCACGCCGGAGGAGATCGCGGTCAGCGTGCTGGCCGAGATGATCGCGGTCCGCCGCGGCGTGGCTCCCGACGACGTGCGGCCGATGCGCATGGAGCTGCCGGGCCGCCTCAAAGCCCCGCGTTGAGCGGCCGGCTCGTCGTCTTCCGCGGCGGCGGCGAGATGGCCTCCGCCGCGGCCCGCCTCGTCTTCCTGGCCGGGTTCCGCGTGGCCGTCCTCGAGCGGCCCGAGCCGCTCGCGCTGCGACGGCATGTCGCGTTCGCGCAGGCGGTGTTCGCGGGCGTGACCGACGTCGACGGCGTGCCCGCCCGCCTCGTGGACCGCGCGGACCTGCCGGCGGCGCTGACGTCGCCCGAGCGGTTCGTGCCGGTCTGCCTCGACCCGGACGGCGCCAGCCTGCGCGAGCTGCGCCCGGACGTGCTCGTGGACGGGCGGATGGCCAAGCGCAACCTGGGCACGACCCCCGCGGACGCGCCGCTGGTGATCGGCCTGGGCCCCGGGTTCCGGGCGCCCACGGACGTGCACGCGGTGATCGAGACCCAGCGCGGGGCGGAGCTGGGCCTCGTGCGCTGGGAGGGCGAGGCCCTGGCCGACACGGGGCGCCCCGCGGAGGTCCTGGGACACACGGTCGCGCGCGTCCTGCGTGCGCCGGGCTCGGGCCGGTTCCGCGGCCTGCGCGCGATCGGGCAGCTCGTGCGCGCGGGCGACACCGTCGCGGAGGTCGGATCGGCTCCCGTGGTCTCGGCCATCGACGGGCTGCTGCGCGGTCTGCTGGCGGATGGCGTCCACGCCGAGGCCGGCACGAAGGTGGGGGACGTGGACCCACGCGGAGCGTCGGTGGACCCGTACCGGATTTCGGAGAAGGGGCGAGCCATCGCCGCCGGGACGCTGGAAGCGATACTCCTAAGGCTCGCAGTGCTGTAGGGCCCTCGACCTCAAGTTCCCGGTTGCCTTCCCGGGCCCAACTACGCTATGTTCCCTCCCAAACAAGGCGGCCCCCAGAGCGCCGAGGAGTCGGTTCTTTGTGAGGCGTGAAGTCGCGGCGTCAGCGCTCGCGATCTTCCTGTCACCGGCCCTGGGTGTGGCCGGCGGCAAAGCCCTGCCTCCGCCGCAGCTCACGGACGAGCACCGCAACCCCTCGGGCCACGTCACGTTCCTCACGCCGTCCGACTGGAACGTCAGCGTCAAGGACGGCTCGCGCATCGACGCCTGGGGCGCCGACGTGGGCCTGCGCCTGGTCGAGCGCCAGGGCGAGCAGGGGCTGGACAGCTTCCACGTGGACTGCATGATGGAGCGGCTGGCCCCGCCGATGGAGACGCACCCGCAGGTCGCGTACGAGTACGACTTCATCGGCGGAGAGGTGAACGGCCACCGCGCGCTCGACTCCGCCTTCGCCGTCGAGTACGACAAGGAGATCCGCGGCCATCGCCTCTGGCGGCAGCGCAACGTCTCGCTCGTGGGCAACGGCCGCTCGCTCTGCGTGGTCGTCTACGCCCCCGCCGCGCAGTGGAAGAAGTCGAAGGCCTCGCGGGCCCTGGTGGACGCGGTCCTCGCCAGCGTGACCATCCAGTGATGCGCGCGCCCGGGAGGACGGCATGACCGCCGTCGCGCCCCTGCCCGACCCACCGCCTCGCCGGCAGATCTGGTCGCTCGGCGGCGGCAAGGGCGGGATCGGCAAGTCCCTGCTGACGGCCTCGCTGGGCTGGCAGCTGGCGCGGATGGGGAAGCGGGTCGTGCTGGTCGACGCCGACCTGGGCGGCGCGAACCTCCATACCTGCCTGGGGCTGCCCGCGCCCGCGCTGACCATGGGCGACTTCATCCGGCGCCGGGTGGAGACGATCGAGGAGGTCGCACAGGAGACGGGTTGCCCCGGCCTGCGGCTCATCAGCGGCGCCTCGGACGTCTTGAGCGCGGCCAACATCAAGCATCAGCAGAAGGTGCGCGTGCTGAACCGCATCCGCGCCCTCGACGTGGACATCGTCCTCATCGACCTGGGCGCGGGGACCTCCTTCAACATCCTCGACTTCTTCCTCATCTCGGACGTGGGCATGCTGGCCGTGGTGCCGGAGCCGACCTCCATCGAGAACAGCTACCGCTTCATCAAGAGCGCGCTCTACCGTCGGCTGCGCGAGCTGGCGCAGACCCAGGACGTGCGCGACATCGTGGAGAGCGCGCTGGACCAGAAGAACCCCTGGGGCATCCGCACGCCGCTGGACCTGCTGGGCGTGGTGGAGAGGGAGGCGCCGGGGCAGTCGGACGCGCTCAAGGAAGCGATCGCGTCGTTCCATCCGCGCTTCGTCGTGAACCAGGCGCGCGGCCCGGCCGACATCGCGATCGGGCACCAGCTGGTGACCGCCTGCATGCGCCACCTGGGCATCCGCGCCACCTACGCCGGGTTCATCGACTACGACGACACGGTCTGGCAGTGCGTCCGCCAGCGGCGGCTCTTCATGTCCGCCTTCCCGCACTGCCGCGCCGCCGAAAAGGTCAGCAAGCTGGCCCGCGCACTGCTCCAGAACGACGGCCTCGCCCTTCCGAGGTAGCGCCATGGACCTGCGGACGCACTACGACGTGCTGGGGGTGGAACCCGCCGCCAGCCCCGAGCAGCTCGACCGCGCGTATCGCTTCTGCCTGGACCTTTACGGCGAGGGATCGCTCGCGACCTACTCCCTGCTCGACCCCGAGGAGATGCGCGAGGCGCGCACGCGGGTGGAGCAGGCCTACTGCGTGCTGCGCGACCCCGCCAAGCGCCGGGTCTACGACGAGGAGCAGGGCTTCCAGAGGGCGCCCCAGATCCCGACCAGTCCGGCCGATCCCGCCTCGGGCGCGGTCCTCCTGACCGAGCCCGTGACCGGCGCCGCCCTGCGCCGCTTCCGGGAGCAGAAGGGGATCGGCCTGCGCGAGATCTCGCTGCGCAGCAAGGTGGGCGTCCGCTACCTGGAGTACATCGAGCAGGAGCGCCACGCGCTGCTGCCGCCGCCCGTGTACCTGCGCGGCTTCCTTCAGGAGTACGCGAGCGCGCTGGGCCTGGAGCCGCGGCGCACGGCCGACGCGTACATGGCGCTGCTTCCCCCGGCGCAGGCCTGACCGCGGCGCGGCCTCGCCGCGCATAGCGCCAACGCGGAGTTCGTACGATCGAGCACGCGCGCGGCAGGAGCCGTCACCTCGCCGGGCGACGGCGTCTCGGCGGCAACCCACGGTTGGACCGCGCGTTGGAGGCGAGGACTCGAGGCGTTCGCATGGCGGGCATGCCCATTGCTATAGGCGCGCCAGTTCAACCGCCCTAGCGAGCAAGGAGGCCCCAGCGATGGAGTCGTCGGCCGAGAATCGTTCGCCGCAGTTCGTCGTCCCAGGCCTGGTCCTGGCACTCGTGCTGGCGCTCGCGCCGGCGGCACGGGCCCAGACGATCGACGACGGCCTGATGGTCCCGGGCAAGGCGTTGTTCACCGGCGTCCTGTACGGGCACGGCAGCTGGACCGAGTACTGGGAGGGCGAGAGGAAGCGCGAGAACGGGAACGTCGGCGACGTCAGCACGGCCGCCGTCGTCTGGATGGGGAACTACGGCCTCACGTCGCGCATCAACCTGATCGCGATGCTGCCCTACGTCTCGACCGAAGCCAGCGCCGGCACGCTCCACGGGCAGAGCGGCGTGCAGGACCTGACCCTGGCCGCCAAGGGGCGCCTGTTCACCAGGGGCGGCTTCGACGGATTCGCGGTCGTGTCCTACGGGTTCCCGGTGACGGACTACACGCCCGATCTGCTGCCGCTGTCCATCGGCCTGCACAGCGAGCGCTTCTCCACCCGCCTCACCTCGCAGTACCGCTTCGGCCCGGGCCTCTTCGCGGACGCCACGGCCGCCTACACCTGGCGCGGCAACGTCACGCTCGACCGGTCGGCGTACTACACGAACGGCCAGCTGTTCCTGAGCGACCAGGTCGAGATGCCTGACCTCTTCGACTACACGGTGCGGGCGGGGTTCATGAACCGCTCCTGGATGGTCCCCGTGTCCTTCTACCAGCAGACGACGCGCGGCGGCGCCGACATCCGCCGCCAGGACATGCCGTTCGTCTCGAACAAGATGGACTTCTCGAGCCTCGAGCTGATGGTCATGTACACGCTGCCGCGGCCGGCCGACCTCGCGCTGCGCGCCAGCGTGACGAAGACGCTCACCGGCCGCAACGTCGGCGACTCCACCGCCTTCGGCGCGGGGCTCATGTACACCTTCCGCTTCTCCAGGTAGGGACCAGAGGAACCCATGAACAGGACCCATCAGGCCGCGTCGGCCGCCGTCATCGCGCTCTGCCTCGGCGCCGCCGGCTGCCAGCAGGGGATCACGCAGACCGAGGACCTCCCGCCGCTGTCGCCGTCGAGCACCGACGCGAACGCCGGCCAATGGCGGATGCTGGTGCTGAGCGGCCCCACGCAGATCGCGGTGCCGCCGCCGGGCACGGTGACCTCCGACGCGTATCGCGCCGAGCTCACCGCCATCAAGGCCGCGCAGGCCGCCCTGACCGCCGAGCAGCGCCAGGTCGTCTCGTACTGGAGCGCCGGGGGCGTGCTGCGTTGGAACCAGATCCTGCGCGAGCTGGTCGCGCGCTACAACCTGCCGCCGGCGCCGCGCGCGGACGGCACCTATCCCGTTCCCGACGCGACGAACCCGTTCGCCGACCCGCAGTTCCCGTTCGCGAACCCGCCCTACGCGGCGCGCGCCTACAGCTACGTCACCGTCGCGCAGTTCGAGGCGCTGAAGTCGGCCTGGTACCACATGTACCTCTACAACCGGCCGGCTCCCAGCCGCGTGGACTCGGGCGTGCAGGCACTGGCCACCGCGGACGTGCCCGCGTACCCGTCGGCGGACGCCGTGATGTCCGGCGTCAACGAGACGCTGATGCGGCTGCTGTTCCCGGCGGCGGTGGACGAGATCGCGCAGCACGCGCAGGACCAGAGGAGCGCCGCCGTGTGGTCGGGCAAGGCCGCGCCCAGCGACGTCGAGGCTGGCGTGGCGCTGGGACGGTCGGTGGCGGCGGTGTTCCAGGCCCGCGCCGCGTCCGACGGCATGCGCACCGCCGGAGGCTCGCGCGCGATCTGGGACGCGATGGCCGCCGCGGCCACGGCGCGGGGCGAAGTGGCCTGGGTCAGCCAGGACAGCCCGCCGCGTCCGCCCATGTTGCCGCTGTTCGGGCAGGTGCGGGCCTGGGCCATGACCCCGGCAGACGTGCTGGCCGAGCGGCCGCCGGCCCCGCCGTCCACCTCGTCCGCCCAGATGCGGCAGGAGCTGGCCGAGGTCAAGAGCTACACCGACAACGCGACCCGCGAGCAGGTCGCGATCGCCAACAAGTGGTCGGACGGCGCGGGCACCTACACGCCGCCCGGGCACTGGAACGACATCGCCGCCGAGTTCGTCCGCGACGCGCGCATGAGCGAGGTGCGCGCCGCCCGCGCCTTCGCGCTGCTCAACATGGCCATGCACGACGCCGCGGTGGGCTGCTGGGACGCCAAGTACGCCTACTTCAACCCGCGCCCCAGCCAGCTCGATCCGGCCATCAAGACCGCCATCGGCCTGCCCAACTTCCCTTCGTTCACGTCGGGACACTCCACCTTCTCGGCCGCGGCGGCGCTGGTGCTGGGGCACCTGTTCCCTGGTCACGCCGCCGAGTTCGACGCCATGAAGGAGGAGTCGAGCCTGTCCCGCCTGTACGGCTGCATCCACTACCGAGTGGACATCGAGGTGGGCAAGGAGCACGGCAAGCGGATCGGCGGCTACACCGTCCGCTTCGCGCAGGGGGACGGCGCCAACTAGGACCGGCGCCGCTCCGCCGTTCGCTCCACGACCCGTCCGCAGGGGCCGCTTGACCGCGGCCCCTCGCCCGTCCTATCATCCGCACGAATGATCAATCGTTCAGATGTTCCGCCCGCCGGGTTCGTGGACGAGGCGCGGGTGCGCCGGGTGAAGCGGTCCCTGGTCAGCTTCGAGGGGGCGCTGGGCCTGGCCGAGACCTTCTCGCTGCTGGGCGACGCCACCCGCACCCGCATCCTGCACGCGCTGTCGGTCGACGAGCTGTGCGTCTCGGACCTGGCGGCCCTGCTGGAGGTCTCGCCCTCCGCCGCCAGCCACCAGCTCCGCCTGCTGCGCGACAGGCGGCTGGTCGCGGTGCGCCGCGAGGGCAAGCGGACGTACTACCGGCTGGACGACGAGCACATCCGCACGCTCGTGGACATGGGCCTCTCGCACGCGGCGGAGGACGGGCGGCGGGGCCGCCGCCGGCGATGAAGGCGTCGCCCTGTCCCGGCTGCGAGGGGGAGCGCCGCCAGACGTTCCTGGTGGAGGGGCTCGACTGCGCCGCGGAGGTGGCGCTGATCGAGGAGCGCCTGGGCCGGCTGGAAGGCGTCTGCTCGGTGCAGGCCTCGCCCGTGACGGGGGAGGCGACGGTCGTCCACACGCTCGCGGACGGGCTGGTCGAGCGCGCGCTGGCGGAGGCGGGATTCCCGGCGCGCGAGACGAGCGCTGCCGCGCCCCGCCCCGCGTCCGCGCGCGCGACGCTGGTGGCGGTCGGCCTCGCCGCCGGCGGCTTCGCTCTGGGCTTCGTCTCGCCCGTCTGGGCGATCGCGCTCTACCTGCCCGCGATCCTGGTCGGCGGCGCCGCGGTCGCGCGCCGCGGCCTGCAGCGGGCGCGCCAGGGCGCGCTCGACATGAACGCCCTGATGACGATCGCCGTGCTGGGCGCGATGGCGGTGGGCGAGTGGGGCGAGGGCGCGGCCACGGTGGTGCTGTTCTCGCTGGCCCAGCTCCTGGAGGCGCGCAGCCGCGAGCGGGCGCGCCGCGCGCTGGGCGAGCTCATGGACCTGGCGCCCGAGACCGCGCTCGTGCGCGGGCCCGACGGCGAGACGCGCCGGCCCGCCGACCGCGTCCGCCGCGGGGAGCTGATCGTGGTGCAGCCGGGCGAGCGGCTGCCGCTCGACGGCATCGTGGAGGCCGGCGTGAGCGGAGTCGACCAGTCGCCGCTCACCGGCGAGAGCAAGCGCGTGAAGCGCCAGCCGGGCGACCTGGTGCTGGCGGGGTCGATCAACGGCGAGGGCGCGCTGGACGTGCGGGTCAGCCGCGTCGCGGCCGAGACGACACTCGCGCGCGTGCTGCGCCGCACGCTGGAGGCGCAGGCCTCGCGGGCGCCCAGCCAGAGCTTCGTGGACCGCTTCGCCCGCGTCTACACCCCGCTGGTGCTGCTGCTGGCCATCGGAGTCGCGTGTGTCCCGCCGCTCCTGGCCGGCGGCGGGTTCGCGGCCTGGGCCTACCGCGGGCTGGTGCTCCTGGTGATCGCGTGCCCCTGCGCGCTGGTGATCGCGACGCCGGTCGCGGTCGTCTCGGGCCTCACGGCGGCGTCCCGTCGGGGCGTGCTCATCAAGGGGGGCGTGCACCTGGAGGACCTCGGCCGCGTGCGCGGCGTCGTGTTCGACAAGACGGGCACGCTCAGCACGGGCCGTCCCGAGGTCACGGACGTGCTGCCCGCGAGCGGCTCCGCGCGCGAGGTGCTGGCGCTGGCGGCCGCGGTGGAGGCGCGCAGCGCGCACCCGATCGCGGAGGCGGTGCTCGCGCGCGCGCGCGCGGAGGGCATCGCGGCCGAGCCGGCGACCGAGATGGGGGAGATCCCTGGCCGCGGCGCCACGGGACGCGTGGACGGCCGCGTCGTGCTCGTCGGCAGCCACCGGCTCTTCGACGAGCGGGGGCTCTGCGACCACCGGCTCGACGCGGATCTGGTGCGGCTGGAGTCGGAGGGCAAGAGCGCGCTGCT